>DATAAF010000045.1:0-24255 GCA_036260255.1 Acidimicrobiales bacterium | reverse complement strand
CCGTCGCCGGCAGCTCGGGCAGGCGGCGGGCCATGGCCACCAGCTGGCGGGCGTGGGAGAGCGACACCCCGCACTGCCAGGCCACCCACTGCTCCGCCGAGCGGATCCCCGCCCCCGCGTAGGAGCCGTTCTCCAACGCTTTGGCGATGAGCTCCACCTGGCGGGCGGCGGCCAGGTTGGCCGTCCCGCAGGCCCGGGCCAGCTGGGCCTCGATCTCGGCCCCCTCCGCCTCTCGGTCCTCCGCCGCCGTCTGTCCCGCCTGGTCGTCCACATCGAGATGCTAGGCGAACACGTGTTCGATGGTCAAGTACCTCGGCGCGCTACCTCGGCGGCCAGCTGGGCGCGCGAGGACAGGCCGAGCTTGGCGAAGGCGTGGGCCAGGTGGGTCTCCACCGTTCGCCGGGAGACGAACAGGCGCTCACCGATCTCGCGGTTGGTGAGCCCCTCGGCAGCCAGACGGGCGACGCGCATCTCCGTCGGCGTGAGGCTCTCCCAGCCGGTCTGCCCTCGTCTACCCCGGCCGGATCGCCGGTGACGGACCCCGAGCGTCCGCAACGCTGCCGCCGCCCGGGCGGCCGGGACCGTCGCCCCCGCGTCGTCGAACACCGCGAGCCCCTCCTCGAGCAGCTCCACCGCCTCTCGGCCACGGCCCTCTGCGGCCAGCGCCAGTCCGGCGTCCTCACACGTGAAGGCCAGCTCCATCCGGTGCGGCGTGACCCGGTACGCGGCGGCGGCGGAGACCAGGCCGTCGGCGTCGCCGTCGAACAGAGCCCGGCACCGCAAGGCGGCGGCCGCCGCGCTGGTCGCGCCCGAACGCCGGGCGCCTTCCTCCACGTCGGCGACAACCCCCGAGCCGAGCTCGCGCCTTCCCGCCCGCACCGCCGCCCGGACGACGTCCGGCGCGAACAGGCGGTAGCTGAGGAAGTACCGCAGCGGCGCCGCCGCCGTCCACGCGTCCTCCAGCCTCGACAGGGCGCTGGACTCGTCGCCCGCCGCCGCCTCGAGGAGGGCGGAGACCCAGAGGCCCCACTCGAGGGGCCAGCGGGCGTCCGCGCCGGCGAGGGCGACGGAGGCCTGGGCGCGCCACGCCGGGCTGGTCGCGCCGATGAACTCGTCCGCCGCCCGCTGCAGCAGGTCCTCGGCGGCGCCGAGCTCTCCCCGGTGGGCGGCCACCCACGCCGCCATCCCGTGCAGGAGAGGGACGTAGAGCCGGGTACCCACCTCCTCGGCCAGCGCCAGCCCGGTGTCGATCTCCGCCAGCCCGTCGTCCAACGACCCCTCGAACAGGCAGCGCATGGCCAGCGCGCAGTGGTACAGCGGCAGCCACGCCACGGTTCCGCGCGCCTCGGCTCGCCGGCGACCCTCCTGGAGGACCTCGGCGGCCTCGTCCAGGCGGTCGCCGTCCAGGAGGATCAGCCCGAGGAACAGCTGCGGATGGAGATGGCCGACGCGCGGCTCGGCGCTGTCGCGCGCCGTCGCCGTCGCCCGCCGGGCCAGCCCGATCGCCTCCCCGACATGGCCTTCGGCATCGGCGGCCACGGCCAAGGTCTGCAGCGACAGGCAGACGACGAAGTCGTCCCCGAGCCGCTCCCCCTCGGCCAACAGCTCACGGGCCGCCCCTTCGGCCGCCGACGGCACTCCCAGGAACAGCCGGAGGTTGGCGGCGAGGGCGAGGGCGCCCATGCGCTCTCGTTCTTCCGCCCCGGCAACGCGCCCCGCCGCCTCCAGCTCGTCGGCGGCCGCCTCGAGCCAGCCCTGCATCCAGAGAACCTCTCCCAGCGCCCGGCGGAGCGCCGCCTCGACGGCCGGAGCCGGGCCGCGGGCCAACACCCGGCGAGTGAGGTCCGTGGCGTCGAGAGGCCGCCCGGTCTGGATGAGCAGGGGCGCCAGCTGGACCGCCAACTCGTCGGCGCCGGACGCCTCCGGGTCGCCGAGCTCCATCGCCCGCTCGAGGAGCTTCACCGCCGCGTGCGGAGACCGAGGCGCGACGGAGCGGGCGGCCTCGGCCAGACCCGCCACCGCGTCGTTGTCACCCGGGCGGGCGCCGGCGAGGAGGTGGTCGGCGACCTGCCCGAGGGGGGCACCGTTCGACTCGAGGACTCGGGCGACCTCCCGGTGCAGGCCGCGTCGCAGCGGGACGGCCAGATCTTCGTAGACGGCGTCGCGGATCAGCTGGTGGCGGAACGCCAGCTCGCCGTCGTCCTCTCCGAGGACACGGGCGGCGATGGCATCCTCCAGACCGGACAGCAGCTCGACAGGGCTGCGGCCCATCACCGCCGCCAGCTGCGTGACCGAGAAGCGCCGCCCGAGCACGGACGCCACCTTGAGGGCCTCGACCGTCGCCGCCGGCAGGCAACGGAGGCGGCGGAGCACGGTCGCCGACAGGGCGGGAGGGATCGCATCGGCGTCGGTGCCTGCGACCGTCGACGCCACCAGCTCGATCACGAGCAGTGGGTTGCCACCCGTGGCGCGAAGCTGGCGGGAAAGCGCTTCGGTCGGGCGGGCGCCGGCGGCGACGGCCAGCGCACAGGTGTCCTCCGGGCTGAGCGGGTCGAGAGCGAGGCGGCGCGCCCCTCGGGAGTCGAGATCGTCGATCGCCAGGTCGAGGTCGACGTTGCGCGGGAAAGGGCGCAGGGTGGCGACGACCGCGACCGGGAGGGCAGCCAGCGCCCGCCTCCCGACCGCTTGGAGCGCCCGGATGCTCGAGGGGCCGGCCCAGTGCAGGTCCTCCAGCACCAGGAGGACGGGCGTCGCCGCCGCCAACCTTTCGACCAGGCCGACGATCGCCTCGACGATGCGAAAGCCGACATCGTCGGTGCGCGCCGACGGGGCGTCGCGGTCGTCGCCGAGGACGAGCCGGCCCAGCTGCGCCCGGTCGCGGTCGGGGGAGCCGGCGTCCAGCCCCAGGGCCTCGACGAACGGCCCGAAGGGGCGCTCACCTTGCATCTCGTCGGCCGCCCCCGCGAAGACCCCGAGCCCCCGCCGGCGGGCGTCGTCGGCCAGCTCGGTCACGAGCCGGGTCTTGCCGATCCCCGGTTCGCCTTCGACCACCAGGACGCCGCCGGCGCCGTCGCGCGCCCGCTCGATCAGCTCGCGGAGGACGGCGCGCTCCGCCCGGCGGCCGACGAGAGGGACGACGTCACCGGTGACGCCGGTCGTGACGGGAGGTCGTCCGAGCGAAGCCATGGCGTGCCCGAGGGTACGTCCCGACCACCGCCCTGCCTCGGCGGGGGCGATATCCGTCACCTGCCGGATGTGCCGCCCGTCGCACCCGTCGTAGCGTGCGTGGCAGCGTCGAGGACGAAAGGACCATGGTGAGCGCCGCCACCGACGAGTGGGCCCGAACCAGGGACGCGTTGCGAGTCGAGGTCGATCGTGTCACCGCCCTCCTCCGGGGGGCCCGCCACCCCACTGCGCCGGCGCTGGGCCGTTGGGACCTGACCGAGGTCGCCGTGCACCTGTGCCAGGCATGGGGCGTGGTGTCAGGGCTGGCGCGAGACGACCTCTCCGAGCTCTTCGACCTGCCTGCTCAGGACGACGGCGAGCCGGGCGCGCTGACCGACATCTGGGAGCTCCAGGACCTGACGACGCTCGGGGTCGAGGCGGAGCCCGAGCGGGACCTGCGGACGGTCGCCGACCGCATCGACGAGCGGGCGGCGGCCTTCTTCGCCACCCTCGCCCAGGCCTCGCCCGGCGACATCCGGCCGTGGCTCGTGGCGGGGACGAAGGTTCGGCTCTCCACGCTCACCTGTCACCTGCTCAACGAGACGATGGTCCACGGCTACGACATCGCCCGGGCCGACGGCCGGCGCTGGCCCGTCGATCGGGCCCATGCCGCCCTGGTGATCGAGGAGTTCCTTTTCCCGGTCGTCCGGGCCCTCGACCCTCGTGCCCTCGTGGACCAGCGACGAGCGGCGGGGGTGCGGATCACCTACGAGCTCAGCGTCCGTGGCGGCGGCCGCCACATCTTCGCCTTCGACGACGGCGTCCTCACCCTCGAGCCGGCCGAGTCGTCGCGCCGGAGGATCGACTGCCACATCTCCGCCGACCCCGCGGCCCTCCTCCTGGTGGCGTGGAACCGCCAGAGCCAATGGGTCGCCATCACCCGAGGGCAGATGGTCGCCTGGGGCCGCAAGCCCTGGTTGGGGCCGAGGCTGCGCCTGCTGATGAGGAACCCGTGAAGCGGCGCCGTCAGCTCGGGACCGCGTCGCCCCGCTGATCGCGCGGGTCGGGACGACAGTCGCCGGCGCGCCCCGAGCGTGGCGCCGCGGGCAGGCCCGGGGACGCCACGCTCGGGCGGTCGGCGATCAGCCCTTGCTCTTCGCGATGGCGATCCCGAGGAAGATCCCGGCGATGAGGCTGGCGCTGCTGGCGACCATCACCGCCCAGGTGCCGGCCTGGGCCGCCGCCTGGGTCGCCTGAAGGCCGGCGGTGGTGGCGGCGTTGGTCGCCTCCATCCCGGCAGTCGTGGCCGCCTGCGCGGCCTGCGCCGTCTCCAGCGAGTGGAGCTTCTCGGTCAAGTCGTCACTGTCCATTGCCATCTCCTGTGCTCCTTTCGTGAAATCCGTCTACAAGTCGTGGCCGTCAGGGATCGGTGCCGTTTCCCGAGGCGAGCAGCAGCCCGGGCGCGCCCGTACCAAGTGCCATCGCAAGGGAGAGGAGGGCCTCCTGGTTGAAAGCGTTGTCGTCGAGGCCCCGGGCGGCATCAGCCATCGGAGCGGCTGATTGCTCAACCGCCGTGCGACGTACCCGGAGGGCGCACGCCGGAAACCGACGATTTCCTCCCAGCGGTGTCACGGGCCAACCTCTTGCGGTGACCGACTTCGTCATCACGAACGCGCAGCTGCTCGACAGCGCCGCCGGTGAACGCCGTCCCGGCGCCTCCGTGCGGGTGGAAGGGGACCGCATCGTCGACGTCGTCGAGGACGGCGCGCCGCTCTCCCCCCCGAAGGCGTCGAGGTGATCGACGCCGGCGGGCGCACCGTCATGCCGGGGCTCATCGACGCCCACGTCCACGCGGCCATCACCACGATGGACCTCGCCGCCATGGCCCGTCGTCCGGCGACGAGGGTGGGGATCGAGGCCAAGGTCATCCTCGAACGGATGCTGCGGCGCGGGTTCACGACCGTGCGCGACGCGGGCGGGCTGGACGCTGGCGTCCAGGAAGCCTTGCGAGCGGGTCTGATCAACGGTCCGCGTCTGTTCCGTTCGGGGCGGGTGCTTTCGCAGACCGGGGGCCACGGCGACATCGCGCCGGCGAGCGACGACCCCCACATCGGCTCGTGCTCGATCAGCACCTCGAGCTTGTCCCACGTCGCCGACGGTGTCGACGCCGTCCGCCGTGCCGCCAGGGAGGAGCTCAAGGGCGGTGCCGATCAGATCAAGGTGATGGCGGGCGGCGGGGTGGCGACACCGACCGACCCCATCGACATGGTGCAGTACACCGAGGAGGAGATCCGCGCCGCCGTCGTCGAGGCGGCGTCCCGGCGGACGTATGCCTTCGCCCACGCGTACATCCCCGAAGCGATAACACGCGCGGTCCGAGCCGGGGTGCGCTCCATCGAGCACGGCAACCTCATCGACGGCACCGCCGCCCTGTGATGGCGGACCACGGCTGCTACCTGGTCCCTACCCTCGTCATCTTCGACCAGGTCGCCCGGTTCGGGCGGGCCCTCAACTTCCCCGCCGCCAGCCTGGCCAAGCTCGACGACGTCCTCCGCGCCGGGTTGGCGGCGATCGACACGGCCGCCGCCGCCGGGGTGCCGATCGGCTTCGGCACCGACCTCCTCGGTGAGACGCACGACGCCCAGTCGCACGAGCTGGTCCTGCGGGCACAGGCCGAGAGCCCTGCCGACGTTCTGCGCTCGGCGACGACGGTCAACGCCGCTCTCCTCCGCCGCCCCGGCGAGCTCGGGGTGATCGCACCCGGCGCCTACGCCGACCTCCTGCTCGTCGACGGCGACCCTTTGAGCGACATCGGCGTCCTCGGCGGCGAGGGTGACCGCCTCGACCTCATCGTGCGCGCCGGCGAGATCGTCAAGAACCGGATCGTTTAGCGCGTAGCGGTCACACCGGGCTCGACGCCGCCCGGAGGACGTCGAAGCTGAACATCATCCCGCTCTGGTTGTGCTCGGCGATGTGGCAGTGGGCCATCCAGCGCCCGGGGTTGGAGACGTCCAGCAGGATGTCGACAGTGTGCCCGGCGGGCACGAGGACGGTGTCCTTCCACAGCAGGTTCGTCTCCGGCACTCCCTGCCGGGAGAGGACGAGGAAGCGGCCGGCACCGTGGATGTGGAAGGGGTGGTGCATGGGGTGCTCGGACCCCTCCATCTCGTTGACCAGCCGGATCTTCACCCGGTCGCCGACGGCGAAGCTCCACTTGATCGCCGCGTTCTCGTCGCCGGTCTGGCGGTCGATGACCTTCCAGATCATGTTCGTGGGGTTCGTCTGCCGGTTGATGTCCGGCATCAGGTCCTCCCACTCGATGCCGTCGCCGCTGTCGTGCCCGTGCCCACCCGCGTGGTGCCCCTCGCCCTCGTGGGTCGTCGCCGCGGCGGACGCCGGCACCAGCTTCATCCCACATCGGGGGCACGTCTCGGGCGTGGTGGCGGTCACCTCGGGGTGCATCGGGCAGGCGTAGACGGTGGGCTGGACGGCGACCAGCTTCATCCCGCACTGGGGGCACGTCTCGGCGGTAGTGGCGGTCACCTCGGGGTGCATCGAGCAGGCGTAGAGCTCGGCCACCGCGCCGGCGTTGCCGTAGAGGATGGGCATCAACGAGGAGAAGCCCAGGATCTTGTCGGGCGGCCGCTCCAGGTGGTGGGCGAGCGCCTCGCGCTCGGCGGTGAGCACAGGATCCGTGCGCAGGGTGTCGAAGGCGCGGGCGGCGTCGCCGGCGGCGGTGCCCGACACCGAGAACACGCCGAGCGTGTACAGGTCCCCACCCGGCGGGCGGTGCTCGAGGTGCACCTCACCCGCGGTCGTGAACAGCACGTCGACGATCGCCCGCTCGGACGGGGCCAGCAGCACCTCGTCGACGAACGTCTCCCGCTCGTAGCGGCCGCTGTCGCCGCCGACCAGCTTCATGTGCGCTCCCGGCAGCGCCACGTTGAACGTACGGGTGTTCGCGGTGTTCACGAGGTAGAGGCGGACGACCTCGCCGACGGCCACCTCCTCGGAGAAGCTCGTGTCCCCGTTGGTCAGCATGACGTTGCCGAAGCGGCCCATGGCCGTGTACGTCGGACCGGCGGGGTCGAACGGCGCGATGTGGCCCTCCTCCATGAGCAGGTCGTCCAGCGTGATGCTGAGCTGGCGGTCGGCCAGTGGCCAGTACGCGGGGTCTGCCGGTTCCACGATGATGGTGCCGTAGAGGCCCATCTCGAGGTCGTAGTCCTCCCGCACGTGCGGGTGGTACCAGTAGAAACCTGGGTCCGGGAACTGGACCTCGTAGCCGAACGTCGCCCCGACGGGGATCGGCGCCTGGGTCTCGTGGGGAACGCCGTCGTAGCGGTTCTCCAGCCGCAGGCCGTGCCAGTGGACGGTCGCCTCGGTGTCGCCGTCGTTGCGGACCTCGACGCCGATCGTCGACCCCTCGTCGACGTGCAGGACGGGCCCCGGTATCGACCCGTTGTAGGCGAGCATGCGCACGACGTCCTCGCCGATGCGCTTCGCCACCGGGCCGATGCGGAGGTCCAGGTTGTCGCCGTGGTGCAAGCGCACGACGCTCGGTGGCACCGCCGGCGCCAGCCCGCTCGGGTCGGTGGAGAAGCCGCCGCTGGGATCGCTCGGCTGTTCGCTCAGCTCGGTCATTAGTCGACCTCCTGGGGCTGGTCCTCGATCCGCAGCCGACGCTAACGCTGCCGGAGCGGCAGGCCGCTACGTCCGCTTCTCGAACACGAGGACGGTGTTCCCCCGCTGCTCGAGCATGTGGGCCAGCCGCCAGCCGTTGTCCCACCGGGCGTTGAGCGTCTTGGTGAGGGTCTTCACGCTCAGGCCGCGCTTGTTCACCTCGACCTGGTAGTGCATCGCCTCCGCCTCGGCGATCGCGTCGGCCGCCGAGCTTTGGGCGCCGGCATCCGCCGCGACCTGGCGGGCGTCCTCGACCATGCCCGCCTTGGCCGCCCGGGTGGCCCGCGCCCCTCCGACCGCCCGCTTGGTGGTCTTGGCGACCTTGGCCGCCGACTCCTTGGCCGCATCGGCGGTGCTTCGTGCCGAGCCCTTGGCCGTCGCGGCCACCTTCGTCGTCGACTTCTTGGCCGTCCGGGTGACCTTGCGAGCGGTGTCTGCGGCGGGCATCGCTGACCTCCTGAGCTTCCCAGTGCGACCTACCCGCGCACGGCACATGAGTATCGTCGGCACGTGAACGTCACCCTCCGCCACAGCCCTTCCTTCGCCGTCGCCCGGGTCACCCTCGATCCCAACGAGCAGCTGCGGGCCGAGTCGGGCGCCATGATGGCCACCTCCCCGGGGGTGTCGGTCGCCTCCAGCACCCAGGGCGGCGTGCTCAAGGGGCTCAAGCGATCCGTCCTCGGCGGAGAGAGCCTCTTCGTCACCACCTACACCGCCCCGGCGCAGGGCGGATGGGTCGACGTCGCGCACCACCTGGCCGGCGACGTCCTGCAAGCCGCGGTCACGCCCGAAGAGCCGATGTCGATCACCAAGGGGTCGTGGCTGGCGTCGGCCGCCGGCGTGGAGCTCGACACCAAGTGGGGCGGCTTCAAGAACCTCTTCGGCGGGGAGGGCGGGTTCCTGGTGCACGCCAGCGGCGAGGGCACCGTCCTCCTCGCGTGCTACGGCGCCCTCGACACCATCGAGCTGGCTGCCGGCGAGTCGGTCACCATCGACACCGGCCACGTGGTGGCGTTCGGCCCCACGGTGACCAGCCAGATCCGCAAGGTCGCCGGGACCGTCGTGCAGACGCTGAAGTCGGGCGAGGGCTTCGTCTTCGACTTCACCGGGCCGGGATGGGTGATGACCCAGAGCCGGAATCCCTCCGCCCTGGCCGCATGGATCCGCCAGCTCATGCCCGGGGAGACGGGCGGCGCCGGAGGCGGCGTGCTGGGCGGGATCCTCGGCGGGCGCTGACGCCGCGCTACAGCAGCGCGTCGTAGCCGCCTCCCCGGTCGAGCAGGGGCGGCGCCGATATATCGTGCGTGGCGTCTGAGCAGCACGAATCGGCCCGGGGAGGTCAAGGTGCCCAAGTTCCTGCTGACAGCTTCGTACACCACCGAAGGGGTCAAGGGCGTGGCGAGCGAGGGCGGCACGAGCCGGCGAACAGCCGTCGAGCAGGCGATAGGAGACCTCGGAGGGAGTGTCGAGGCGTTCTATTTCGCCTTCGGCGACGACGACGTTTATGTCATCGCCGACTTCCCGGACAGCGTGACGGCAGCCACCTTCAGCTTGGCCGTGAACTCGACGGGCGCACTGCGCGGGAAGGTGCAGGCGCTGCTGCTGACCGCCGAGGAGCTCGACCAGGCCGCCCAGAACGTCGCGCAGTACCGCCCGCCCGGCGGCTGAGCGGCGCCGATCGGCGACGGCGTCAGCCGCCGCCCATCATCTCGGAGACCCGCTTCATCATCTCGTCAGGGGGCACGTCCTCGATGTGGGTCGCGATGCTCCACTTGTGGCCGAACGGGTCCACGAACTGGGCGGCCCGGTCGCCGTAGAACTGGTCTTCGGGCGGGCGCACGACGGTGGCCCCGGCGCTCTGCGCCCGCTGGAAGGTGGCGTCGACGTCGTCGACGTAGACGCTGATGGTCACCGGCGACCCGCCGACCGTCTTCGGGCTCGTCTGGCCCATCTCGGGGAACTCGTCGGAGAGCATGATGATCGAGTCGCCGATCTGCAGCTCGGCGTGGCCCACCTTGCCGCCCGGCGCCGGCATCCGCATGCGCTCCGCCGCGCCCAGGACGTCGGCGTAGAACTGGATGGCGGCCTCGGCGCCGTCGACGCAGAGGTACGGAGTCACAACGGGGTATCCCTCGGGGATGGGCTTGACGTCGGCCATGGGTCCTCCAGTCCTCCGGTCCGGTCGTTGCGGAATTCGCTTACAGAGTATGGGGTTGCCTCGGAGCGAGCAGGAGGTGCCCCGATGGAAGTCAAGGAGCTGGGCCACGTCGTCCTCTACGTGCGCGACCTCGACCGGTCTCGGCGGTTCTACCGCGACGTGCTCGGGTGGAACGAGATCACCGACAACGTGCCCCTGAACCTGCCGGCCGCCGCCTTCACGTCGGGTCGCACTCACCACGAGCTCCTCCTCATCGAGGTCGGCCCGAACGCCCAGCCGCTGCCCGCCGGGCGACGTGTGGGCATGTACCACTTCGGCCTGAAGATCGGCGAGAGCGACGAGGACCTCCGGAATGCGGTGGCCGAGCTGCGGGAGGCGGGCGTCCCCATCACCGGCGCCTCCGACCACACCGTCACGCACAGCCTCTACATCACCGATCCAGACGGCAACGAGATCGAGCTCTACATCGACGTCCAGCCGGAGCGGTGGCGTGACGACCCGTCCGCGGTGCTCGCCCCGATCAAGCCCCTGCGCCTGTAAGCAGCCGTCCGGTCCCGGTACTCTCCGGGGCCGTGAGCTCGCTGGTGTGGCTGGCCAGCCGGCGGGACCTGGGGTGGCGGCGGCGCCGCCTGGTCATGGCAGTGGGGGCGACGACGCTCGTCCTGGCCATCACCCTCCTCCTCTCGGGGTTTCGCGACGGGTTCGACGTCGAGACGTCCCGGACGGTCGGCGCCCTGGGCGGCACCGGGTTCGTCGTGCGGGAGGGCATGAGCGGTCCCTTCACGACCGTCGCCCAGCTCGACGAGGCGCTGGCGTCGGAGGTCAGCCGTCAGCCGGGGGTCACCGGGGCGGCGCCGATCGTCAGCATCCGTCACGCCATCGAGTCGTCACCCACCACGGACGTCTACATCGTGGGCGCCCGTCCCGGCGGGCTCGGGGCTCCCGAGGTACGCCGGGGGCGACAGCCCCAGTCGCCGGGAGAGGCGGTCGTCGACACCCGGGCCGACCGGAGCATCGGCGACCGGTTCCGCCTGGGCGGGAGGGAGTTCACGGTGGTGGGGCTGGTGCGCGGCACCTCGGTGTGGGCCGGCGTGCCCGTCATGTTCGTCACCCTCGGCGACGCCCAGGAGCTGGTGTTCGCGGGGGCCCGCTCGGCGACGACGATCGTCATCAGGGGGACGCCGCTGGGGCTGCCGCCGGGGCTGGACTCCCTCACCGTCACCGAGGCGGAGGACGACATGAAGCGGCCACTGGCCAACGCCATCGTCACCATCGACCTGCTGCGCCTCTTCCTCTGGGTGGTCGCCGCCGCCATCGTCGGCTCCGTCCTCTACGTCTCCGCCCTCGAGCGCTCCCGCGACTTCGCCGTGTTCAAGGCGGTCGGCACGGGCACGGGCGACCTGGTCGGCTCCCTCGTCATCGAAGCCGTCACCCTCGCCGCCCTCTCGGCGGCCCTGGCGGTGGGGGTCTCCCGGGTGCTGGCGGGCCTGTTCCCGGCGGTGATCTCGTTCCCCGCCCGCACCCTCGTCCTGCTCCCGCTCGTCGCCGTCGCGGTGGGACTGCTGGGGAGCTTCGCCGGCGCCCGGCGGGCGGTCACCGTCGATCCCAGCCTCGCCTTCGCCGGGCCCTGATGCCGCATCTGACGGTTGAGGGGCTGACGGTCGAGTACGTGACCGGCGACGAGACCACCCGCCCCCTTCGCGACTTCGACATGAAGGCGGCCGCCGGGTCGGTCTCGATCCTGCGGGGCCCGAGCGGCTGCGGGAAGACCACGCTCCTTTCGTGCCTGGCCGCCATCCTGTCCCCCGCCGCCGGCACCATCGCCTTCGGTGACATCGTCGTGTCCAGGCTCACCGGCAGGGAACGCACGGCCTACCGGCGCCACACGGTGGGCATCGTGTTCCAGGCGTTCAACCTGGTGCCCAGCCTGACCGCCGCCGAGAACGTGATGGTGCCGCTGCTGGCCGACGGCGTCCGCCGGGCGGAGGCGGAGAGGCGGGCGGGCGCCGTGCTCGAGCGGGTCGGCCTGGCCGACCGGGCCGGGCACCGGCCCGGCGAGCTGTCGGGGGGCCAGCAGCAGCGGGTCGCCATCGCCCGGGCGCTGGTCCACGACCCGCCTCTCCTGCTGGCCGACGAGCCCACCGCCCACCTCGACCAGGCGCACGTCGACGGTGTCCTCAAGCTGCTGGCCGGTTTGGTCGACGCCGACCGGGTCGTCGTGGTGGCCACCCACGACGACCGCCTCCTGTCGCTGAGCAGCCAGGTCGTCGAGCTGGGTGGGGGTCCCTACCAGCCGCGCTCGATCCACTCCCCCAGGTGAGGCCGCTCGGCGCCGATGGTCGTGTCGGCGCCGTGGCCGGGCAGGACCCTCGTCTCGTCGGGCAGGCGGGCGAACAGCCGCTCGTCGATGGAGCGGATGATGGTGTCGAAGTCCCGTCGCCCGGTCGTCTTGCCGGGGCCGCCGGGGAAGAGGGTGTCTCCCGCCAGGAGCACGGGCGACCCTTCGACCAGGAAGCACATCGACCCGGGCGTATGGCCGGGCGTGTGGATCGTGCGCAGCCGCAGCCGCCCGACTTCCAGCACCTCGTCGTCGTCGATGACGAAGTCGTGACCCGGCAGCATGTCGGCGTCGGCGGCGCCGACGCCGACGTCGTACCCGGCGCCCCGCATGGCCGGCACCGCCTGGATGTGGTCGTGGTGGCCGTGGGTCTGGAGGACCTCCCTGACACCCAGCCGCCGCGAGAGCTGGAGCAGCCGCTCGGCCTCGTTGGCGGCGTCGACCAGCACCGCCTCGCCCGTGTCCTGGCACCGCACGATGAAGACGTTGTTGCCCATCGGGCCGACCACGACCCGGGTGATCTCGACCCGCGAGTCCTGGTAGTGCATTTCTGCGTCGGCCACCGGGGACCTCCCGCTGCGGGGCGTCGGCGAGACTGAGGCGGTGTCGAGTATGCCCCCGAGCGCCTGGGCCGAGGAGCACGAGGATCTCCGGGCGGCGGTCCGGACGCTGTTGGCCGACGTCTCGTCACCGGCCGCCGTGCGCCGGCTCATGGAGACTGCCGAGGGACTCGACCGGGTGGCCTGGAAGCGGATGGCGGAGCTCGGGCTGCTAGGGCTCGAGGTCCCCGCTCACCACGGCGGCTCGGGCCTCACCCTCCGGGAGGTGGCGGTGGTGTTCGAGGAGACGGGCGCCGCGCTGTTGTGCGCGCCCCTGTTCTCGACCGTGGGGCTGGCCACCAACGTGCTCCTGTGCTCGGGCGACGAGGAGGCGGCGGCGGCCTTCCTCCCCCCGATCGTGGCGGGCGAGTCGGTGGCCACCGTGGCCCTCGGCCAGGGCGGCGAGGCCACCCGGGCCGAGCCGGCGACGTCGGGCCGGTACCTGCTGCACGGCGCGGACGACCAGGTGCTCGACGGTGTCGCCGCCGACCTGCTCCTGGTGATGGCACGGGCTCCGAGCGGCCCCGGCGTCTTCGCCGTCCACGGCGACACCTCCGGCGTTTCCCGCACGCCGCTCGTGACCATGGACCAGACCCGGAAGCAGGCCCGCGTCGGGTTCGACGCCACGCCCGCCCGCCTGGTGGGGGACGAGGGGCGGGGCCGGGAGGTGGTGGGCGCCGCCCTCGACCGGGCCGCGGTGGCGCTGGCGGCCGAGCAGCTGGGCGGGGCCCGGCGGTGCCTGCAGATGGCGGCGGACCACGCCTGCCGGCGGGTGCAGTTCGGGCGGCCGGTCGGCAGCTTCGGCGCGGTGAAGCAGGCGTTGGCCGGCGTGCTGGTCGACGTGGAGGCGGCCACGTCGGTCGTGCGCTCGGCGGCGTGGACCGCCGTCCACCGTCCCGACGACCTGCCCGTCGCCGCCGCGGTGGCCCGGGCGTGGTGCTCCGAGGCGTACCGTCGGGCGGCGGCGAGCAACATCCAGGTCCACGGCGGCATCGGGTTCACCTGGGACCACGACGCCCACCTGCACTTCAAGCGGGCGGTGTCCTCGGCCCTCCTCCTGGGCGACCCGGCGGGCGCCCGGGAGGTCGTCGCCCACCATCTCGGCCTGTGACCCGGGCGCGCCAGTTAGCCTCGGGCCGTGGGCCTCGTCCTCGCCGTCGTCGCGGTCGCTCTGGTGTTCGCCATCGCCGCCGTGGTCATCGGCCGGGAGGCCCGCCGGCTGGCCGCCAAGGCGCCCGGGCGGGTGTTCGAGTTCGAGGACGCGGTGAGCTGGGTGTGCGACCACGTCTCCGTCGAGGTGGCGTCGGTCCTGAGCCCCGACGACGTCCGCCGTATCCTCAACTGGCATCTCGAGTACTTTCGCATCAAGGGGATGTCGTCGAACGGCGCCTCCCCCCGGGTCGACGGCCCGGTGGTGGTGAGCGGGGCCGAAACGGTCGACTTCGTGCTCAAGCGGGCCGAGGCGGACGGGCTCGGCTACACGCCCGAGCAGGTCCACGCCGTGCTCGACGCCCAGATGACCTACCTCGAGTCGATCGGCGCGGTCGGCCCGGTGGGCGAAGGCGACGAGGGGAAGGGCTGACCGGCGGGAAACGCCCGCATCCCACCCTCAGGTGTGCTTTCATACGGGTACCGAGGAAAGGAGGTGGTCCAGCTGAGCGACGGTAGTTCTGGGACCTCGGAGGTGGCTGTCCGCTAGCCGGCAGCTGGACCCGGCTGGCGAATCCCGCCGGCCACCGCCCGAACGACGGCCGGGAGCTGGTCCCCCCCGGTGCAGTGCGTTGCTTTCGGGTCCTTGCTCCAGCATTTGTCGACGAGGGGGCGCGCCCGTGCGCCCCCCTCGTCGCGTAGCGGCGGTGCCGGAGGTCCGTCCGGGCCGCTGACTGGAGGTGCGGACACCCATGGAGTCCACGATCAGGTCGGGAGACCTCCTCCTGGTCGGCAACCTGTCCCGGCCGGCCCGACCCGTCAACGACCCGCCGCCGGCGCTCGTCCTGTGCCACGGCTTCCCCGCCGGGCCCGGCGGTGCCGCCACCTCGGGGCAGACCTACCCCGAGCTGGCCGACTACCTGGCCGCCGAGACCGGCTGGGTGGTGCTGACGTTCAACTTCCGCGGGACCGGCGAGTCTCCCGGGGAGTTCTCGCTGAGCGGCTGGCTCGACGACCTGAGGGCCGCCATCGACCACCTGCTGGCAACCGAGCGCGTCTCGGGGGTGTGGGTGGCGGGCTCGAGCACCGGCGGCGCGCTGGCCATCTGCGAGGCAGCCGAGGACGAGCGGGTGCGGGGCGTCGCCACCCTCGCCGCCCCGGCCACCTTCTCGGGGTGGGCCGAGGACCCCGCCGGCTTCCTGGCCCACGCCCGGACCATCGGCGTCGTGTCGGATCCAGGGCATCCCCCGGACCCGGATGCGTGGGCTCGGGAGCTTCGGGAGATCCGGCCGATCTCGGTCGTGGCCAAGATCCCGCCCCGCCCCCTCCTCCTCGTCCACGGGTCGGACGACGAGACGGTCCCCCTCGACGACACCCGGGCGCTGGCCGAGGCGGCCGGTGAGACGGCCGAGGTCCGGGTGGTCAACCAGGCCGGCCACCGCCTCCGCCACGACCCCCGCGCCGTCGCCGTCCTGATCGGGTGGCTGGAGGACCAGGCCCGCTCCGCCTAACCCCCCGCCGCCACCCACCGCCAATTGGGTGACGAATGTGGTTGATTTTCACGCCCTGAGCGTGCCGGTTCCGGAAGGCGAAGGTTCTGGCGCGTTCAGCCGCTGAAATCCAACCGCTTTCGTCACCCAATTCCCGAGCGGTCGAGGGCGGCGTCGATCGCGTGGCGGAGGGCGCGGGCGGCGGCGGTCGGGTCGGGGGCCCGCGTCAGCCAGCGCACCACGACGAACCGGCGGGCGCCGGCGGCGACCAGCGACGGCACCGTCTCCGGGGTGGCGCCGCCGGTGACGAACCACGGAAGCGGGGCGTGGGTGGCGGCGTAGGCGGGGTACTCGAGGCCGGTGCCCGGACGGCCCGGCTTGGTCGGCGTGGGGACCACCGGGCCCACCGAGACATAGTCGACCGGCTCGGCGGCGGCGGCGTCGAGCTGGGCGGGGGCATGGGTCGAGAGCCCGACGAGCACGTGCGGCCCCACGACGCGGCGGGCCAGGGTGGGAGGGGCGTCGTCCTGGCCGACGTGCACGCCGTCCGCGTCGACCTCCAGCGCCAGGTCGGGGCGGTCATTGAGCACGAACGGCACCCCGTGGTTGCGGCAGACGAGCGCCGCCAGCCGCGCTCGGGCGATGAGGGCCCGTGCCTCGAGGTGCTTCTCGCGGAGCTGCACGATGTCCACGCCCCCGGCGATGCACGCCTCGATGAACGCGGCCAGGTCGGGGCGGTCGGCGGTGCAGAGGTACAGCCGGCGGGAGGCCAGGGAGGGCGGGGCCATCAGCCCCCGGCCACCGCCCGCACGAGCTCGAGGCGGTCACCGTCGGCGAGCACGGTGGACGCCAGGTCACGGCGGGCCACCGGCTCGCCGTTGCGCTCGACCAGGACCCACCTGCCGCCCAGGCCCAGCTTGGCCAGCAGGTCGTCGACCGTCGCCCCCTCGGGCAGCTCGACCGGCTCGCCGTTGCTCACCACCGTCATCCACGCCGACGGTAGCGCCCGGCGCCCGATTCCTCGCTGGCCTAGGGTCGGTCCATGAGCACGACCGAGCCGCACGCGCCCGACTGGTACCCCGACCCGTACGGCCGCCACGAGCACCGCTACTTCGACGGCACCCAGTGGACCGAGCACGTCGCCTCCCACGGCCGCCAGTCGACCGACCCGCCCGGTGGCGACATCCGCGTGCCCACGGTCCAGCGCAAGACCGAGAAGGTCCAAGCCGACGTGTCCAAGGCCGGGGTGACGGCGGGCACCCAGGCCGGGGGCGGCACCCTCTTCACCGAGCCGGTGCTGGTCGTGAACCAGAAGGCCAAGCTGATCGAGGTCAACAACGAGTACGCCGTCTACGACCAGAACGGCCGCCAGATCGGCGCGGTCCGCCAGGTGGGCCAGAGCACGGCCAAGAAGGTCCTGCGGGTGCTGAGCTCGATGGACCAGTTCCTCACCCACAAGCTCCAGGTCGTCGACATGACGGGCACGCCGGTGCTTGCCCTCACCCGCCCGGCCAAGATCATGAAGTCCCGCATCGTCGTCGAGGACGGCACCGGGTCGCCGGTCGGCGAGATCACGCAGGAGAACGTGGTCGGGAAGATCCACTTCGGCCTCCACGCCGGCGGTCGCAAGGTCGGCTCGCTCAACGCCGAGAACTGGCGCGCCTGGAACTTCAACATCACCGACGAGTCGGGCACCGAGGTCGCCCGCATCACCAAGACTTGGGAAGGCCTGGCCAAGACCATGTTCACGACGGCCGACAACTACGTCGTGCAGGTTCACCGGCCGCTGGAAGAGCCGCTGCGCAGCCTGGTCGTGGCCTCCGCCCTCGGCGTCGACACCGCCCTCAAGCAGGACCAGCGGGGCCTGGGTTAAGGGCGCCTGGCCCGCGGGTCAGTCGCACGCCGGCTGGTCGGGACCGCCCAGGCAATAGATGCGGTAGGCGGCGCCGATCACCGGCTGGGACACGTTGCGCACCGGGACGCCGCCGGGCGTGGTGCCCCGCTCGCTGCCGGCGTGGGCGTGGCCGTGCACCACCAGGTCGGCGCCCACCCGGTCGACGGCCTCGGCGAGGAGGTAGCTCCCGAGGAACGGGTAGATCTCCAGGCGCTCGCCGACGAGCGTCTCCGCCACCGGCGAGAAGTGGAGGACGACGACGCGCCGATCGGTGCCCTGGGCCTCCAGGGCGGCGAGGGCGGCGCTGAGGCGGTCGGCGATCCCCCTGGTGTGGCGGACGAAGGCCTTCATCTCGGGCTCGCCGAACTCGGAGCCGCACGCGCCCTGGAAGCCGCCCCCGAAGCCCTTGGCCCCGGCGACGCCCACCCGCACGCCTCCGACCTGGACGACCGTCGACTCCCCCTCGAGGACCACGACGCCCGCCTCCTCCACCACCTTGCGCACGAGATGGGGCTGGTCGGCGTGGTGGTCGTGGTTGCCCAGCACGGCGATCGTGGGGACGCCGACGTCGGCCAGCTCGGCGGCCAGGACGGCGGCCTCCTCCGGGTCGCCGTGGCGGGTGAGGTCGCCGGCCACCAGCAGCAGGTCGGCCCGCTCGGCCAGGTCGGCCAGCGCCGGGCGCAGCGAGCCGGCCGAGTCGAGGCCGGCGTGGGGGTCGCCCAGGGCGGCGATGCGGATCACCCGACGGTCTCCGGGTCTCCGGGCTCGCCCAGCACCAACGCCGAAACCCGGTTGTCGATGTCGCTGCCCGGAGCCTGCTCCCGAGCCACCGCCTCGACCGCCGCCCTCCGCTCGGCGGTGGCGACCTCGCCGGTCAGCACCAGCCGGCCCTCCTCCACGGTGACGGCGATGCCCAGCTCCCCCGCCCTCGGGTCCGCGGCCAGGGCGGTGCGCACCCGCTCGGCCACGTAGGCGTCGGCGTCGGTCATCCCTCGTTCCCCCCTCCCCGCGGACCGGGCTCGGGCCAGTCGGCGAACACCTCGTCGAACAGGGCCCGCACGGGGCCGTTGGGCACGACCAGGTCGTTGGACTGGGCGTAGAGCAGCAGGCTGAGGACCCGGCGGGCGCCGTGGCGGCGGGCCCGGCGCATGAGGTAGTCCCAGTCGAGCCGGCAGTGGGCGACCACCGCCACCCCGTCGTGCCAGTGCCGGGGCATGTGCTCCTCGTGCGCCAGCGCCTTGATCACGAAGAGGTCCTCCGGAGGCAGGACGGGCAGCTCCTTGCCCCGGTACGACTCGACCGCCGCCCGCTCGAGCATCTCGTCGTCGAGCAGGATCCCGCCGCAGGACGCGAAGACGACGTCGACGTCGACGCCGTCCTTGGACGCCTTGTAGAGCCAGTCCGGATAGGTCTGCTCGGTGGCGAACCCCGACGCGGCGAGGGCGTCGAGGGCCAGGCCGGCGTCCTCCGGTCGCACGAACACGTCGATGTCGTGAGTCCACCGGGGCCGTCCGTAGGCCGCGGACGAGACCCCACCCATGAACAGGTGAGGGATGCCCTTCTGCGCGAGGGCGTCCGCCGTCTCCTCCAGGACGGCCAGGAACGTGCCCTCGTCGAAGTCGTCGTCCGACCGGGGCTCCACGAAGTTGGAGCCGGGCGCCTGGGCCGGTCGGTCGTGGCTCGGGACCATCGCCCGCCGCGCTACCCCTCGGCTGCGGCCGGTGGGCCCTCGGGCTTGTCCTGCTCGTGCTCGGGGCGGTGGCCGGGCTGGTTGTCCGGAGGGACGGGCCCGGCGTCGCCCTGCTCGGCCGGCGGGCTGGAGGTGTTGGCCTTGGCGCTCTTCGGATCGGTGGCGCCCTTGCCGCTGCGGTGGAGCTCGGGCTGCTGTGGCGTGGACATGGTGGACGGCCTCCTCGTGTCAGCGTTGGTTGGCCACGGCGGCCATAAGGAGCAGCCCCCCGTCGACGACGAACGAGGCGCCGGTGGCGTACGAAGCGTCGGGACTGGCCAGCCAGGCGATGGCGGCGGCGATCTCGTCGGCGTGGCCCGGACGTCCCAGCGGGATGCCCGGGCGCTCCTGCGACTTCGGATGGACGTCGTGCTGGCCGGTCATCGGCGTGGAGATCTCCCCCGGAGCCACCGCGTTGACGGTGATGCCGTGGGACGCCAGCTCCAGGGCCATGACCTTGGTCAGCAGGCCCAGGCCGCCCTTGGCCGCGCAGTACGCCGACGACCCCTCGAGGGGAACGTGCTCGTGCACCGACGTCACGTTCACGATGCGCCCACCCCCGCCGTCGGCCGCCATCCGGCGGGCCGCCCGCTGGGCGCAGAGGAACGGGCCGTGGAGGTCGACGGTCAGCACCCTGCACCAGTCGTCCCACTCGTGCTCGAGGAACGGGGCCGACGCGCCCGTCCCGGCGTTGTTGACGAGGACGTCGAGGCCACCGAGGGCGTCGGCCAGCTCGTCGACGATGTCGGCGGCCTCGGGAAGCCGCTCGAGGTCGAGCTGGCGCACCTCCGCCCGCCGGCCGGCGGCGCGGACCTCGGCGGCGGCGCCCTCCGCCCCCTCCCGGTCGGTGTGCCAGGTGATGCCCACGTCGAACCCGTCGGCGGCGAGGCGCACCGCGGTGGCCTTGCCGATTCCCGAGTCGGAGCCGGTGACGATGGCGACGCGGCTCATGACCAGCGCAGGATGGCGCCCAACCCGTCGGTCGGGAGGTCGCCGCCCGGGACCACCCGAACGCCGGCCCCGGTGCCCAGCGCCGCCCGCACGGCGACGTCCACCAGGGCGCCCTCCTGGGCCTCGTCGACACCGAGGGCGAGCTCGTCGGCCCGCAGGCCCACCTGTGTCGGCTCGGGCCCGAACAGAGCCCGCCGCTCGTCGTCGGGAGCCTCGTGGACGAGCAGGACCTCGACCTGGGCGCGGGCCAGGGCGGCAAGGGTCGCCGACGCGCCGTCGGCCGCCCGGTCTTCCTGGCCAAGCTCCTCCGTGAACTTCTCGAGCAGGTGGACGGTGTCGGTGGCGACCGCCCCGGCCAGGTGGCCTCGGACGGCCTCGGCGAACTCGTCGTCCGAGCCGTCCTCGGTGCGGCTGCCCTGGACGACCTCCACCCGATCGGCGACCTGGCCCGGCAGGGCGTCGCCGATCAGCTGCACGGCCCGCACGTCGCCGGCCACGAGCACGAGGCGGGGGTCGAAGCGGTCGGCCAGGCTCACGATCTCGCCGGCCACGTCGTCTGCGTTGTGCTCCCAGGTGTTCTCGGCCCGGTGCTGGTAGCGCAGCTGCGACCACCCGCCGGCCGCCGCCCGGTGCAGGGGGTCGGTGCCGCCTCCCGCCTCCCGGTGGACGTCGGGCCGCTCGTGCCGGTAGACGCAGAGGTCGGCGCCGGCCCGGTCGGCCAGCACCGTGAGGTAGGTCGGGAGCGACTGTCGCCACTGGAGGATGGGGACCAGCGAGGGCAGCGGTGCCCACCGGGCCCGGTCTCGCGGCGGCGGCTCCGGCCCGTGCTCGACGTGGAGGACGCCGCCGGCCACCGCCACCACGGCCAGGCACTGCCCGGCCAGGTGGGCGTCGGGCACCAGGGTGTCGATGTCGGCGAGGACCGCCTCGGGCATGCCGGCGTCGGCCAGCTCGGCCCGCAGCACCTTCCAGTGCTGCTCCGAGTGGTACGCGGCGTTCTCGATGTGGGACTCGGTGGTCAAGTAGACGGTGGCGAAGGGCCCGGGCGAGCGCAGGACGTCGGCCAGGTCGGGCGCGACGACCGCGCCGGGGGGCGTGAGACCGGTGCGTTCCATCCCTCCTGGTGTTCCCGGCCGCGGGCGGGCCGACACCCGAGGGGTCAGCGCTTGGCGCCGCCCGTCTTGGCTGTGCCCTTCTTGGCCGTCCCCGTCTTGGCTGTGCCGGCCGTGGCTGTGCCCTTCTTGGCCGGGCCGGCCTTGGCCTCGGCCTTGACGGCCTTCTTGTGCTCCCGCACCCGGGCCAGCGCCTCGGGACCGTCGACGTCCGCCACCGAGAACCAGCCCGGCTTCCCGTAGGCGCCGGCGGCGTCCTCCCATCCGGGGGGCGTGACGCTCAGGCGCTTGCCCAGGAGGGCGACGAAGATGCGTGCCTTCTGGTCGCCGAAACCCGGAAGGGCCCGTATGCGGGCCAGCAGCTCCTTGCCGCTGCCGGCGTCGGTCCAGAGGGCCTCGGCCCGGCCGCCGTGATGCTCGACCAGGTGGCGGCACAGGTCCTGGGTGCGGGCGGCCATCGAGCCGGGGAAGCGGTGGAGGGCGGGGCGCTGGGCGAAGAGGGAGGCCAGCTCGTCGGGATCGGCGGCGGCGATCTCGGCCGCGTCGAGGCGCCCGCCCAGGCGCTCCTTGAGCTCGTAGGGGCTGTGGAACGCCCGCTCCATCGGGAACTGCTGGTCGAGCAGCATCCCGACGAGCAGGGCCAGCGGCTCCTGCTCGAGGAACGCGTCGGCGGCCGGGTCGCCGGTCAGAGGCAGGGCGGGGGCCATGCTCAGGCCACCAGGGGGTCGGGCGCCTCCGGGTCGAGCTCGTAGGCGGCGATGGCGTCGGCCACCTCCTCGGGCTTGGCCTCGTCGACCTGGGCCAGCGCCGACAGGACGGCGACGACCACGTGGGCGGCGTCCGTCTCGAAGTGGCGCCGGAGCTTGGCCCGCATGTCGGAGCGCCCGTAGCCGTCGGTGCCCAGCACCGAGAAGTGCCCGGGCACCCAGCGGGACACCTGGTCGGGCACCGCCTTCATGTAGTCGGTGACCGCGACGATGGGGCCCTCGGCGCCGCTCAGGGCGTCGGTGACATAGGGCGTGCGGGGTGTCTCGGTGGGGTGGAGGCGGTTCCACCGCTCGACCGCCAGGGCGTCCTCCCGGAGGGCCTTGTACGAGGTGGCGCTCCAGAGCTCGGCGGCCACGTCGTGTCGCTCGGCCAGGATCTTCTGGGCTTCCCGTGCCGCCCCCTGAGCCGTTCCCGAGAACACGATCGTCGCCCGCCGGCTGCCGTTGTCGGGCGCCTCGGCGAAGCGGTAGATCCCCCTGCGGATGCCCTCCTCCGCCCCTTCGGGCATGGGCGGCATCGGGTAGTTCTCGTTGTAGAGGGTGAGGTAGTAGAAGATGTCCTCGGGCTCGTCGCCGAACATGCGGCGGATGCCGTCCTCCACGATCACCGCCAGCTCGTAGGCGAAGGCGGCGTCGTAGGCGGCCACGTTGGGCACCGTCGACGCCAGTACCAGGCTGTGGCCGTCGGCGTGCTGGAGGCCCTCGCCCTGGAGGGTGGTGCGCCCGGCGGTGGCGCCGCACAGGAAGCCCCGGCCCCGGATGTCGCCGAAAGCCCAGATGAGGTCGCCCACCCGCTGGAAGCCGAACATCGAGTAGAAGATGAAGAACGGCACCATCGGCGTGTTGTGGGTGGCGTAGGACGTGCCGGCCGCCGTGAGGCTGGCCATGGAACCGGCCTCGGTGATGCCCTCCTCGAGGATCTGGCCGTCGGCCGCCTCCTTGTAAGAGAGAGCGAGGTGGGCGTCGACGGGGACGTACTGCTGGCCGAAGGGCGTGTAGATCTTCACCTCGGCGAACAGGGCGTCCATGCCGAAGGTGCGGGCCTCGTCGGGGATGATGGGGACGACCCGGGCGCCCATGCCCTTGTCCCGCAGGAGGCTGCGGAGGATCCGCGTGAACACCATGGTGGTGGAGGCCTCCTGCTTGCCCGAGCCCTCCTTGAACCCCTCGAACACCTGGTGATCGGGCATGGACAGCGGCTTCCTCCGGACCACCCGCTTGGGCAGGGAGCCGGCCAGCGCCCGCCGCCGCTCCATCATGTACTCGTAGGCGTCGGAGCCCTCGGGGGGGCGGTAGTAGGGCGGGAGGTCGGCGTCGAGGGCTTCGTCGGGGATCTCGTCCTCGAGGTAGAGGCGAGCGCGGAAGGCCCGCAGCTCGTCCTTCTTCATCTTCTTGATCTGGTGGGTGGCGTTGCGGGCCTCGAAGTCGGGGCCGAGCGTCCAGCCCTTGATCGTCTTGGCCAGGATGGCCGTCGGCGCCCCCTCGTGCTCGACCGCGGCCGAGTAGGCGGCGTAGAGCTTGCGGTAGTCGTGGCCACCGCGGGGCAGCGTGCGCAGGTCGTCGTCGGAGAGGTGCTCGACCATGGCCCGCAGCCGGGGGTCGGGCCCGAAGAAGTGCTCGCGGATGTAGGCGCCCGATTCGACCGAGTACTTCTGGTACTCGCCGTCGAGAGTGGTGTTCATCTTGTTCAGGAGGACGCCGTCGACGTCGCGGGCGAGGAGGTCGTCCCACTTGGAGCCCCAGATGACCTTGATGACGTTCCACCCCGCGCCGCGGAACACCGCCTCGAGCTCCTGGATGACCTTGCCGTTGCCCCGCACCGGGCCGTCGAGGCGCTGGAGGTTGCAGTTGACGACGAAGATGAGGTTGTCGAGCTGCTCGCGGGAGGCGAGCGTGAGCGAGCCGAGGGTCTCGGGCTCGTCGCACTCGCCGTCGCCCAGGAAGCACCAGACCTTCGAGCGGCTGGTGTCGGCGATGCGCCGCTTGTGCAGGTAACGATTGAAACGGGCCTGGTAGATCGCCGAGATCGGCGAGAGTCCCATAGAGACAGACGGGAACTCCCAGAAGTCCGGCATGAGGCGCGGGTGGGGGTAGGACGAGAGGCCGCCGCCGCCGATCTCCTGGCGGAAGTGGTCGAGCTGGCTCTCGGTGAGCCGGCCCTCGAGGTAGGCCCGGGCGTAGATGCCGGGGGCGGCGTGGCCCTGGAAGTACACCTGGTCG
>DATAAF010000044.1:0-6409 GCA_036260255.1 Acidimicrobiales bacterium | reverse complement strand
CCACGCCGGCGTTGGCCGGAGGCGGTTCGTCGGCGCCCCCGCCCCCGCCGCCCCCGCCGCCCCCGCCGCCCCCCGCACGGCCGCCGGAGCTGGTGCTGTGACGTTCCTCTCGGCCCACCGGCTGTGGCTGTTGCTGGGCGTCCTCGCCCTGGCCGCGCTGTACGTGGTCCTGCAGCTGCGCCGCAAGCAGTACGCGGTGCGGTTCACCAACCTGGCCCTCCTCGAGTCGGTCGCGCCCCGACGGCCTGGGTGGCGGCGGCACCTGCCGGCGGCCGCCTTCCTGCTCGCCCTCACCCTGTTCGTCACCGCCTTCGCTCAGCCCACACGCGAGGTGCGGGTGCCACGGGAGCGGGCGACGATCGTGATGGCGGTCGACGTGTCGCTCTCGATGCAGGCGACCGACGTCAGTCCCGACCGGCTGCGGGCGGCCCAGGAGGCGGCAACGTCGTTCGTCGACCTGGTGCCGCCGCGCCTCAACGTGGGCCTGGTCTCGTTCTCCGGGACGGCGCAGGTGCTGGTGGCGCCGACCACCGACCACGACGTGATCAAGCAGAGCATCGCCAACCTGGGGCTGGGCCCGGCCACCGCGATCGGCGAGGCGATCTACGCGTCGCTGGGAAGCATCTCGGCGGTGCCCGGCGAGCCTGGCCAGGCGCCGGCGCCGGCCCGGATCGTACTGATGTCGGACGGGGAGACGACGGTGGGACGTCCCAACGAAGCCGCCGCCCGGGCCGCCGCCGAGGCCAAGGTGCCGGTGTCGACGATCGCCTTCGGCACCGACGAGGGGACCGTGTTCGTCGAGGGCAACCCGGTCCCCGTGCCGGTCAACAAGGAGGCCCTGCGCCGCATCGCCGAGATCACCGACGGCCGCTTCTTCGAGGCGTCCACCGAGAGGGAGCTCAAGCGGGTGTACGCCGACATCGGCAGCTCCATCGGCTACCGCACCGAGCGCCGGGAGGCCACCGCGTGGTTCGTCGGCCTCGGCCTCGCCTTCGCCCTGGCCGCCGCCGCCGGCTCCCTCGTCTGGTCGTCCCGCCTGCCCTGACCCCCGCTCCCACTCCCCCACGAATTGGGTGACGGAAGTGGTTGGTTTTCGCGCTCTGGGCGCGCCAGAACGCTCGTCAGTCGAGGCGGACGGTGGCGATGCCCCAGGGGCGGAGCGGGAACGACCCGTCGAACGGCTCCTGCGGGCGGCCCCGTAGATCGACCAGCCACCCCCGCCGCCCAGGCAACGCCACCGTCGTCGTACCGGGCGTCGGGTTGAACACGCGCAGCTCCAGCTGGGCGCCGACCCGGCGGACGGCCGACACCTGGGCGCCGGCGACGGTCAGAGCGGAGCCCGTCGGCGGAAGGGTCCCGCGGCCCGAGCCGGTCGCCAGCTCGAGGGGGAGGAAGGCGTCGTCGACCGCCCCCCATGGGTCGGGCTCGCCGACCACCACCCCGTAGCGCATCTCCCGGCGGCCCTGCATCTGGGCGCCCTCCGCGGGCACCGGCGGTCCCGCCGGCCCGGGCCGGGTGGTCAGGTCGGTGCCCGAGAGCAGGCCGACCGCCCGCAGGAGGGTGAGGGCCAGGGCGCGGCCGCCGTCCACCAGCTCGTACTCGAGCAGCCCCTCGTGGACGACGGTGAGGCCGCCGGCGCACACGAACCGCCGGGAGGGGAAGGTCGGGACCCCGGCCTCCTGGGGACCGCCTTCGGCGGTGAGGCCCCGCTCGACGATCCCGAAGGCGCACTCCGCCCGCGAGACGCTCGCTCCCTCGGGTAGCGGGAACCACGACCGCACGCGGTGATCACGGCAACGGTTGTCGAAGCTGGTCGCCACCCGCACGAGGCGCTCGCCGGCGTGCAGCTCCAAGCGGGTGTGGACGTCGACGCGCTGGCTCCCCGAGCGGGCGCCGCCGACCACCCGCTCGGGCCAGGCGAACGTGCGGGTGACGAGCAGGACGGCGCGCAGGGGACCGCTCTCGGCCACCTCGACGGTCACCGACTCGGGCCGGTCGACGACCGCGTCGGTCGCCGGCGGTGACCAGTTGTAGGTGTCGCCGGCGTCGCCGTCGTCGACCAGGCGGTCGAGGCCGGTGACCGCGACCCCGGAGCGGTCGTCGATCGAGAAGGTGCCGTGGTCGGGATCGACCTCGACCCGGACCCGGCCGTTCTCCATCGCCTGACCGTCGGCCCGCACCGGGGCGACGGTCCCGGGCTCGACCGCCCGCCAACCGAACGGAGGCACGTCGTCCACCCTCATGAGGGCCCGGGTGAACGCCTCCTCCTGGACCCGGAGCCGGACGGGGGCGTGGCGGCGGGCGCCGGCGCGGGCGTAGAGGTCGAACAGGTCGGACGTAGCGGTCGGGTCGACCCTCGGGGGGGCGGCAACCCGGACGGCGACGTCGAGCCCGTCGTCGTGGTCGACGACGTCGATCGAGCAGATCTCCGCCCCGACGGCGAGCGCTCGGTTGCGTACCTGCCCGAGGACGGTGACGATGTCGGCCCCGGCGACGGTGACGTCCCATGACCGGGCTTCTCGGTACGTGAGCGTCTGGCTCCCGGCCGGAGGCTCGCCGGCCACGACCACCTCCACCAGGCCGCTGCGGGGACGCGCTGTCAGGTTGACGGCCAGCGGCCCCTCGACGCTCGCCGACGCGGCGAGGGCGGCGAGAGCGCGGTCGGCCAAGCCCTCGGCGACCTGGCGGGCCTCGGCGTAGCGGTGGAGGACGGCGTCGACCACGTCGTCGGCCGAGCAGGCACACGACGAGTCGTGGGCGGCGTTGCGCACCACGCCCAGCCAGGCCAGCCGGAGCGCGATCGCCGGCCAGCGCTCGGGGGGGAGGTACAGGGCGCACAGGGGCTCGGCCCGCCGCTCCAGCGCCCGCTCGGCCCGCGCCGCCGCCTGCTTCACGTCGACCCGGTTGGAGAGGACGCCCATGAGCAGGTTGGCCCGGGCGCTCGAGCGCAGCTCCCCGGTCCAGGCGGGCAGGCCCGCGGTGGGAGCGGTCGCCAGGTACCGGGTGAGGGAGGTGACGACCAGCTGGTAGTAGTCCTGGAAGGCGTTGACCTCGTCCACCACCCGGGCGAGCCATGGTTGGGGCGCCTGGTGGTCGGCCCCGTTCATCCAGAGCAGGGGTGCGCCGGGGGCGAGAAGTGGGCCCAGCTCGACCTCGTGCGCCCGCACCCGGTCCAGGAGGCGCTTGGCGTCGTCGGGGACGGCGGCCCCGTTGGCGTAGCTCGTGGCCAGGTACTCGGCGCGGACGGTCGACCCGTCGGGCGCCGACCACCAGAACGCGGTGCGGTCCACCGCCGCCGGGACGCCCCGCCAGACGACGGCGTGGTCGAAGCCGGCGAGGCGCAGGAGCTGCGGCATCTGGGCGACGTGGCCGAACATGTCGGGCAGGTAGCCGATGTCCATCGACCCACCCAGCCGGTCCGCCCGCTCGAGCCCCAGCTCGAGGTTGCGCACCAGCGTCTCGCCGGACACGCAGAACTCGTCGGGAAGCACGTACCAGGGCCCGATGGACAGCCGGCCAGAGGCCACCAACCTCCGCACGGGGTCCTCGGCCTCGGGGCGCACCTCCAGGTAGTCGTCGACCGCCGCCAGCTGCCCGTCGAGCAGGAAGTGCGAGCCCTCGGCCTCCAGTCGAGGGAGCAGGTCGTCGAGCAGGTCGACCAGCCGCAGGCGCAAGGACTGGAACGGCGAGTACCACTCCCGGTCCCAGTGCGTATGGGGGACGACGGCGACACGCCTCGTCATACCGGGGATGGTACGGCGGCGTCGGGACGCTCGGGCGGGGGCCCGAGCGACGCTCGCCCGACGGCGTGGGGCGCCTCGTGCCGGCGGCTCGTACGATCGGGCCGTGGGCGAGGGCACGGGAGGGTGGTTGCAGGTCCAGGTCGCGGCGGGCTCGCAGGAGGAGGCCGACGGGGTGGCCACGGCGGTCCTGGGCCGGCGGCTGGCGGCCTGCGTCCAGGTCGTGGGCCCGGTCGAGAGCCGGTTCTGGTGGGAGGGCGAGCTCGACACCGCCACCGAGTGGCTGTGCCTGATCAAGACCACCGACGACCGACTCGCCGACGTGGTGGCCGCGGTCCGCAAGGCCCACTCCTACGACACGCCCGAGATCATCGCCGTGCCCGTCGTGGGTGGCAGCGAGCGCTACCTGCGCTGGATCACCGACGTGGTCACCGCCAAGCCAGCCGAGTAGCCGCTCACGCAACCACCGGGCCCGGGCGATACTGGACCCGATGACGACCACCGACGCCAACGCCGCCACCGCGCCAGCCGTCAACCTCACCGAATGGACCTCCTGCGGAGGCTGCGCGGCCAAGTGGGGCGCCGCCCCGCTGTCCGGACTGGTGCGGTCACTGGTGACGGACGGGGCCGTCCCCGACCTGGTCGTGGGTCTGGCGCCGTTCGACGACGCTGCCGTCTACCGCCTCTCCGACGAGGCCGCCCTCGTCGCGACCACCGACTTCTTCCCGCCCCTGGTCGACGACGCCGACGACTTCGGCGCCATCGCCGCCGCCAACGCCTGCAGCGACGTGTTCGCCATGGGCGGCCGGGTGGTGCTCGCCCTCAACATCTCCGCCTTCCCCGAGCGCATGCCCGTCGAGGTCATCGGCGCCATCCTCGGCGCCGCCGCCCGCACCGTCGTCGAGGCGGGGGGGATCGTCGCCGGTGGACACACCATCCGCTCCGACGAGCCGATCTTCGGGCTGGCCGTGCAGGGCCTCGTCCACCCCGAACGGGTGTGGACGAAGGCGGGCGCCCGCCCCGGTGACGTCCTCCTGCTGTCCAAGCCCCTGGGCACCGGGATCGTCCTCGCCGGCGGCACCGCCGATGACAAGGCCACCGCCATCACCTACATGCGCCGCCTCAACCGCCGGGCGGCGGAGACGCTCTCGGCGCTGCCCGAGCCGCCCCACGCGGTGACCGACGTCACCGGCTTCGGCCTCCTGGGCCACGCCTGGGAGATGGCCGAGCGCTCGGGCACCTGCCTCGAGCTGGACAGCCGGTCGCTGCCCCTCTACCCGGGGGCGCTGGCGGCGGCCGAGGCAGGGGTGCGTACGGGGGGCGACGCCCGCAACCGGGCCCACCTGCAAGGCAAGGTGGTGTCGTCGGCCGACGCCCCCCTGGAGGCGCTGGCCTTCGACCCCCAGACGTCCGGCGGCCTCCTCGCCGCCGTCCCGCCCGACCTGGCCGCCGACGCCTCCGTGGTGGACGCCGGCTTCGTGCCGGTGGGCGAGGTCACCCCGGGTCCGGCTTCCGTCCGCCTCGGCTGACTCCGGCCACGGTAGGGTCGGGCGCCGTGGCGCCCGCTCCCGTCGTCCGCCGCCAGACGGTCCCCAGCCTGTCGCTCGAACGGGCCCTGTGGGAGGAGGGTGCCGACGTCGTCGTCGGGATCGACGAGGTCGGCCGGGGCTCCTGGGCGGGGCCCATCTCGGTGGGCGCGGCGGTACTGCCTCAGGAGCGGCGGGTCTACAAGGTCCGCGACTCCAAGATGCTCACCGAGGAGGAGCGCGAGCGCCTCTTCCCCCGCATCGCCGCCTGGTGCCGGGCGTGGGCGGTGGGCCACGCCAGCCAGGAGGAGTGCGACGAGCTCGGCATGTCCGAGGCCCAGCGCCTGGCCGCCCGGCGGGCTCTGGAGGGCCTCGGTGTCACTCCCGACGCCGTGCTCGTCGACGGGCGCTGGGACTTCGTGGGCACCGGGCGGGTCCGGCGCATCGTGAGAGGCGACGCCTCCTGCCTGTCGATCGCCACCGCCTCCATCCTCGCCAAGGTCACCCGCGACCGGATCATGCGGGCCGAGGCGCCGAACTTCCCCGCCTACGACTTCGACCTCAACAAGGGTTACCCGTGCCCTCGGCACAAGGCGGCGCTGGCCGCCTGGGGACCGACTTCCATCCACCGCCGGGCGTGGGTCTTCATGGACCACCTGCCGTGGGGCGGCGTCCCCCGCTTCGTGCGCCCCGATCCCCAGCTCGAGCTCTGGGACGAGGTGGGCTAGGAGCGTGCTGTTCTATCGCGCCGACCAGCGAAGGAAGACCGCGTAGCCGCTGGTCGGCGCTTCGGGCCACCGGCCCGACCGAAGTAGATCAGCACGCTCCTAGAACGGAGCCCCTCAGCGGGCGGCGGGCACCGGCTCCTCCACGAGGCGCGACGAGCCCGCCTCCACCGACCACCGGGCCGAGCAGCGCTCGCCCGTCGACGGCCGCAGGACGGTGTCCACGTGCCACCACTCGGCGGTCACCCGCTCGGGCCGGACGTCGACCAGCACGTAGCCGTTGCTGTCGAGCTCGCACCAGGCGACGTGGGGGAGCGCCTTCACCATGGCCTCCTCGATCGCCAGCGACTCGGTGCGGGGCGGCCAGTGCATCTTGTCGTCGACGTTCTGCGACGTGAGGCTGGCGGTGGTGAACTCG
>DATAAF010000043.1:0-22731 GCA_036260255.1 Acidimicrobiales bacterium | reverse complement strand
CGGGGCGACGAGGTGCTCGCCTCGGCGAGGGCCTCCACGGCGCGCCGCTCGGCCGGCGAGAGGCGCTGAGGGACGGCGACCTCCGCGGTCACCAGCAGGTCGCCCCGGCCGGGCACGCCGCGCCCGCGCACCCGGAAGGTGCGCCCCGATGGCGTGCCGGGCGGCACCCGCAGGGTGACCGGGTCGCCCTCGAGGGTGGGCACCCGGATGTCGGACCCGAGGGCGGCCTCGGCGAAGGTGATCGGTACGCGGAGGCGCAGGTGCGGCCCGTCGCGGCGGAACAGCGGATGGGGCCGCACCTGGACGGTGACGTACAGGTCGCCGGGCGGGCCGCCCCTGCGACCGGCGCCCCCCTGGCCCGGCACCCGGATGAGCTGGCGGTCCTCGATGCCGGCGGGGACGCGCACCGTGGTTCGCCGGAGCTCCGGCTGGGTGCCCCGCCCGCTGCACTCCGTGCACGGCTGCCCGCCGGTCGTGCCCTCACCGCCGCAGCGCTCGCAGGGCACCTCGGCGGCCACGGTCAGCGTGGCGGTGGTGCCGCGGACCGCGTCCTCGAAGTCGAGGGCGAGCTCCGCCTCGATGTCCTTGCCGCGGCGGGCACGGCTCGGTCGCCGGCCGGCGCCGGTGAACACGTCGCCGAGCCCGAACAGGTCCCCCAGCCCGCCGAGGTCACCAAGGTCGTCGAGGTCGCTCAGGTCCTCGACGTTGACGAACCGGACCCGGAAGCCGCCCGTTGTCCCGTCGCCGGAGCCGCCGAAGCCGCCGGCGCCCACCCCGGCCTTCTGGAGCTGCCGGAGCTCGTCGTACTCCTTGCGCCGCTCGGAGTCGCCGATCACGTCGTAGGCGGCCGACACTTCCTTGAACCGCTCCTCGGCGTCGGCGCGGTCGGGGTTGACGTCGGGGTGGAGCTCCCGGGCCAGGCGGCGGTAGGCGCGCTGGATCTCCTTCTCGGACGCCGTCTCCGGCACTCCGAGCACCGCGTAGTAGTCCTTCTCGAGCCATTCGGTCTGGGCCGCCATGCCCTGGTCAACTTCGGTGTCCCTACCGGTATTCCCATGCCTTTCATGTCGACGGGTGTGTGACACCATGACCCCGGTGGACCACTCCGAGGAACAGCTCGACGCCTTCACCCGCTGGGAGCGCCAGGCGTGGGAGACCCGGGCGGCGGCCTACGCCGCCGGCGTCACCGCCCTCACCCGCGGCGCGACCGGTCCGCTGCTGGACGCCGCCGCCGTTCGAGCGGGCACGGCGCTGCTCGACGTGGCCACCGGGCCCGGCGTCATCGCCCTCGCCGCCCTCGCCCGGGGCGCCCGTGTGACGGCGGTCGACCAGTCCCAGGCCATGGTCGAGCTGGCCGCCGCCGCCGGGGTCGACGTGCGCCGGGCGAGCGTCGAGAACCTTCCCTTCGACGACGGTGCCTTCGACGCCGTCGTCGCCGGCTTCCTCGTGAACCACCTCGCCCGGCCGGAGCTGGCGATGGCCGAGATGGCGCGGGTGTGCGCCGAGGGTGGGCGGGTGGCGGTCAGCGTCTGGGACGTTCCCGCGGCCAACGCCGCCCTCGGCTTGTTCGGCCCGGTGGCAGAGGCGGCGGGGCTGGCCGGCGCCGCCCCGCCCGGCCCCGACAGCACCCTCTACGCCGAAGCCGACCGTCTGGTCGCCCTCCTCGCCGGCGCCGGGCTCGACGACGTCCTGGTGGAACGCGCCGGCTGGACGCTCTCGGTGGACCCGGGTGCCTGGTTCGACGCGGTGGCCGACGGCACGCCCCGCACCGGCGCGGTGCTGGCGGCGGCGACGGTCGAGCAGCGGGCGGCGGCCCGCGCCCGCTACGTCGAGGTGGCCACCGCCTCCTACGGGAAGCCCGGCGGCCGGGTCGCCCTGCCGGCGGCGGCGGTGATCGCCAGCGGACGGGTGCGAGCCGGCGCCCGACGTGCCGACCGCCGCTGACCGCATCTACGTTTGGCCCCGGTGGAACCCACGACCGCCGCGCCGACCCGTCCCCGCCCGGCCGACGCCTTCATGCGCCGGCTGCTGCGCGTGCGCACCGGCGAGGCGACGAGCCGCTCGGCCGAGAACGTCTTCGGGGCGTCGATCGTCCTGTCGACGGTGCGGTGCATGCTCACCTACGTGGTGCTGCCGCTGCTCAAGCCGGTCGTCGACCTGAGCGGGGGCGTCGGCCCCGTGCTGGGCCTGGTCATCGGCACCGTGTCGATGGTGTTCATCGTCGCCTCCATGCGCCGCTTCTGGGCCGCGGATCACCGGCTCCGGTGGGGGTACACCGTCATCGGCGGGGGGATCCTCGTGCTCCTCGTCGTCGGGGCCGTCGGCGACGTCATGGCGTTGCTGTGACGGGCGGGGCGGGCGACGCTCGACGGCGCACCGGCGAGGACGGCGGCGCCCCCGAGGGCCGGGCCGGCGCCGGTGGCGTCGATCGGGCCGGCGCCGGCCGCGCCGATCCGGACGGCGCCGCCCCGGTGCGGCGCGGTCCGGTCGCCTGGCTGTGGTTCGCCGGCGGCTGGGTGGCGGTCGCCCTCGGGAGCCTGGGTGTCATCGTCCCCGGGCTGCCCACCACCGTCTTCTTCATCGTGGCGGCGGCCTGCTTCGCCCGCTGCAGCCCCCGGTTCGAGCAATGGGTGCTCGACCTGCCGCGCATCGGGCCGATGGTGCGTGACCACCGGGCCGGGTTGGGCATGCGCCGGCGGGCCAAGGTGGCGGCGGTCACCACGATCCTCGTCGTGTCGACGGTGAGCGGGGTCTTCCTCATCGCCAACCGGGCGGTGGGCCTGGCGGTGGTCGGCGTGGGCCTGGTGGGCGCGGCCTACGTCCTGTTCCGGGTGCCGACGCGCGAGCGGGTGATCGCCCGGCGCCTTCCTTCGGCACCTCCGGCAGAGGCGATCTAACGTCGGTCGCCTCAGTGCGATCGTGTGGATCTCCGGCGCCTCCGGTGTCATCGGCAAGGCCCTGGTGGAGACCGTTCCGTTCGGCACCGTCGCCGGCCTGCGCAAGCTCGACGACGGCGAGGGCTGATCTCCTGAGGGAGGGCCCGGCGTGACGGCCGGGAGCCCGCCGGAGGAGGGGCGTCCGCCCGGGCGGGGGCAGACGGTCACGGTGCCGTTCGTCCTCGCCGGGGCGGCGGCGTGGAGCTGGCGGCTGCTCGTCGTCACCGCCGCGGTGACGCTCGTCGGGTGGGTCCTCATCCAGCTCTACGTCGTCGTCGTCCCGGTGGTGCTCGCCCTGTTCCTGGCCGCCGTGCTGGAGCCGTTGGTGGGCCGGTTGCGGGCCCGGCGGTGGCCGCCCGCCCTGGCCGCCACCACCGTCTTCCTCGGGGCCCTGGCCGTGCTGGTGCTGCTGCTCGCGTGGATCGGGACGAGCGTGGCCGGCCAGTTCGAGGACGTCGGCGAGGCGCTGGACGAGGCCATCGTCGACGCCAAGGAGTGGCTCCAGGAGGAACCCTTCAACTTCACTCCCGAACGGGTCGACGAGCTGGAGAGAGACGTGCGGGAGGCGGTGCGATCGGCGGGGGGAGGGGTGGCCCGCCAGGCGGCGAGCCGGGCGCAGACCGCCGGTGAGGTGCTGGGCGGCATCGTCCTCTTGGTGTTCACGCTGTTCTTCGTCCTGAAGGACGGGTTCCGGATGGCGGACTGGATGCGGGAGCGCGTCCCGGCGGCCTACCGGGAGGAGACCGTCGCCGTCACCAGCCGGGCGCGCGAGCTCATGCGCGTGTACCTGATCGCCACCGCTCTCACCGGCTTGATCGACGGCGTCCTCATCGGGATCGCCCTCGCCGTCCTCGGCGTCCCCCTCGTCGTCCCCCTCGCCGTGCTCACGTTCATCGGCGGCTTCATCCCGTTGGTGGGCGCGACCGTCGCCGGGGTCGTCGCCGCCCTCGTCGCCCTGGTGACCAAGGGAGTGGCGGTCGCGCTCCTGGTGGTGGCGGCGACGATCCTCGTGCAGCAGATCGAGGGCAACCTGCTCCAGCCGCTCATCCTCGAACGGGCCGTTCGCCTGCACCCGCTGGTGACGGTGTGCGCCGTCGGCGCCGGGATCGTCCTGGGCGGCCTGCTGGGCGCCTTCCTGGCGGTGCCGGCGGTGGCCATCGGCGTCGCCGTGGCCAGCTACTACCACCGCCGGGCGAACCCCGAGCCGGCCCCTCCCGCCGAGCCGGCCGCCGAGGGCGGCTAGCGGCTTCGCCCTCGCTCGCTTTCCTCGACTCGGGCGAGTCGAGAGGCGCTCCGGGCCGACGGGCGAAGCCGATCGGCCTCCGCCGTCCTCTTCTTGCCGGCCGCCGGAGGTGGCCGCCGACGGCGGCAGGAGCAGCCGCCGGCGACCCTTGGCTCGAAGACGAGAGCTCTGTCGGCAGGCGCGGCGAGGGCTCGCGGGAGCGCCGCGGCGCCCTACTGGAGCCTTCGTGCCAGGTCGTCACCCACCAGGACGGCGAGCTCGGTCTCCGGGGCCATCGCCTGCACGTCGGGGTCGATGGCGGCGACGGGACCGGGGTCGAGCCCCAGGCTGGTGGCCAGGGCCCTCGCCTCCGCCTCGTTGCCTGCCCGGTACATGACGACGCTGTTCGGTTGGGCGGAGCGGTCGGCCGATGCCGGCAGCACGTTGTAGCCGAGCGTCCTGAGCCTGGCGGTCATGCGCCCGGCCGTACCCCGCACCCGGGACGCGTTGAAGGCGGTGACCTTGACCGCGCCCGGCGGGCGGGGCGCGGGCGCCGCGGTGGTGGTGGGGGCGGGCGGCGCGGTGGTCGAGCCGGGGAGGGTGGTGGCCGTCTGCACCCGCAGGGGGGCGTCCTCCTCACGGGACGGGAAGCCGGCGATGGCCAGTCCGAGGAGCCCGCCGACGAGCACGATCACCACCGGGACCCAGCGTTGGCTCACTGCCCGGAGCGTACGCCCGAACCGCGTCGCGGCGGCGGCCGCCGTACCCTCGTCTTCGTGGAGCGCTCGGTCCTCCAGGGCCTCGCCGCCTTCCGCTGGGGGGCCTGGCTCTGGATGGCGACCGTCCTCACCGTCTCCCGGCACGACCTCCGCCGCCCGTGGCTGGCGGTCGGCCTGGTGGTGGCCGCCCTGGCGGTGACCGTCGCCGTCACCACCCTGCTCCGTGCCGACCCCGACGCCCTCCTGCGTTGGCGCCCGATCGCCGCCGAACTGGCGGTGGGGACGTCCCTGGTCCTCTGCGACGGCTGGGCCTACGGCCCCGACCACGCCTTCTCGACCTCGCAGTCCCTCGGCTCGGTGTGGCCCCTGGCCGGCATCCTGGGCACTGGCGTGGCCCTCGGCCCCTTGGCGGCGGCGGGTGCCGGCGTGGTCGTCGGGCTGGCCCGCGTCGGGGCGGTTATCGCCAACGGGGCGACGATCGACAGCGGCGGCCGGGTGCTGTCGCTCACGAACACCGTCGTGTTCTACGCGCTGGGCGGCGCCGCCTCCGGCTACGTCGCCCGGCTCCTGCGCCGGGCCGAGCGCCAGATCTCGGCGGCCCGGGCGCGGGAAGAGGTGGCCCGGACGCTGCACGACGGCGTCCTGCAGACGCTCGCCGTTGTCGAGCACCGGGCGACCGATCCGGCGCTGGCCCGCCTGGCCCGCGAGCAGGAGCGTGAGCTCCGGGAGTACCTCTTCGGCGTGACCGGCGGCGACGGCGGAGGTGACCTCGGTGCCGCCCTGCGCGCCGCCGCCGCCCGCTACGAGGACGGGTTCGGAGGGCGGGCCCACGTGATGGTCGCCGACGACCTCCCGCCGCTGCCGTCCGAGAGCGTGGCCGCCCTGGCGGGGGCGGCGGGCGAGGCCCTCATGAACGCGGGCAAGCACGGCGGGGCCACCAGGGTGACCGTCTACGTCGAGCCGGGACCCGACGGCGGCGTGTTCTGCTCGGTGAAGGACGACGGAACCGGGTTCGACCCTGCCGTCACGCCACCCGGCCAGGGCCTGACCCGGTCGATCCACGGGCGCATGGAGGAGGCGGGTGGGCGGGTCGAGGTCAACAGCCGGCCCGGGTCGGGCACGGAGGTCGTCCTGTGGCTGCCCTGAGCTCGGTCAAGGTCGTGCTGGCCGACGACCACCCCATCTGGCGGGACGGCGTGCGGGCCGATCTGGGGGACAACTTCTGGGTGGTGGCCGAGGCGGGCACCGCCGACGAGGCCATCGCCGCCATCCGCGAGCACCAGCCCGACCTGGTGGTGTGCGACCTCAACATGCCCGACGGGGGCGGGATCAAGGTGGCCCGCACTTGTGGCGAGGAGACGCGGATCGTGATGCTCACCGTGTCCGAGCAGGAGCGCGACCTGCTCGACGCGGTGGCCGCCGGTGCGATCGGGTACCTGGTGAAGTCGACCCCCGGTCCCGAGCTGCGCGACGCCCTCTGGCGGGCGGCGAAGGGCGAGCCGGTGTTCTCCCCGACGCTGGCCGGCCTGGTGCTGGGGGAGTTCCGCCGGCTGGCCAGGTCGACCGGCGCCGAGCCCCTGTCCGACCGCGAGCGCGAGGTGCTGCAGTACGTGGCCCGGGGCCACACCTACAAGGAGATCGGGGCGACCCTGTTCATCGCCGAGAAGACGGTCGAGAACCACGTGCGCAACATCCTCGGGAAGCTCCACCTCAACCGCAAGCAGGAGCTCATCCGCTACGCCTTGGAGCACGGCATCGAGTAGTCGACGAAGGGCTCCCGCCGCAGAAGCCACCCCGCCCGACTGATCGGGAGAACGGCCGCTCAACAGCTATCGGGCCGATCAGGTCGGGCTCTCGCCCCTGGGGGCCGACGGCGGGAGCTGCCTGACCGCACCTGGGGGAGCCCCTACCGCCGCTTGAGGGACGGGGCCGATGGTCGACGGGCTCGGTCCGCCTCACCCTGACGGCATGCAGATGACCGTGCAACCCTCGGGTCGCCGGGCGGGGGCCACATGGGTGGCCTCGACCGGCGCCTTCCTCCTCGTGGTGGCGGCGGCCGTGTTCGTCGCCGTGCAGTGGAACCGGCTCGGCTCGGGGGGGCGCCTCCTCGTGGTGGCGGCCGTCACCGCCGGCTGCCTGTGGGGCGGGCGCGCCCTGCGGACGGTCCTGCCCGCCACCGGCGACGTCGTCTTCCACCTCGGCGCCTTCCTGCTCCCCGTCGACCTGGCCGCTCTGGCGTTGCAGGCCGACCTCGGCTGGCCGGCGCTCGTCCTGGCCGAGGGCGCCCTGGGCGCCGTCGTCCTTGGTGGGCTGGGGGTGGGCACCGGCTCGGTGGTGCTGCGGTGGACCGGTGCCGCCGCCGTTCCCGTGCTCGCCGCCGGCGTGGCCGCCCACACGCCCGTCCCCGCGCCGGTGGCGCTGGCGGTGGTGGCGGTGGTGGCCGACCTGTCGGTGGGGCGGCGGGCGGGGCGGGCGCCGGTCGTGTGGGCGGCCACCGCCGGGCTGGCGCCCGTGCTCGGCGGAGTGGTCGCCCTGGCGGGGGCGGTCGTCGGCACGACCGTCGTCCACACGACCGTCACCGACCCCGGACAGCTGTCCCCGCTCGGGGCGGGAACGCTCGGCGACCTGGGCCTGGCCGGCGGGTCGCAGGTGCTCGGGGCGCCCCTCGCCGGTGTGCTCTCGGCATGGGTGCTGGCCGCGGGCGCGCGGCGCCGCCGCGAGCCCACCCTCGCCTTCCTCTCGATGGCGTCCATCGTCGTGGGCCTGGTGGCGTCGGCGCTCGCCGCCGACCTCTCCGGCGGCGGCTGGGCGGTCGGTCTGGCCGCCACCTTCCTGGTCGCCGAGGTGCTTGCGCTGGGGCTGCGCCACGACCCCTTCTGGGTACGCCTCCTCGCCGCGGTGGGGGCGGCGGCCGAGGTGGCGGCCGGTGCCGTCACCGCGCTGATCGTCCAGGCCGCCGTCTACTCGGCCGACTGGGGGTTCACCTCGGCTCTCGGGCAGGGGCAGGAGCGCGCGGTGGCGCTCAGCTTCACCCTCGCGTTCCTGGCGTGGATCGCCGCCGACCTCCGTCGCTACCGCGGCACCCCTCGGCCCGCCGGTGTCGCCTTCCTCCGGGGCGGAGGCTGGGAGGTGGGGACGGCCGCCGCCGCCGCCAGCGCCGTCCTGGCGGTGATGTACGCCACCGCCTCCCGTCCGGCGGCGGCCGCCGCCCTGGTTGCCGCCGCCGCCCTCGCCGTCGCCGGCCGGCGGCCGTCGGCCGGCCTGCTGGCGGGTCTGGCCGGACCGTGGGCCTTCCTCAACTCGCCGGGCCATCCCCTGGCCGGTCCGGTGGTGACGCTCATGGCCGCAGCGGTGGCGGCGGTGGCCGCCGTCGACCGCAGCGGCGACGATGCCGTCCCGGGCGCCGACACCGCCCTGGCCCTGTGCGCGGCCGCCTCCGCCTGCCTGGCCGCAGCCCTCGCCCTGCCCCTGCTGTCGCCGGCGGCGGTGGTGGCGATCGCCGGCGCGTCGCTCTGGATGCTCGCCGCCGTGCTCGACCGGGGGCACCCGCGGCTGGGCGACCTGGCCCGGACCGCCCTCGTGCTGCCGGCGGCGGCCGCCGTCCTCGGCGCACCCCGCAGCACCCTGCTGGCGACCGCGTTCGTCGTGGGACTGCTGGTCGCCGACACCGTCCGCCTCGACCGCCCGTCCCTCGGCGCCCGCGCCGGCGTCGCCGTCCAGGGCCTCGTCGTCCAGGTGGCGGTGTCCGTCGACCTGTCGGCGGCGGAGACGGGCCTCGCCCTCTGCGTGACCGCGGTGGCGTGGGCGGGGCTGGCGGCCGTCGTCGACGATCGCTGGCGACCGCCCTTCGCCGTCGCCGCCGGGTGCGCCCTCGGGCTCGGAGTCGTCCTCGCCGCCGCCGACCCCGAGATCCTGGCCACCGCTCTCATCGTCGCCGGCGGCCTCTTCGTCACCGCCGGGGTGGTGCTCGGCCGACCCCTGGTCGGCCACGCCGGCGGGGTGCTGGCGTCGACGGGGCTGGTCGGCCATCTCGCCCTGGCCGGCGTCGGGGCGGCCGAACCTTACGTGGCGCCGGTGGCCCTGCAGATGGGGGTGGCCGGGTGGCGGGCCCGGCGGCGCCGAGGTGTGCCGTCGTGGACCGCCTACGGCCCGGGCATCGCCCTGCTCGGGGGGGTGGCCCTCGCCCAGCGGCTGGCCGGCGGGCCCGGGTGGCACGCGGTGGTCGCCGGCACCGTCGGTGTCGGCGCGGTAGCTGTGGGCGGCTGGCGCCGCCTGCTCGGACCCCTCCTCATCGGCACCGCGCTGGTGGTGGCGGCGACCGTCAGCGAGTCGCTGTCCGCCCTCGCCGGGGTGCCCACCTGGGCGTGGCTGGCGTCGGCGGGGGCGTTCCTCGTCACGGTGGGCGTCGTCCTCGAGCGGGCCGACACCACCCCCGCCGAAGCCGGCCGCCGCCTCGTCGACGTCCTCGCCGAGCGCTATGACTGATCCCCACGACGCCCCGCCCGGGAACGGCCGGGTCGCCCTACTCGTCCTCGTCCTTGTCGCGGCCCGACCCGCCGGCGCCCTTGGTGGCGAACCCGGTTGGGGCTTCGCCCGGGTCGTCCTCGTCCCGCTCCTGCTCTTCGTCAGGCACCGGCCAGGCTCCTGGCTTCCCGCCATGCTCCCTTTCCCCCTTCTCGAGCACGGGTGCCGGCGGGCGTCGCCCGTGCGGCCGGGCCCCCGGCAGGTCGCGCTCTCTCGGCTCAGTGCTCATATCCGCTCGCTCCCCGCCCCCACGTTCGGGAGTCGCCCTTACCATGCGGGCCGTGCGGCGCGTCGTCGTCCTCGCTCTGGTGACCCTGGCGGCCACGTTCGGCGCCTGCTCGGGAAAGGACAAGACCACCCCGCCGCCCCCGACCGAGCCCCCTCCGGCGCCCATCACCTGGGACGTCACCGTCGGCGACGTGCACGCCGTCCGCCCGCCGGCGCCCGGTCTGCCCGACGACGTGCGGGCCAAGGTGACGGCGACGCTCGAGCGCTACCTGGCCGACGCCGTCGTCGGCCCGCTGCGCTCCGGTCGGCCGGCGGGCGACCTGGGACCGGTCTTCACCGCCGCCGCCCTCGCTCGGCTGAACGGCCCCGACCGGGCCGCCCTCGTCGACGGCGGGCTACCGCCCGCCGTGCGCCTCCACTCGGACGCGGCCACCGCCCGGCTGGGAGCGCTGGCGGGCGCCGACCAGGCGATGGCGGTGGTCGTCGCCGCCGTCACCTTGCGGCTGCACACCGGCGGCGCCGGTTCGGTCGCCATCGCCCGCACGGGCGACCTGGTGCTCGTCCCCGACCGCGACGCGTGGAAGGTCGACGGCTACGACATCCGCACCGAGCGCCAGAGCCCCGAGGGCGGGGCCACGACGACCACGGCGCGGGGATGAGGGTCCGCGGCGCCTCCGCCGCCGCGGTGACCGCGGCGCTGATGGCCATCCTGCTGGTGAGCCTGCGCCCGGCACCGGCCGCCTTGACGATCCACAAGGTCGACACCGCCCGTTTCACCGTCGACCCCGACAAGCCCGTCTTCGTCCTCGTCATGGGCAACGACGGCCGCCCCGGCGACACCATCACCCGCGGCGACGCCCTGCACCTCATCGGGGTGAACCCAGGCCAGGGGAAGGCCACCATCCTCGACATCCCGCGCGACACCTACCTGGCGATCCCCGGTCACGGCCGGGACAAGATCAACGCCGCCCACGCCGCCGGGGGGCCGGCGCTGCAGGCCCGGGCGGTGGGAGCGCTGGTCGGGGTCGACGTCCCCTTCGTCGTGGACACCGATTTCCAGGGTTTCATGGGGATGGTGGACGAGATGGGCGGCGTCGACGTCGACGTGCCCTTCCCGATGAGCGACCGCTTCTCGGGCGCCTTCTTCCCCGCCGGACGGGTGCACATGGACGGCTTCGGCGCCCTGGCGTTCGCCCGCAACCGAAACATCGCCGGTGGCGACATCCGGCGGACGGAGAACCAGGGACTGCTCATCCTCGCCGGCCTGGCCAAGCTGCGGGCCGAGAACGCCGGCGCGGTGGACGCGCTGAGGCACGTCTCGGTGCTCGCCCGCCACGCCCGCGTCGAGGGGGCCGGACTGCGCGACCTCTACCGCCTGGCCCGCCTGGCCCTCTCCCTCGACCCTCAGAACGTCCGGCACGTGGTCATGCCCGGCGCGGGTGGTCGGGCGGGTGCGGCCTCAGTGGTGTTCGTCGGCCCGGGGGCCGACGGGCTGTTCGCCGACCTGCGCGACGACGCCGTGCTCCAGTCGCACTGAAGGAGAGCCCTCAGGCCTTGGCCTCCTCCCTGGGACTTGGGCTGGCCAGCGGTCCTTGGGGACGTGAGCTCGCTCATCGCCCGAATCCCGCCGTGCAGTACCCCGTTCAAACGCCAAGTCGGCGGCGGCGGATCTTTCCTCCCGGCGTCCGGGGGATGGATTCGACGAGCACCACCTGCCTCGGCAGCCTGGGCGCCGGGAGCCGCTCGGCCGCGTAGGCGCGCAGCTCGGCCAGCGTCGGCGGCCTCGCCGGGTCCGCGGGGACCACGTAGGCCACGACCCGCTGGCCCCATTCCGGGTCCGGGGCGCCGGTCACCCCGATGTCGGCGACCCCCGGGTGGGCGGCCAGCACCGCCTCCACCTCGGTGGGGCTCACGTTGACCCCGCCGGTGATGACCAGGTCGTCCCGGCGGTCGACGACCCGGAGCCGCCCGTGGTCGTCCCACGCGCCCACGTCGGCGGTGCGGAGCCAGCCGTCGGCATCGAGGACCCGGCGGGTCAGGTCGGAGCGCCCCCGGTAGCCGCGCATGACGACCGCGCCCCGCAGGAGGATCTCGTCCGCCTCCCCGAGGCGCACCGCGACGACGGAGAGGGGACGGCCGTCGTGGACGACGCCGCCCCACGTCTCGGACAGGCCGTAGGTGGCCGTGACCTGAGCGCCGCCCTCCTCGGCCCGGCGCCTGAGCTCCTCGGCGACGGGCGCCCCACCGACGAGGATCCGCCGGAACCCCGCCAGCTCCACCCCGGCGGCGAGGGCTCGGGCCAGCTGGGTGGGCACGAGCGAGACCAGGGTGGCGGAGGCGGCGGCGACCGCCTCGGCGTCGAAGCGGGGCGCCACCCAGAAGGGCACTCCGCTGACGAAGGACCGGGCCACCACCGACAGGCCGCCCACACCCGACAGCGGGAGGCAGCACAGCCAGCGGTCGCCGGCGCCGGCCCCCACCGCCGCCGAGACGGCCCCCGCCGACGCCTCCAGGCCGGCCCACGTCAGCTCGACCGCCTTGGGCTCGCCCGTCGTGCCCGAGGTGGCCACCACCACCGCCACCTCGGGGACGACCGGCTCCCCTCCGTCGACCGGCCGCCGGCCGCCCTCGTCGTGCACGTGGGTGGGACGGACCGCGTCGAGCACCCGCCGGCGCTCGGGGAGCGGGGACCGCGGATCGACGACCACCACCGCCCGGCCGCCCTCCCACGCCTGGCGCACCGCCTCGGCCGCCTTAGCCGGGGGAAGGCACACGGCCGTGAGCGATCCGTCGCCGTGATCCGCGGCGAGCTCGCCGGCCGGCCACACCTGACGAACTGTTCGGGCATCTGGCTCGCCACGAGCCCCGTTCCGGAACAGTTCGGGCGATCGCCCCATCGGCCGCTACGGTAGCGGCGTTCGTTGGAGTGATCGCTCTAGGAGTGACGACGCCCGTGGACGACGCCAACCCCATCCGCCCGGCGGCCGCCTGGGAGCAGCGCGGCGACTACGGCGACATCCGCCACGAGGTGGCCGAGGGGGTGGCCAAGGTCGTGATCTGCCGGCCCGAGGTGCGCAACGCCTTCCGCCCCCAGACCCTGTTCGAGCTGTCCGACGCCTTCGAGGCGGCCCGCGACGATCCCGAGGTCGGCGTGGTCATCCTCACCGGCGAGGGCCCGCTCGCCTTCTGCTCGGGCGGTGACCAGCGGGTGCGGGGCGACGACGGGTACCGGGACGAGAAGGGCGTCGGCCGCCTCAACGTGCTCGACCTGCAGGTCCAGATCCGCCGCCTGCCCAAGCCGGTGATCGCCATGGTCGCCGGCTACGCCATCGGCGGCGGACACGTGCTCCACCTCGTCTGCGACCTCACGGTGGCCGCCGACAACGCCCGGTTCGGCCAGACCGGCCCCCGGGTGGGCTCGTTCGACGGCGGCTACGGGGCCGGCCTCCTGGCCCGCACGGTCGGGCAGAAGAAGGCGAGGGAGATCTGGTACCTGTGCGAGCAGTACGACGCCGGGGAGGCGCTGGCCATGGGGCTGGTCAACAAGGTCGTCCCCCTGGCCGAGCTGGAGGAGGCGACGATGGCCTGGTGCCGCCGCATCCTCGGCCACAGCCCGCTGGCCCTGCGCCTGCTCAAGGCCGGCTTCAACGCCGACACCGACGGGCTGGCCGGCGTGCAGCAGCTGGCCGGCGATGCCACCCTGCTCTACTACCTCTCCGAGGAGGCCCAGGAGGGGAGGGACGCCTACGTGCAGAAGCGCCCGCCGGACTTCAGTCGTTTCCCGCGGCGGCCTTGATCGTGTTCCGCCCCCGGCGCCCCGGGTCCTGTCGCTCAGGGTCCCTCCCCATGGGGCCCCTCCCCCATGGGGACCCCTCCCTTCGCGCCACCCGGGGCGCCTCTCCCTTTCCCGCGGGCGCTTCTGCACGTGACTGGTAGAGAGAGAATCAAGATCTGGGTGCAAGGGGCGCGGCCGCGCACGCTCGGCGCGGCGGTCTCTCCCGTGCTCGTCGGGACTGCGGTTGCGGCCCTCTACGGGGACGTCGTGGTCTGGCGGGCCCTGTTGGCGCTCATGGTGGCGCTGGCGTTGCAGGTCGGGGTCAACTACGCCAACGACTACTCCGACGGCGTCCGGGGGGTCGACGTCCGGCGGAAGGGGCCTGTGCGCCTGACCGCCTCGGGACTGGCGGCGCCCGGGCAGGTGAAGACGGCGGCTGTGCTGGCCTTCGCGGTGGGGGCGGCGGCGGGCGCGGTCCTGGCGGTTGCCGTCGATCTCCGCCTGCTGCTCGTGGGGGCGGCCGCCGTAGCCGCCGGGGCGCTCTACAGCGGTGGTCCCCGCCCCTACGCGTCAGCTGGGCTGGGAGAGCTGTCGGTGCTCGTCTTCTTCGGGCTGGTGGCGACGTGCGGGTCGGCCTACGTCCAGCTCGAGCGGGTGCCGGCGCTGGCCGTCGCCGGCGCCCTCGCCGTGGGCCTCCTGGCCTGCGCCATCCTCCTCGTCAACAACCTGCGCGACGTCGACAGCGACGCCGCCTCGGGCAAGCGGACGCTCGCCGTCCGGGTGGGGGCGGAACGGGCCCGCCGGCTCTACCTGGCCAGCGTGGCGGGCGGCCTGGCCGCGGGCGCCGCCATGGCGGTGGCGGCACCGGGCGCCCTCCTCGGGCTGGCCGCCGTCCCGCTGGCGGTGAAGCCGCTCCGCCTGGTTGCCCACCACCGGGACGCCCCCTCGCTGGTGGCCGCCCTGGTGGCCACCGCCCGCCTGCAGCTCGTGTTCTCCTCCCTCGTGGCCCTGGGCCTGTGGGCGTCCTGACCGAGCACCGCGTGGCGGTGCCGTTCCGGGCCCCGGTGGCGGGCATGGGCGTGGTGAACGCCGTCCTCTTCGAGGGGCCGAGCGGGTGGGGCGAATGGTCGGCCCCGCCCCCGGGGTACGCCGCCGACCCGGCCCGGGGCCGCCGGGCGGCCGAGGAGGCGGCGTACGGCGGGTGGCCGCCCGCGGTGCGAGACCGGGTGCCCGTGAACGCGCTGGTGCCGGCGGTCGACCCGGCGACGGCGGCGTCGCTGGCCGCCGAGGCGGTGGCGGCCGGCGCCCGCTGCGTCAAGGTCAAGGTCGGTGACCTCTCCGGCGGCGGGCGGGTGGCGGCGGTCCGCGACGCCGCCGGCCCCGGTGTGCTCCTGCGCCTCGACGCCAACCGGGCGTGGGACGTCGAGACGGCGGCGTCGTTCCTGGGTCGCCTGGCCGGCCACGACATCGAGCTCGTGGAGGACCCCGTCCCTACCATCGAAGATCTCGCCCGGGTGCGGCGGCGGCTCCCGATGCCGGTCGCCGCCGACGAGTGCGTCCGCAGCGTGGACGACGCCAGGCGCCTGCGGGCCCTGGACGCGGCGGACGCCGTCGTGGTCAAGGTCCAGCCCCTCGGCGGGGTGGCGGCCGCCCTGGAGGTCGCCGAGGCCGCCGGCGTGCCCGCCATCGTGTCGTCGCTGTACGAGACCTCGGTGGGGGTGGCCGCCGGCCTGGCCCTGGCGGCCTCCCTCCCCGAGCTCCCGTACGCCTGCGGCTTGGGCACAGCCGCCCTGTTGGCCGGCGACGTCGTCGCCGATCCCCTCGTGCCGGTGAACGGCGAGCTCGCCGTCCGGCGGCCCGTCCCCGACCCCTCGCTGGTGGCGAGGTACGCCCGGTGAGCGAGCAAGGCGAGCCGGGCCGCCGGCGACTGCCTCTTGCCCGCGGCCCGCAGTGGCCGGCGGCCGTTGCCGCGAGCCCAGCGCAGCTCACCAGGAAGACATCGTCCTGATGGCGTCACCGGCCCTGCTCGCGGAGGAAGTCGTCGATCAGCCCGGCCACCGCGCCGGCCCGCTGCAGGTGGGTGGCGTGGCCGGCGGCGGGCACGATCGCCACGCGCGCCGAGGGGCCGACCGCCTCGGCCAAGCGCGCCGCGAGGGATGCGAACTTGGGGTCCTCGGCCCCGGCCACGAGGAGGGTCGGCACCGCCAGCCCGTCCAGGCGGTCCCACAGCGCCTCCTGGACGCCAGTGCCCAGGAGCCGCAGGGCGGACGCCAGGCCCTCGGGCGGGTTCGCCCGCCGGGCGGCCAGCTCGGCCGGTGCCGGGCGCAGCCCGGCGAAGAGGGGCTGGTCGAGCCACCGGTCGAGGAACGCCTCGGTTCCCTCGGCCTCGACCTCCCGGGCGAGGGCCTCGTCGGCCCGGCGGCGGGCCTCCCGCTCGGACGGCTCCCCCAGCCCGGGCGAGGCGCCGATCAGGACGAGAGCGGCCACCACCTCGGGCCGGTCGAGGGCCAGGCGCAGGCACAGCCGCCCGCCGAGGGAGTAGCCCACATAGGCACCGGGGCCGCCCGCCTGGCCCACCGCGGCGGCGGCTTCGGCGAACCCCAGGCGCACCCCCGCCGAACCGCCGTGGCCGGGCAGGTCGACGCGCACGACCCGGCGTCCGTGGCGGAGGAGGCGCTCGGCCACCCCGTCCCAGGACCGCACCGTCTGGGTGAAGCCGTGCACGAGGACGACGGGACCGCCGCTCTGGGGGCCCTCGACGATCCGGTGGAGCACGGCTGGATGCTGCATCGGTGAGCACCGACGCCGCCACCGCCTTCGCCCGGGCCCTGGTCGACGAATGGGCCCGGGCCGGCGTGGGTGTCGCCGCCCTCGCCCCCGGCTCGCGGTCGACCCCCCTCGCCCTGGCCCTGGCGGGGGACGGCCGGCTGCGGCTCGAAGTGTTCCTCGACGAGCGGTCCGCCGCCTATTTCGCCGTGGGCGCGGCCAAGGCCTCGGGCCGGCCGGCGGTCGTGCTCACCACGTCGGGGACGGCCGCCACCCTCCTCCACCCGGCGGTGGTCGAGGCCCACCAGTCCCGGGCACCGCTCATCGCCTGCACCGCCGACCGGCCGCCCGAGCTGCGGGACACCGGCGCCAACCAGGCGATCGACCAGCTCAAGCTGTTCGGTGACACCGTCCGGTGGTTCGCCGAGGTCGGCGTGCCCGCCGACGTCGCCGGGGCGGGCCGGTACTGGCGCTCGGTGGCGGCCCGCGCGGTGGCCGAGGCCGTCGGCCCCCCGGCCGGGCCCGTCCACCTCAACCTCCCGCTCCGCGAGCCGCTGGTGCCGTCGGGCGAGCCGGTGGCCGAGGCGCCGGGCCGGCCGGACGGCGCTCCCTGGGTCACCTCGACCCCCCGCCACCCGCCGCCCCACGGCGACGACGTCGAGCGACTCGCCCGGGCGGTGGCCACCAGCCCCCGAGGCGTGGCGCTGGCCGGTTGGGGCGCGGGGGCCCGGCCCGAGACGGTCGAGCGGTTCGCCGGGGCCGCCGGCTGGCCGGTGTTGGCCGACACCGTGTCGGGCCTGCGGACGGGCCCGCTGGCGGTGTCGACCTACGACGCCCTCCTTCGGTCGCCCGCGTTCGCCCAAGCCCACCGGCCCGACCTGGTCGTGCGGGTGGGGGCGGCGCCCACCGGCCGGGCGGCGTCGGCGTGGCTCGACCACGCCGTCCCCCAGGTGCTGGTGGACCCCGACGGGGCGTGGCCGGACCCCCAGCGGTCGGCGTCGGCGCGGCTGGTGGCCGACCCCGACGCCCTGCTCGACGCGGTGACCGCCGCCTTGCCGCCGCCGCCGGCACCGGACGGGTGGCTCGAGGGTTGGCTGGCGGCCGAGGGCTGCGCCCGCCAGGCCCTCGACCGGCTCCTCGACTCGTGGGACACGCCGTTCGAGGGGCGGGTGGCGCGCGACCTGGCCGCCGGCCTGCCCGACGGCGCCACGCTGGTGGCAGGGTCGAGCATGCCCGTGCGAGACCTCGAGTCGTTCGCCGCCCCTCGGAGCGGGCTCCGGGTGCTCGCCAACCGGGGGGCCAGTGGGATCGACGGGTTCACCTCCACCGTGTTGGGCGCGGCGGCCGTCACCGAGGGCCCGGTGGCCGCCCTGTGCGGCGACCTCACCCTGCTGCACGACATGGGAGGCCTCCTCGGCGCCGCCGGCCGTGAGCTCGACGCCACCATCGTGGTGCTGGACAACGACGGTGGCGGCATCTTCTCGTTTCTGCCCCAGGCCGCCCTGGGGGAGCACTTCGAGCGCCTCTTCGGCACGCCCCACGGCGTCGACCTGGTGGCGGTCGCCTCCGCCCTTGGCGTGCCCGCGGTGCGGGCGGAGCGAGCGGGCGACGTCCTCCCCGCGGTCGGCGACGCCCTGCGCCTGGGCGGCGTGCGCCTGGTGGTGGTCCCCACCGACCGGGCCGACAACGTGGCCCGCCACGCCCAGGCGTGGGACGCGGTGGCGGCGACCATCGACCCCGGGTCGTAGCATCCGCCCATGGCTGCGCACGTGAAGAAGGGCGAGGCGGCGGGGGCGTCCGCCGCCGACGTCGAGTCCCGGTTCCAGGACGAGGGCCTCTCTCCCCGGACGTGGGGGAACGCCCCCGGCGACACCTACGAGTGGCACGCCCACGGGTACCACAAGGAGCTCTACTGCGTGGAGGGCAGCATCGTCTTCCACACGCGCGACGGCGACTTCGAGCTGGAAGCGGGTGACCGGCTCGACGTCGAGCCCAACACCCAGCACGCCGCCACCGTCGGCCCGTCGGGGTGCACCTGCGTCGAAGCCGCCCGCTGACCCTCGCACTTCCCCGCATTGGGTCAGGAACGGGGCCGAAAGGCGCCGCTTTTCGCTACCAGAGGTGAACGGTGAGCCAGCTGGTGCCCGGCTCGGCCCGCTCCAGGCGGTGGGGCGCGCCCGACTCGACGAGGACCCAGTCCCCCGGCCGCAGCTCCAGCCGCTCGCCGTCCACGTCCAACACGGCTGATCCGGCGAGCAGCACGACCCACTCGTCCTGCTCCTGGCGATAGTCGACGGGCGTCTCGAGCCGGCCGGAGAGGATCTGCTCGACGGCGAGGTTGCGTACCCGGACGAGCGGCTCGACCCGCTCGCCGTCGGCCGGCGCCGCTGACGGGTCGAGCAGGCGGCCGCGCTGCACCGGTGGCGACGCCGAAGCGCCGTCAGGAGCCACGTGGCCGATCAGTTCGCCCACGCGGCTCTGGGGAATCCACTTCGACCAACCGTTCGGCCAGGCGGCTCATCTCCGGACGGTCACGCCCGGGCCAGGGCGCCGAGCATCGGACCGAGCTTGGCCTCGGTCTCCGCCCACTCGGCGTCGGGGTCGGAGTCGGCGACGATGCCCGCCCCGGCGACCAGCCGGGCCCGCGACCCGTCCAGGTCGGCGCACCGCAGGGCGACCGCCCAGTCGCCGTCGCCCCGGCTGTCGACCCAGCCGACGGGCCCGGCGTAGAGGCCGCGGTCGAAGCTCTCGAGCTCGGCGATGGCGGCGAGGGCGTCGGCCCGCGGGATGCCCCCGACCGCAGGCGTGGGATGCAGGATGCCGGCCAACGCCAGCGCCGACGGCGCGGGGACGGCGAGGTGGCCGGCCACCGTCGTGGCCAGGTGCGTCAACGTGGACAGTCGGACCAGCTGGGGCCCGGCCTCGGCCACGATCTCCCGGCACACCGGCTCCAGGGCCGCCCGCACCGCCTCCACGACGAGGGCGTGCTCCTCGGCCTCCTTGGCCGACGCCGCCAGCGCCGCCGCCAGGCGCTCGTCGTCCGCCGATGTGACCCCCCGCGGGGCGGTGCCGGCCATCGGCCGCGACGTCACCCGCCCGCCCCGGCGGCGCACCAGCAGCTCGGGGCTGGCGCCCACGAAGCCCCCCGCGGCGTAGGTGAAGCTCGAGGGATGGGTCGTGCGCAGGTGGTCGAGCACCCGCACGCGGTCGAAGGGGGCGTCGGCCTCCACGACGACCTCCCGGGCCAAGACGACCTTGGCCAGCGGCCCCGAGGCGATACGGCGGAGGGCGCCCCGGACGGCCGCCGTCCACGCCTGCCGGCCGGCGCCCTCGTCGCTCCCCGGAGGGACGGGCACCGGCGCGGTCGACCACCGGCTCCCCGTCCCGACGGGGTGGTCGGGGTCCTCCACGGGGGCCGTCTCGGTGACCCACGCCCGCCCGTGGGCGCAGCCCACGACCACCGCGGGGACCACCAGCTCGCCCTCCACCCCGGCGTGGAACGGGAGCGCCCCCACGGCCACGGGCCCGGTGCCGGGCGCCCGCAGGGGGTCCTCCACCTCCACCGCGGCCAGCAGCTCGGCGACGTCGTCGTCGGCCGCCCGGAAGCGGTCGGCGCCTCGGCCGACCCGGATGCGGGCGGCGACCCCCGACGTGGCCAACCCGCCGCCGTCGTGCAGCCAGGCGAAGCCGTCAGGGCCGAGGGCGGCGAGCAGGTCGGGGGCCTCGGCGAGCGGGCGGGTGCGGCTGACCAGCCCCTCCGACGACTGGCGGATGAGGGTCATGCCCGGGTGCCGGTGAGGAGCTGGGCGATGCCGACGGAGAGGAGGCGGCGCCGGGCGTCGGGAAATCCGGCGTCGACCAGGAGCGACACCAGCCCGTCGCCCGGAGGAAGGTACGCCACCGACTTCGGGAGGTAGCGGTACGCCGCCCGGTCGGAGAGCAGGCCGCCCACGAGGGGCACGACCTTGCCGAAGTACACCGAGTGACCGGTGCGCAGCACCGGGTTGACCGGCGCCGCCACCTCGAGGAGGGCCACCCGGCCGCCGCGCCGCAGCACCCGGGCGCACTCGGCGAGGAACGGATCGAGGGCCAGGAAGTTGCGCAGGGCGAACCCGCAGACGATGCCGTCGACCGCCCCGTCGGGGACCGGGAGTTGCAGGGCGTCGCCCCGCACGAGCGGCGCCGACGTGCGCGCCGCCGCCAGCATGCCGGCAGACCGGTCGACGCCGACCGGCCGCAACCCCGAAGCGGCCAGCTCGCGGCACAGGTCGCCCGTCCCGCAGGCCAGGTCGAGCACCTTGGAGCCGGCGGGCAGGCCGAGCGACCGCACCGCCCGCCGGCGCCAGCCCACGTCCATGCCGAAGGTCAGCAGGCGGTTGAGCAGGTCGTAGCGGGGGGCGATGCGGTCGAACATCGTCTCGACCGCCCGCACCTTCTGGGCCCCCTCGGGCAGCACGGCGGTCATCCCGCCTGCACCGCCTCCAGCCGGCGCTCGGTCTCCGCCTGCATGCCCTCCCGCTGGACGGCGGCGATCTCCGACGGCTCCCCGACCGACTCGAGGTGCTCCTGGGCGACCTGCAGCAGGATGCGGCGGAAGTGATGGGCCACCATGTCCGTCACCGCCGGGAGCAGCGTGCGGAAGGCCTGCACCATCCGCTCCGCCCGCTCGGCTTCGGGCAGGTCGGCCGCTCGCAGCGGCTTGCGCACGTAGGTGTCGAACAGCTCGACGGCCTGGGCCGCCACGTCCCTCGTCATGGCGTGGTGACGGCGGGACAGGGCGAGCAGCTCGGGCATGGGCAGGCCGGCCTCGAGCAGCCGCAAGCCGCCCGCCAGCAGCTCGACGTCGGCGCCGGTGAAGCGGGGCCCGTCGGCCGTCGTGCGGGGCACGAGGAGGCCCTCGCGGACGAGCGACTCGAGGATCGTCGCCGGCACCTTGCAGCGGGCCGCCAGCTCGTCGAGGCCGAACAGCTCCTCCGCCGCCGCGCCGGTGTCACCCGCCTCGGCCACGGCCGCGGCCAGGTCCTCGTCGGCGGGGTCGAGCTCGCCGGCCAGGAAGCGGCGGATGACGGCCAGGCTGAACCCCCGGCGCTGGAGCTCCTTCACCCGGCCGATGCGCTCGAGGTGCTCCTCGGTGTACCAGGCCAGGCGGCCGTCACGCTCGGGCGGCGGGACCAGGCGCTGCTTCTGGTAGTAGCGGACGGTGTCGACCGACACGTCGGCCGCCGAGGCCAGATCCTCCACCCGCATCCGCATGAGCGCCCATTCTAGGAGCGATCACTCCCACGGTCGAGCCGAGGGTGACGGCGACAGGCGCTACGCCTGCTGGCTGGCGGCCAGCTTGTCGCGCACCTGGCGCTTCAGCCGGGAGAGGATCGCCTGCATGCCTCGCAGGCGGAGGGAGGAGATGACCTCGGCCAGGCCCATGCGGTTGTAGAAGTCGTTCGGTGTGGACAGCACCGCCTCCGCCGGCGCCCCGTTGAGGCCGCTCCAGAGAATGCCGGCGAAGCCGCGGGTGGTGGGCGACTCGGCGGGCACGTCGAAGTACAGGGCGACCCGGTTCTGGTCGTCCACCTCGGTGGCGAGGAAGAACGGCGTCTGGCACTCGGGGACGGGCTCCATCAGCTCCCGGTGGCCGGCCAGCTCCGGGGGCAGCGGCGGCACCTTGCGGGAGTACTCGAGCAGGGCCTGGGCCCGCAGGTCCTTGGGCGCCCCGGCGAAGAGGTCGACGATGCGCTCGAGCTCGGGGGCGGTCGTGCTCACGGCACCATCATCTCACCTCGCCTGAGCGCACCGGTCAATTCGTGACGGAAAAGGTCGGGAATTGCGCCTAGGCTGTGGAAGCACACCAGAGAGGGAGGTCCTTTCATGCCTGTCCCGCCGGATCCCGCCCCGGAGCTCCAGCAGTACGCCCATCCCGAGATGCTGGTGACCACCGAGTGGCTGGCCCAGCACCGCGAAGACCCCGGCCTGGTGATCGTCGAGTCCGACGAGGACGTTCTGCTGTACGACACCGGCCACATCCCCGGCGCCATCAAGGTCGACTGGCACCTCGATCTCAACGATCCCATCACCCGGGACTACGTCGACGGCGAGGGCTTCGCCCGGTTGTGCTCGAAGAAGGGCATCAGCCGCGACGACACCGTCGTCTTCTACGGCGACAACTTCAACTGGTGGGCGGCCTACGCCCTGTGGGTGTTCAAGCTGTTCGGGCACCCCGACGTCCGCCTCTTGAACGGCGGCCGGATGAAGTGGGTGGCCGACGGCCGGCCCATGACGACGGACGTCCCGAAGCGCGAGCCGACGGACTACCCGGTCATCGAACGGGACGACTCCAAGATCCGGGCCTACAAGGACGCCACACTCGACCACTCCATGCAGCGCAAGCCGCTGGTGGACGTGCGCTCGCCGGAGGAGTTCCGCGGCGAGCGGACGCACATGCCGGAGTACCCGCAGGAGGGCGTGCTGCGCGGCGGGCACATCCCCGGCGCCCACAGCGTCCCCTGGAAGCGGGCCGCCAACGACGACGGCACGTTCAAGTCGGTCCCGGACCTCAAGGCGATC
>DATAAF010000042.1:0-50832 GCA_036260255.1 Acidimicrobiales bacterium | reverse complement strand
GCCGCGCCGACCGCCGGGTCGGTTGCCGCCATGGGCGACGGCGAGCTCCGGCCGCAGGACGCCAGCGTGAGGGCGGCGGACCCGGCTCCGGCGAGTGCGAGGAAGCGTCGGCGGGAGAGCGGCGCGTGCGGCAACGAGAGGACTCTACGGCCTCTGGCGCCTCGAACACCAGTTCGATACCGTGCGACCGTGGGCTGGCACAACCCTCCGCTCCCGTGGTCGGAGCTCGAGCGGCGCCTGTCCGATCGCCCGGCCCGCCCGGGGCGGGCCGAGGAGGAGCCGCGCCCGGCCCGGCCGGCCGCCGTCCCGGTGGTGCGGCGGCGCCGGCGCGCCTCCGCCGCGACCACCGCCTACGCCGAGCTCCACTGCCACTCCAACTTCAGCTTCCTCGACGGCGCCTCCCATCCCGCCGAGCTGGTCGCCGAAGCCGCCCGCCTGGGCCTGTCCGCGCTGGCCCTCACCGACCACGACGGCCTCTACGGGGTCGTCCGCTTCGCCGAGGCGGCCGCCGCCGCCGAGCTGCCCACCGTCTTCGGCGCCGAGCTCACCCTCGACGGTCCGGCCAAGGCCCAGGCCGGTGTCGCCGACCCCGCCGGGCGCCATCTCGTCGTGCTCGCGCGCGACCCCGCCGGCTACGCCCGCCTCTCCCGGGCCATCAGCGTCGCCCAGATGGCCTCCTCCCGAACTGGGCGCGCGCAGGGTCATCCAGTGACCCCGATCGCGCCCAGAACGCTGGAGCACGGGGAGAAGGGGGCTCCCCAGGTCGGCCTGGAGGAGCTGGCCGGCCTCCACGGCGGGCGGTGGCAGGTGCTCACCGGCTGCCGCAAGGGGGCGGTGCCCGCCGCCCTGGTCGAGTCGGGGCCGACTGCCGCGGCCCGGGAGCTGGCCCACCTGGTCGACGCCTTCGGGCGGGAGAACGTGGCCGTCGAGCTCTGGGACCACGGTGATCCCCTCGACTCCGCCCGCAACGACGCCCTGGCCGCTCTCGCCCTGCGGGCCGGGGTCGACGTGGTCACCACCAACAACGTCCACTACGCCACGCCTGCCCGCCGGCCCCTCGCGACCGCCCTTGCCGCGGTGCGGGCCCAGCGGTCCCTCGACGAGATCGACGGCTGGCTGCCGGCGTCGGCCAGCGCCCACCTGCGGTCGGGCGCCGAGCAGGCCCGCCGCTTCGCCCGGTATCCCGGGGTGGTCGAGCGGGCGGCCGAGCTGGGCCGGGCCTGCGCCTTCGACCTCCGCCTGGTGGCCCCCAACCTGCCCGACTACCCCGTCCCCCCGGGCCACACCGAGATGAGCTGGCTGCGGGAGCTCACCCGCCGGGGGGCCGAGCGCCGTTACGGCCCGGCAGACCACAACCCCCGGGCCTACGCCCAGATCGAGCACGAGCTCGACGTCATCGAGTCGCTGGGCTTCCCCGGCTACTTCCTCATCGTCTGGGACATCGTCGACTTCTGCCGTCGCAACGACATCTACTGCCAGGGGCGGGGGTCAGCGGCCAACTCGGCGGTCTGCTACGCCCTTGGCATCACCAACGCCGACGCGGTGGCGCTGGGCCTCCTGTTCGAGCGGTTCCTGTCACCCGAGCGCGACGGCCCTCCCGACATCGACATCGACATCGAGAACGGCCGGCGGGAGGAGGCCATCCAGTACGTCTACGAGCGCTACGGGCGGGAGAACGCCGCCCAGGTGGCCAACGTCATCACCTACCGGCCCAAGTCGTCGGTGCGGGACATGGGCAAGGCCCTGGGCCACCCTCCCGGTGCCCTCGACGCCTGGTCGAAGCAGATCGAGGGCTGGGTGATGAGGGAGGTCCCCGACGACACGGACGTCCCCGAACCCGTCCTGGCCCTGGCCCGCCAGGTCGAGGGCTTCCCCCGCCACCTCGGGATCCACTCGGGGGGCATGGTCATCTGCGACCGCCCGGTGGTCGAGGTGTGCCCGGTCGAGTGGGGACGCATGGAGGGGCGCAGCGTCCTGCAGTGGGACAAGGACGACTGCGCGGCGGTGGGGCTGGTCAAGATCGACCTGTTGGGGTTGGGCATGCTCACCGCCCTGCACCTCGGCGTCGACCTCATCCGCCGCCATCACGGAGTCGAGGTCGACCTGGCCACGATCCCCCAGGAGCCCGAGGTGTACGAGATGCTGTGCCGGGCCGACTCGGTGGGGGTGTTCCAGGTCGAGAGCCGGGCCCAGATGGCCACCCTGCCCCGCCTCAAGCCCCGCACGTTCTACGACCTGGTGGTGGAGGTGGCCCTCATCCGCCCCGGGCCCATCCAGGGCGGGTCGGTCCACCCCTACATCCGCCGCCGCAACGGCGCCGAGCCCGTCACTTACCTGCACCCCCTGCTCGAGCCGGCCCTGAAGAAGACCCTGGGCGTGCCGTTGTTCCAGGAGCAGCTCATGCAGATCGCCATCGACGTGGCCGGCTTCACGCCCGGCGAGGCCGACCAGCTGCGTCAGGCCATGGGCTCCAAGCGCAGCCACGAGCGCATGAAGGCGCTGCGGGGACGGCTGTACGAGGGCATGGCCAGCAACGGCATCACCGGCGAGGTCGCCGACGCGATCTACGAGAAGTTGGCCGCCTTCGCCGACTTCGGCTTCCCCGAGAGCCACTCGGTGAGCTTCGCCTACCTGGTCTACGCCTCCGCCTGGATGAAGCTGCACTACCCGGCCGCCTTCTGCGCCGCCCTCCTCAACGCCCAGCCCATGGGCTTCTACTCGCCCAACACCCTGGTGGCCGACGCCCGCCGCCACGGCGTCAGCGTCCTCGGCCCCGACGTCAACCGCTCGGAGGCCACCGCTCTGCTTGTTGACCCGGCCGGGGCCCCAACCCCGGCCTCCTCGCCGAAGGCGGGGGCCCCTGCGCCGCCCGGCGCCGTGCTCGACCCAGCGAGAGCGGCCGTCCGGCTGGGCATCGGGTACGTGCGCAACGTGGGCGACGACCTCGCGGCGCGGATCGCCGAGCGCCGGCCTTACACGTCGATGGACGACCTCGTGCGGCGCACCGGCGCCCCCCTCCCGGCGGTGGAGGCCCTGGCCACCGCGGGCGCCTTCGCATCCCTCGGCCACGAGCGCCGCGAGGCCCTGTGGGGCGCGGGAGCGGTCACCCAGACGGGCCCCGAGCGGCTGGACGGCGTGGTGTGCGGGGTCGACGCGCCGACCCTGCCCGGCATGTCGGAGATCGAGGTGACGGCGGCCGACCTGTGGGCCACCGGCGTGTCCCCCGACCGCCACCCCGTGCAGTTCGCCCGGGCTCGGCTCGACGAGCGGGGGGCGGTGACGGTAGCCGGCCTCGACGACGTCCCCCACGGCCGGAGGGTCCTGGTGGGCGGGGTCGTCACCCACCGCCAGCGCCCCGCCACCGCCCAGGGCACGATCTTCCTCAACCTGGAGGACGAGACAGGGATGCTCAACGTCATCTGCTCGACCGGGGTCTGGGCCCGCCACCGGCGGGTCGCCCGCGCCGCGCCCGCCCTCGTCATCAGGGGCCGGCTCGAGCGGGCCGAGGGGGCCACCAACCTGGTGGCCGAGAGGATCGAGGCCCTGTCGATCGAGGTCACCCCGTCCCGCTCCCGGGACTTTCGTTAGCCCGGCGCGACGATTGCCGTCGCTGCCGTGGGGGAACGCGTCAGGGCAGAGGGCGATCGAGACGGAGGACGCACGTGCACGCCGCCGAGCTCACCAGCGAAGAGGCGAAGGTGCTGCGGGCGATCTCGGCGCTCGAGGCGGACGGCCGGGCGACCTCGCTGGCCGCGGTCGCCGAGCAGGCCGGCTTGTCCACCGAAGCGACTCGGGCTGTGCTCTCCCGGCTCCTCGGCGAGCTCGGCCTCGTCCAGGAGCTCGACGCGGGCGAAGACGGACCGTCCTACGTGCTCTCCGGGCGCGCCGGAGCCGACACGGGAGACGCGCCGGCGGGCAACCTGCAGCTCGAGGACATCGCCGACCAGCTCGAGCGCCATCTCGGCGACGAGCCCTTCCCGACGACGGCGGAGGCGGTCGTCGCCCGGGCTGACCGCGGTCTCGCTGAACCGCTGGTCGGCGCCCTGAGGCGACTTCCCCCGGACCAGACGTTTCTCTCCCTCCAGGATCTCGTCGCCGCGGTGCACCAGCGGCTTTCCGACTGACCGATCCGAGGGCCACACGAGGAGCTACCGATGGCATCTACCAGAACGACGACCGGCACGACGAGATACGGCGCTGGGTCGAGGAGCACGACGGCACGCCCGCCAGGTGAAGGGGACCGAGTCGGGCGGCGAGCCCGGCGTAGTGCGCATCGACTTCCCGGCGGCGCCGGCGAGGATCAACTCGAGCACATCAGCTGGGACGAGTGGTTCCGCAAGTTCGAGGACAGCAACCTCGCCTTCCTCTACCAGGACGAGAAGGCGAGCGGCGAGGACAGCACCTTCTTCAAGCTGGTCGAGCGCTGACCCCGAGCTTCGGCGAACGAGGCGACAGCCACCGGAACGGACTTGCGTGGGCCGCTCGTCGTGGTGTCAGCTAAGCGGGCGCCGGCGGACGAGCACGTCGGGGGTACCCAGCAGCAGTCCACCAAGCGCCCCGTCGTTCGTGCCAAGATTTCCCGAACTGACCCGATGGAGGCCGATGGGGCGGACCGACCGGTGCCCGTGCGGCAGCGGCAAGAGGAGGAGCCGGTGCTGCAAGCTCCCCGCCAACCCCGGCCCCGAGGAGCTGGCCGGGGCCGAGCTGGCCGGCCTCGCCCGCGGCGTCGCCCCGGTGCTGAGGGCCTGCTCCTGCGCCCGGTTCGACGAGCTCCTCCAGGGCGTCTCCAAGCTGCCCCGCCTCGACCGCTCGCTGGCCTGGCCCCTTCCCCGGGTCTTCCCGCCCGAGCTGCAGACCCTCGTCCGGGTGGCCCGGAGCGACGACCTGGCTGCCGTGCAGGAAGCCCTCACCGCCACCGTCGAGGCCCTCGACACCCAGGTGGGCCGCGCCCACCTGGCCCGGGCCGTCCTCGCCCTCCGCGACGGCGGGAGGCTGGACGCCGAGCGGGCGGCGGCGATGGTCGTAGACCTGGCCAGCGGGTCCCCGCAGGTCGTCACCGCCAGCATCGTCGAGGCGGTCCGCACCGAGCTGTCCCCGACGCTGCGGCGCTCCCAGGTCCCCGTCGCCGTCCCCTAGCACCGCCGAGCGAGGAGCGAGGCGACGACGCAGTTCGGGGGGTTCGTGGGTGGAAGCGCCCCCCACGTGGACTGGGCGGTTTCGACCGGCGACAGCCGGAAACACCTCACAACATGGATGCCATCGCCATGCTGCGTGACGACCACCGTGAGGTCGAGCGCCTGTTCAAGCAGTTCGAGAAGGCCGGGCCCAACGCCCACGCCACCCGGCGCCAGATCGTCGACAGGATCATCGAGGAGCTCTCGGTGCACGCGGTCATCGAGGAACAGGTCTTCTACCCGGCCGTGCGAGAGGCGGTCCCCGACGCCGAGGACGAGGTGCTCGAGTCGCTGGAGGAGCACCACATCGTGAAGTGGACGCTGTCGGAGCTCGAGAAGCTGGACCCCGAGCACGAGCGCTTCGTCCCCAAGACGACCGTCCTCATCGAGAGCGTGCGCCACCACGTCGAGGAGGAGGAGGACGAGCTCTTCCCCCAGGTGCGGGAGGTGTTGAAGCGCAAGCGGCTGCAGGAGATCGGCGAGGCCATGGCCAAGGCCAAGGAGGTGGCCCCGACCCGCCCCCACCCCAAGGCGCCCGACACGCCTCCCGGCAACCTGGTGGCGGGCGCCGCCGCCGCCGCCGCCGACAAGGCCAGGGACGCGGTCAAGAAGGTGGCCAAGTCGCCCGGTTCACGCCGGCGCAAGTCGTGACCAGGGCCGACCCGCGGTGGACCTGTCGACGATCGGACGGGTGCTCCTGGTGGTCGCCGCCGTCACCGGTGTCCTCGGCGTCGTGCTGCTGGTGGCAGGGGCGCTGGGCCTCGGCCGCCTCCCCGGCGACATATCCCTGGGAAAGGGGAACGCCCGCTTCTACTTCCCGATCGTGACCTGCCTGGTCCTTTCCGCCATCGCCACGATCATCCTCAACCTGATCTCCCGGCGTTAGAGGAAGTCCGGCGGGCCGCCGGGGGAGCGCTCGTCGAGCACCAGACCCATCACCACCGCGTCCCAGAGCGAGCCGTCACGTCGGCGGTAGTGGCGACGCAGGCGGCCCTCCTCGACGAAGCCGAACTTGGTGTACAGAGACAGGGCGGCGGTGTTGTTGGGCCACGCCTGGAGGGCGACCTTGTGGGCTCCCGACGCGCACGCGGCCGCCAGCGCCGCCGCCACCAGCGCCGACCCCACGCCCCGCCTCCGCCAAACGGCGGCAACGTACATCGACAGGGTGGCCACGCCGTACGGCCTGCGGGAGAGGCGGAGGTGGCCGACCACCTCCCCGGTCGGGGAGACCGCGACCAAGAGCGTCGAGCCCTCCGGCTCGGCCACCTCGGCGGCCAGCCGCTCGAGGTGCTCCCGGCGGTCGAGCGGGAGCTCCGTGCCCAGCCACCGTCCCTCCTCCACCACCGACTCCAACAGGTCGACGATGGCCTCCACGTCCGCCGCGGTGGCAGGGCGGACGGCGACCCCGGTCAACCGGGGGGTATGCGGCGGTCGGCGGCGTGGACGATCCGCCGGGAGACGGACCACGGCGCCACCCGGGAGAGCAGGGCGACGCCGCGGAAGCGCCAGCCGGGGACATGGGCGGCCCGGCCCCGCGCCAGCGCCTGCAGCGCGGAGCGGACGACGTCGTCGGGGCTCATCCAGAAGGCCCCGGGGATGTAGGAGCGGGCCATCGACGCGTGCTTGTGGAACTCCGTCCGCGTGAAGCCGGGCATGAGGGCGAGGACCGAGACACCGTGGGCGCGCACCTCCTCGTGCAGCGACTCGCTGAAGTTCGTGAGGAACGCCTTGGTGGCGGCGTAGGTCGCCCAACCGGGAAGGGGCTGCAAGCCGGCCATCGACGAGACGTTCACGATCCCGCCGCGGCATCGCTCGAGCATGCCCGGCAGGACGGCGCGGGCGAGGCACACGGGGGCCAGCGCGTTGAGGCGGATCTGGGCCTCCTCCCGTTCGACCGGCAGATCGGCGAAGAAGCCCCGGGTCCCGAACCCGGCGTTGTTGACGAGCAGGTCGACGGGCTGGTCGCGATCGGCCAGCCGCGACTCGACCGCCGCCCGCTGGTCGGGGTCGGCCAGGTCGGCGGGCAGCACCTCGGGCTTCGGCGCGCCGGAACCCGCGATCTCGGCGGCCAGCTCGTCCAGGCGGTCGACCCGCCGGGCGACAACGACGACCTCGGTGCCCGCCGCCGCCAGCCTCGTCGCGAACGCCCTGCCGATGCCGCTGGACGCGCCGGTGACGAGTGCCCTGGTCCAGCCGGAGCGAGCCCTCAACGACCGCGGCAACGACGGAGCAACGGTCGCTCGGGCACGGCGCCATCGTACCGGTGGACCACCCGCTGTCCGTCGCCGGAACCGTCACACGCTGTTAACAGCCCTGTCAGCTTCCGTAAACAGAGGCGGATGTACGTTTCCCGAAACTCGCGAGCGGGGGGAGCGGATGGATTCGGGCAATACCGCCTGGGTGCTGGCGTCGGCGGCGCTGGTGCTGTTCATGACGCCGGGGCTGGCTTTCTTCTACGGGGGGATGGTCCGGTCCAAGAACGTGCTCGGCATGCTCATGATGAACTTCTTCTCTATGGGCCTGGTGAGCGTGCTCTGGACGCTCTTCGTGTTCAGCCTGGCCTTCGGCGACGACATCGGTGGCGTCGTCGGCAATCTGGACTTCGCCGGCTTGAAGGACCTGGGCGACGCCGAGCTGACGCTGCCCGGCTACACCGACGACTTCGCCCTCACCATCCCGCCGCTGGCCTTCGTCGCATTCCAGCTCATGTTCGCCATCATCACGCCGGCGCTGATGACCGGCGCCGTCGCCGACCGCATCAAGTTCTCGGCGTGGGCGGTGTTCCTCGGCGTCTGGGTCGTCGTGGTCTACGCCCCCGTCGCCCACTGGGTGTTCAGCCCCAACGGCTGGCTGTTCGAGCAGGGAGCGCTCGACTTCGCCGGAGGGACGGTCGTCCACATCAACGCCGGCATCGCCGCCCTCGCCGCCGTGCTCGTGCTCGGCCGACGGCGGGGGTGGCCGGGTGAGGCCATGCCCCCTCATTCCCTGCCGTTGACCCTGCTCGGCACCGGCATGCTGTGGTTCGGCTGGTTCGGGTTCAACGCCGGCTCGGCGCTGTCGGCGGGGGGTCTGGGCGCCCAGGCCCTGGTGAACACCCACATGGCGGCGGCCGCCGCCATGCTCGGGTGGCTGATCGCCGAGCGGCTCAAGGGCGGCCGGGCCACGACGTTGGGAGCGGCGTCGGGGGCGGTCGCCGGCCTGGTGGCCATCACACCCTGCGCCGGCTTCGTCAGCAGCTTCTCGTCGCTGATCATCGGCCTGGTGGCCGGGGTGGTGTGCTTCCTCGCGATCCAGCTCAAGTTCCGCTTCGGGTACGACGACGCCCTCGACGTCGTCGGAATCCACCTGGTCGGCGGACTGGTGGGCTCGCTCCTGTTGGGGCTCTTCGGCGACACCGGGGTGAACGCCCTGGGCGCCGACGGCCTCTTCGCCGGTGGAGGCCTCGAGCTGCTCGGGAAGCAGCTCCTGGCGGTGGCCGCCACCATCGCCTGGTCGTTCGTCGTGACCTTCATCCTGGCCAAGGTCATCGACGCGACCATCGGCCTCCGGGTCACTCCCGACGAGGAGGCCGAGGGCCTGGACGTCACGCAGCACGCGGAGACCGGTTACTCCTACGGCGACCTCGGCATGGGAAGGGTCGGCGCATGAAGCTCATCACCGCCATCATCAAGCCGTTCAAGCTCGACGACGTGAAGGAGGCGCTGCGCGCCCTCGGCGTCCAGGGCATGACCGTCTCGGAGGTGCAGGGCTTCGGTCGCCAGCGGGGCCACACCGAGGTGTACCGGGGCACCGAGTACACCGTCGACTTCGTCCCCAAGGTGCGGGTGGAGGTCGTCACCGACGACGCCGACGCCCAGGGGGTGGCCGAGGCCATCGTCAGCGCCGCCCGCACCGACAAGATCGGCGACGGCAAGGTGTGGGTCGTGCCCGTCGAGGCGGTGGTCAGGATCCGCACCGGAGAGCGGGGGCACGACGCCTTGTAGCGGCGAGGTCGCGGCGTTCCGGCGCGCCCGCGACGACCTCCTCGGCGGTGACGCCCGCGGCGGGGAGTTCTGCCGCGCCTACGTTGCCCTCGTCGACTCCTTCCTCGCCGGCCTGATGCCTCCGGCCGACGGCGTGGCCCTCGCCGCCGTCGGGGGCTACGGGCGGGGGGAGCTTTGCCCGGGCTCCGACGTCGACGTCGTCCTGCTGCACACCAGGCGGGAGCGCAGGGACGTGCAGCGGGTGGCCGACGCCGTCTGGTACCCGCTCTGGGACTCGGGGCTCAAGGTCGGCCACGCCGTGCGCACGGTCAAGGACGCCCTCGCCCTGGCTGCCGGGGACCTGGACACGGCCACGTCGGCCCTCGACGCCCGCTTCGTGGCCGGTGACCCCGCCCTGGTCGACGACCTGCGGACCAGGGCCCATGCCCAGTGGCGGGCCCGGTCGAGCAGGTGGCTCGGCGTGCTGGCCGAGTCGGTCAGCGCGCGCCACGAGAAGGCCGGCGAGGTGGCGTTCCTTCTCGAGCCCGACCTCAAGGAGGGTCGGGGCGGCCTGCGCGACGTGCACGCCCTGCGCTGGGCCGAGGCGGCCGAGCGCATCCTGCTGCCCGACGACCACGCCGCCCTGGAGGCCGCCCACGAGGTGCTGCTCGCCGCTCGGGTGGAGCTCCAGCGGCGGACGAACAAGACCTCCGACACGTTGCTCCTCCAGGAGCAGGACGGCGTCGCCGCCGCCCTGGGTGACGCCGACGCCGACGCCCTCATGGCCCGCGTGGCGGCGGCCGCCCGGACCGTCGCCTGGACGAGCGACGAGACGTGGGACCGCATCCGGTCGTCGTTGCGGGGCCCGGCTGGACGGGTGGCGGCCGGCGACCGCGCCCTGGGCGAGGGCCTGGTGCTGCGCGAGGGGCTGGTCACGCTGGCGCCGGGAGCCGACCCGGCCACCGACCCCTCGCTCGTCCTCCGGGCGGCGGCGGCGGCGGCGACGTACCGGACGCGGTTGACCCGGTCAGCCCTCGACCGCCTGGCCGCCACCGCGCCCACTCTCGGCGACCCCTGGCCGGACGAGGCGCGCCAGGCGCTGGTGGCGCTGCTGGGCACGGGCCACGCCGCCGTGGGTGTGCTGGAGGCTCTCGACCAGAAGGGCCTGCTGGTGCGCACGGTCCCCGAATGGGAGCCCGTCCGCCACCGTCCCCAACGCAACGCATACCACCGCTTCACCGTCGATCGGCACCTGTGCGAAGCGGCCGCCGAAGCGGCCTCCCTGACCGGCCGCGTCGACCGCCCCGACCTCCTCCTCGTCGGGTGCTGGCTCCATGACCTCGGCAAGGGCTACGCCGGCGAGGAAGGTCTTCCCCAGGACCACTCGGTGGCAGGGGCGGCGGTGGTCGAGCGGCTCGCCCGGCGCATGGGCTTCCCGCCCCCGGACGTCGAGACCCTCGCCGCCCTCGTGCGCCACCACCTCCTGCTGGCCGACGCCGCCACCCGCCGCGACCTCGACGACGCCGCCACCGTCACCGCCGTGGCCGATGCCGTCGGCAACGTCGGGACCCTCGAGCTGCTGCATGCGCTGACCGAGGCGGACGGGATGGCGACGGGGCCGGCGGCGTGGAGCCCGTGGAAGGCCGGCCTGGTCTCCGAGCTGGTGGCCCGGGTGGGGGCAGTCCTCCGGGGGAGTGAGCCGGTGACGCCGGAGTTCCCCGGGCCGGGGCACCTGCGCCTGGCCGAGCGGGCCCGCGAGGAGGGCGACGCCGTCGTCGAGGTCCACGGGTCGTCGCTCACCGTCGCCGCCCCCGACCGCCGGGGGCTGTTCTGCCGCACCGCCGGAGTGCTCTCCCTTCACGGCCTGAACGTGATGGCGGCGCGCGCCTGGTCGAGCGACGACGGCGTGGCCGTCGAGGACTTCGAGGTGGAGGCCGCCGTCGGCGACGGTCCCGACCGCGGCACGGTGGAACGGGACCTTCGCAGGGCGCTGGACGGCCGTCTGTCGCTCGAGTCGCGGCTGGCCGCCCGGGCCCGGGCCTACGCCGCCCGTCCTCGCCCGTCCGCCGCCGCCCCTGCCCGTACCTCGGTGGCGGTCACCAACGACGCCTCGGAGAAGGCGACGGTCGTCGAGGTCCGGGCGCCCGACCGCATGGGCACCTTGTACCGCATCACCAGGGCCCTGGCCGATCTCGAGCTCGACATCCGCCACGCCAAGGTGTCGACCCTCGGACACGAGCTGGTCGACGTCTTCTACGTGGTCGGAGCGTCGGGCGACAAGATCGACGACCCCGATCACATGGCCGAGGTGGAGCGGGCGGTGCTCTTCGAGCTGTCGCGGGTCTGACGGCTCGGTCCGTTCCAACTACCCTCAGCGGCCGTGGCGGGGCCCACCACCATCCGACTCGCCGGTGTCGCCACCCTGGTGGTGGGGATGGCGGTGGGCGCGGTCGTGCTGCTGTTGCCGTCCGTGCGCGCCGGCACCGTCAGCGTCAACCGGCCGGACGTGGCGGAGCTGCTGGAGCCGGGGAACGCCCGTGCGGTCGTCGGGCGGGCCGCCTGGGTCGTGGCCGAGAACCGCAAGCCGGGGACCGCCGACTGGCACATCACCGGGCCCATCAACAACAACAACATCGAGGGCTACGCCGACACCACCAGCGCGGTCCAGGGCCAGCGGGTCCGGCTGTTCGTGTCCACCGACGCGCCGACCTACCGCGTGGACGCCTACCGCATCGGATGGTATGGGGGCGCCCAGGCCCGGCTGGTGTGGCGGTCGCAGACCCTGCCCGGCGTCCGCCAGGCGCCGCCTCTCGTGGACCACCGCACCAACATGGTCGAGGCTCCCTGGTCGGTCTCGCTCACCGTCACCCCCGATCGCTCCTGGCCGCCCGGCAACTACCTCTTCAAGCTGGTGGCCAGCAACGGCTACGCCCAGTACGTCCCCCTCACCATCCGCGACGACAGCAGCAGGGCCCCTTTGCTGGTCGTCAACGCGGTCACGACCTGGCAGGCGTACAACACGTGGGGCGGTCACAGCCTCTACGAGGGGCTCGACGGCTACGGCGGGCTGTCGGGGTACGGCCGGGCCACGGTGGTGTCGTTCGACCGGCCCTACCAGAACGACTCCGGCGCGGGTGACTACCTCGGCAACGAGCTGCCCATGGTGTCGTTCCTCGAGAAGGAGGGGTTCGACGCCACGTACTGGACGGACATCGACCTCCACCACCGCACCGACCGGCTCACCGCCCACCGGGCGTTGATCACCCTCGGCCACGACGAGTACTGGACGCTGGAGATGCGCGACGGGGTCGAGCGTGCGCGCGACCGGGGGATGAACATCGCCTTCTTCGGCGCCAACGCCCTCTACCGGGCCATCCGCCTGGAGCCGTCCAGCCTCGGTCCCTACCGCCGCCAGGTGAACTACCGCAGCACGCGCGACCCCCTGTACGGGATCGACAACAAGCGGGTGACGGTCAGCTGGCGGGAGCCGCCGCTCAACCGGCCCGAGAGCACGCTCGTGGGGAACTACTACGAGTGCAACCCGGTCGAGGCGGACATGGTCATCTCCGACCCGTCGGCGTGGGTCTTCGCCGGCACCAACGTGGTCGCCGGCGAGCGGATCCCCAAGCTGGTCGGGCCCGAGTACGACCGCTACTCGCCGTGGGCGCCGCCGCCGCCCGGCCCCGTGCAGGTGCTGGCCCACTCGCCGCTGCGCTGCGGCGGGAAGGCCAGCTTCTCGGACATGACGTACTACAGCACCTCGAGCGGCGCCGGGGTGTTCGCCACGGGCACCAACTGGTGGATCAGCCGCCTGGGACCGCCCTGCCCGCCGCCGGGCATGTGCTACGACGAGCGGGTCGTCGGGATCACCCGCAACGTGCTCGAGACGTTCGCCGCCGGGCCCGCCGGCCTGGAGTACCCGTCGGTCGGCAACTCCGCCAGCGTTCCTCCGGGTGGAGGCGGGGCGCCCCCGGTAAGCGCGACCGCGAGGCCGCCCCGGTTCTCGACGACGACGACGCCGTGGCGGACGACGACCACCCGCCCGCCGGCGACGGTGACGACCACGACGACCATCCCGCTCGACACCTCGCCCTTCGGGCCCCCGGTGACGTTCCCGTGGCCGTGACGTTTGCGGGCCGCACCGGATCGTGATCGGCTGAGGGCATGGACGTCGACGAGGCACGCCGGTTCCTGCGGGACCACCACCGGGCGGTGCTGGCCACGTTCCGGTCGGACGGCCGGCCCCAGCTGTCGCCGGTGACGGTGGGCGTCGACGACGGCGGCCGGGCGGTGATCAGCAGCCGGGAAGCGGCCTACAAGGTGCGCAACCTGCGCCGAGACCCGCGCGCTTCGCTGTGCGTGATCAACGACTCCTTCTTCGGCCCCTGGGCCCAGGTCGACGGCATCGCCACCATCGTCAGCCTGCCCGAGGCCATGGAGCCCCTCGTCGACTACTACCGGTCGATCTCGGGCGAGCACCCCGACTGGGACGACTACCGCCGGGCCATGGAGCAGCAACGCCGGGTCATCGTCCGCATCGACATCCAGCGGGCCGGCCCCGACCGCTAGGGCTGACCCCCAGCCCGAATTGGGTGACGGAAGCGGCTGATTTTCAACCACTTTCCGCTACCAGAATGTCCGGCGTCCGAACGACCCAGCTCCCGTCCGGTGCTCTCGGCCTCGAGCTGACCGCTGAGGGCCTCGACGAGCTCGACCACGCCTTCCCCCCGCCGAGTGAGCCCCAAACGCTCGAGATGCTCTGAGCCACTCGGTCGACAGGGACGATTGCGTCGATGGGCTACGCCTCGCACCGGCGCTTCAGGCCCTGGGCCTCGGTGTCGACGTACCGGCGCGTCAGCTTGCCGGTGAGCAGGGCGAGGAGCGGTGCCATCGGGCCCTCCTGCTCGAGGGTGAGCGTCACCGTGGCGCCACCTTCCCCTCGGGCCACGACCCGGTGACGGCCGACGCTGGTGAGGCCGACGTTCTTCGCCGTCCATGCGAAGGAGCGCCCAGGCTCGAGCTCGGTGACCTCCCAGACCACGGGCGGGAACCTCGGCTGCTTGAGGCGGGCTCGGCTCCCCAGCCGGAGAGGACCGTCGTCGAGGCGCTCGGCCCGCTCGACGGACGCCGTCCATTCCGGCCATCGCTCGACGTCGGCCATCACCTCCCAGACCCGCTCGGCCGGGGCGTCGATGTCCAGTGTGGTCTCGACTCGCATGAGCGTCTCCGTCCGGTGCGTGCGATCGGCGCCGGCACCGCCGGGGGGTTAGCTGGGAGGCTCTCGCTTCGCCGCCACGGCGGCGATCAGAGCACCGGTCAGTTCTCGACGACGTGCTCTTCTCGATCGGGTAGCCGCTGTTCAGGCACTCGGCCTCTGAGCGCAACGTGTTGGGCTCGTAGTCCCGAGGGACGACGACGTAGTTGAACTGCCAGAGCGGCGAGTACCCGTCCATCCCGGGCACGGAGTCGTAGATGTTGTACTGGCCGTCGACGCGCTCGGGCTCCTTCCCGCCTCTCAGCTTCCCTCGCTCGTCCAGGTCGACGGAGTACACCACCTGGTACTCCTGCGCCACCTTGTTCCCCCGAGCGACGCGGTGCTCGTCGAACTCGAGCCACCTCGCCGGTCTCCACCGCGTAGACGACCTTTCCGTCGAACCACACCCGCTCGATCTCCAGGGAGTAGGGGTTGTTGTACGAGAGGTCCTCCACCCCGTCGGGGCGGAAAGGATCGGTACGCGCCCGCCAGGTCGGCTCCCCGTCGCTGACGCACCAGATCCCCTCCTCCTCGTCGGGGGGGACGCCGTCGTCGGTGGTCGCCATCGGTGCCTCCTCTGGAGCCGGTCCGCGGCGATCGTAGAGGACGGCCGCCCTACCCCCCGGGCCCGAGCCCCCTTCAGAGGCGGCCTAAGGCGACGGCGGTGGCGGGACGACGACCGGCGCCCCTGCACGTCGTCATCGACGTGCGCGGTGAGCGGCTGACCTACTGGATGTCGGCGTCGGGCGGGGGGATCTGGAAGGTCGTCTCGTCCTCCACCGCGGCGACCCCGGGCACCGCCTCTAGCGACGCCCGCTGGGACGCGTCCACCGATCCGGTGATGATGCCGACGGTGCCGAGCACCTGCTCGACCGTCATCCCTGCGGCCCGCAGCTGGTCGGCGACCTGGTCCGCTCGGGCCAGGTGATCGTCGTCGATGGTGACGGTGATCCTGGAGGTCATGGCGGCCACCTCACCCTACCGGCCCGGCGCGGCGAACGGCCGGCGGCGCCGACCCGGGCTATTGCGGCGCCTGGGCCAGACCGGCGCCGACGTCGGCCGACGGGAGGCTGAGGCGCAGGGCGGCGCGGACGACCTCGGACCAGAGGGCGGCGCCCGTCTTGCCGGTGGCCTGGCAGAACATGGCGGCGATGCCGGAGACGTGGGGGGTGGCCATGCTCGTTCCGTTGATCGTGTTGTACCGCCTGGGCATCGGCCACGACGAGAAGACGGCGACACCGGGCGCAGCGATGTCGATCTGCCCGCCCCGCACCGGGTTGCTGCGAGCGGAGAAGTCGGCGATGCGGAAGCGGTTGTCGACCGCGGCGACGGCCATGATCGACGGGCTGTTGGCCGGTATCCCGACGAAGCCCGGGTTGCCGGCGCTGCGCTGGGCGTTGTTGCCGGCGGCGGCGACGATCAGGCTGCCGGCGTCGAGGGCCCGGCGGCCCACCGCCTCGTAGGCGCGCGACACCTGGCGGACGTCGGCGCCGAGGGACATGGAGATGACCTGGCAGCGGTTGGCGATGGCCCACTCGATGCCGGCGAGGATGCCCGAGTCCGACCCCGATCCCTTGTCGCCGAGCACCTTGCCCGCGAAGATCTCGGCCGCGCCGGCGACGCCGTAGCGGCGGGTGTCGGGCGGGTCGGCGGAGCCGCACGACGTCCCCACGCAGTGGGTGCCGTGCCCGTGGCCGTCCTGGGCCGTCTCCCCGGCGACGAACGAGTTGGCCGTCACCGCACGGCCCTCGAAGTCGGGATGCTCGAGGTCGAAGCCGGTGTCGAGCACAGCGACGCGGATGCCCTGCCCGTCGAACTTCGACGACGACGCCTTGGTCGCCTGCAGGCCCCAGGTGAAGTCCGCGTTGTCGACGAACGAGATGTGGCTCTCGAGGGCGGGCTCGGCCCCGCCCGCGGTCAGCTGCTCGTAGAGGTGGGCCACGCCGTCGCGGTAGCCGCGGGCGTACTCGAGCGAAGGGCCGCCCTGGTCGGAGCGGACGTAGAGGATGCGCTCCGGCTCGACGGCGACGACCCGGGGGTCCTGGGCGACGGCCGTGTTGATCGAGGCCAGCCGGTTGCGGTCGGCGGGCAGCACCGCCACGCCCAGCGTCGGGAAGACGGTGGCGTCGGCCGACTCCGCCTCGCGCACGTCGAGGGCACGGGACGCGTAGTCGAGGGGGCTGGCCACGCTGGACACCCCGGCGACCGACTGCAGGGCCTGGGTCATGGCACCGGCGTCGCCCTGCACCTCGTTGCTCAGGACGACGATGAACCGTCCCGTCGTCTCTCCGCCCTCGGCTCGGGCGACACCGCCTCCGCCCACCTCGCCGGCGCCCGCGCCACCTGCCGCCCATTGGTCCACTGCGACTCCCTCCGCCTCGGCCGGCGAGTAGTCCTACACCCGGGTCAGGTGACGGTCAAGGCCGCCGCCGACCGTTGGGGGCGCCCTTCAGAGCCAACCCTTGCGTTTGAAGTACCGATAGCCGACGACGGTGATCGTGGCCATCAACCCGATCGCCCACAGGTACCCGTGGCTCCACCCGAGCTCCGGCATGTGGTCGAAGTTCATGCCGTAGATGCCGGCGACCAATGTGGCGCCGAGGAGGATGGCGCCCCACGCCGTCATTCTCTCCATGGCCCGGTTCACCCGGTGTGAGGTCATGGCCAGGTGGGCGTCGACGGCGTTGTCCAGCAGCTCCCGCTGGCTGTCCAGGTGGTCGACGGCCCGCAGGACGTGGTCGTAGACGTCCTGGAGGTTGGTCGCGGTGGCGGCGTCGATCCACCGGACCTCCCGGCGCATGAGCGAGCCGACCACCTCCCGCAGAGGGGCGATCGCTCGACGGTAGGTCAACAGCCGGCGCCGGGTCTCGAACATCACCTGCTGCACGGTGAGGTCCCGGTCGTCGTCCTGCTCGCCGAAGATGCGGTCCTCCAGCTCCTCGAGGGCCTCCTCGCTGGCCTCCGTCACCGCGAACCAGCCGTCGACGAGCGCGTCGAGGAGGATGTAGAGGAGAAAGCCCGGAGTGGCGTTCTCGGAGCTCGCGCTCTCGAAGCGGGCAAGCACGCCGTCGACCGGCCAGGCCGGGACGCGGCGGTCGCCCTCGCGCACGCTGACGACCCACGAGGGGCCGATGAAGATGTCGACCTCCTGGAGGTCGGCGGTGTAGGCGACGACGAAGTCGTGACCCGGGTACTTCTCGAGCTTCGGTCGCTGGTGGCGGTGGCGCACGTCCTCCATGGCCAGGGGGTGGAGCTGGAACTCCACCTGGAGGCACTCGAGGTCGGTGTCGACGGGGTCGCGGACATCGACCCACAGCAAGCGGTCGGGCTCGCCGACGAACTCCGAGATGTCGGCCGAGTCGATCTCCTTGACACCCCCTCCGCTGTAGACGCGGGCGGTGATCATCGGGCCGGCACCCCCCGCACCACCGCCCTCACCTGCTCTTGTCGCGCCTCGACCGGGCCGGTCAGCGTGTGGTAGGCGACGTCGGCCGACTGGAGCAGGTGGTGGATACGCCGGTCGATGTCGCCCTGGAAGGGCGGGTCGTCCGGTCGCAGCCCGTCGAGCACGATCGGGAACTCGACGGGCAGGTAGAAGACGTGGTCGTAGCGAGCCCGCAGATCGAGCATGGCGATCTGGCGGGCCACCGCCCACAGGTGGTCCTCCTTGCGCGGCTCCCGCTCGTGCTGCATGACCCAGTCGGCGTAGGCGAGCACGTCGTAGACCGACCGGTCGGCGACGAAGTGGTCGTGGGTCGCCTCGGCGTGCCACTGCTTGAGGAAGATGAGCGTCTCCGTCTCCGCGGTGGCGCTCTGGTCGAGGGGGAAGCCCAGCTCGACGACCTCGCGGGCGACCTCCGGTAGCAACGGGTAGTCCCACTCCTTGGCGAAGAGGTTGGCGAGGGTGGTCTTCCCTGTCGAGAACGAGCCCACGAAGGCGACTTTCATGGGCGCCAGTCTGGCCGTCCCCGGGGGACCCGGCCAGCCGCCGACCGACGCCGGACGGCAGCGATACCTTGGCCCCATGCACGAGCGTCTCTGCCTCCTCACCGTCCACGCCCATCCGGACGACGAGTCGTCGAAGGGCGCCGGCACCGTCGCGCACTACCACGCCGAAGGCGTCCGCTGCGTGCTCGTGTGCTGCACGGGGGGCGAGGCGGGCGACATCCTCAACCCGGCTGCCGAACGGCCCGAGATCCGTGAGCGCCTGCCCGAGGTCCGCATGGAGGAGCTGGCCCGGGCCACCGAGGTGATCGGCTACGACGAGGTGGTCCTGCTCGGCTACCGCGACTCGGGGATGCCGGGATCGCCCACCAACGAGGACCCCGCATGCTTCGCCAGGGCCCCCCTCGACGAGGCGGTCGGACGCCTGGTGGCGGTGATCAGGCGGGAGCGACCGCAGGTGATCGTGACCTACCCCGACGACCAGGAGGGGTACCCGCACCCCGACCACCTCCGGGTGCACGAGATCACCGTGCCTGCCTTCGACGCCGCCGGCGACCCCGACGCCTACCCGCATCTCGGGGAGCCGTGGCAGCCGCTCAAGCTGTACTACGTCGCGTGGTCACGGGCCCGGATGCTGGCGACCCACCAGAAGTTCCTCGAGCTCGGGCTCGAGTCTCCCTTCGACGAGAAGTGGTTCGACCGGCCCGACCACGACCACCGCATCACCACCCGCCTCGACGTCTCCGACCTCCACCACGTCCGGCGCGAGGCGCTGTTGGCCCATCGCACCCAGATCGACCACGAGTCGCCGTTCTGGTTCGGCCTCCCCCCCGACGTCGTGGCCTACCGCTACGACGACTACATCCTGGCCCGCAGCCTGGTGGACAGCCCCCTCCCCGAGGACGACCTGTTCGCCGGCATCCGCGAGCGGGTGAGCCGCTGACCGGGTCGCTGGCTACGATCCCTCGGTCGCCCGACGGGACCGACACGGCCGACAGAGAGGCGCGCCCATGGCCAAGTACCTGACCCAGGAGTGGCTCGACCAGCAACAGCAGCTGGCCCAGGCGTTCGCCGAGCGCCCGGGCGCCACCGCGCGCATCCAGTACCGGGTCACCCGTCCCGAGGGCGACATCCTCTACTACTGGGTCGTGGAGAACGGGAAGCTCCTCGAGTCCCGCCTCGGTCAGGACCCCGACGCGGACTTCACCCTCACCCTCTCGTGGGACGACAGCGTGAAGATCCAGAAGGGCGAGCTCGATCCCAACGCCGCATTCATGCAGGGCCGCATGAAGGTCACCGGGAACATGGGCAAGCTGATGAGCCTGCTCCCCCTCACCCAGAGCGAGGACTACAAGGCAATCCAGGAGGAGATCAGGAAGGTCACCGAGTACTGAGCCCTCCGCCTCGGGGCCTCCCGACCCGTGGGCGCGGTCGCCGGGGGCGCGACTCGGTGGGTCCTTGGCAACCGCCGGCGCGACCCGTAGGGTCTTGCGCCTGTACATGAGATCCCTGCGCCGCCTTCCCGCCACCGCCCTCGTGACCGCCCTCGCGCTGGTCGCCGGGGTGGTGCTGGCCTCGTGGGCGGCGGCGGCGTCGGGCAAGGGGTACGACATCTCCTGGCCGCAGTGCGGCGGCGGCCCCCTCCCCGTCGACGGCGACCTCGGCATCGTGGGGGTGAACGGCGGCAAGCCGTTCGAGAACAACCCGTGCCTGGCGCCCCAGTACGCCTGGGCGTCGACCGCTCCCCGCCAGGCGTCCTTCTACATGAACACGGCCAACCCCGGACCGGCGAGCACGGCCGTCAACTGGTACGCCCAGAAGAGCCCGAACCCCGCCTGCAGCCCCTCCGACGAGGCGGCGTGTGCCTTCAACTACGGCTACAACGGCGCCCGCCACGCCTTCGTCTACGCCCAGCAGCAGACGGGGGCGGCGGGTCGCCACAGCTGGTGGCTCGACGTCGAGACGGGGAACTCCTGGTCGCGCAACGTCGGCCTCAACCGCGCCGCCATCCTGGGGTCGATCACGTTCCTTCGCTCCCAGGGCGTGCCCGTCGGCGCCTACTCGACCCGCTACCAGTGGGGGCGGATCACCGGTGGGCTGGTCCTGACGGACGTGCCCTCCTGGGTGGCCGGCGCCCGCAACCGCGCCCACGCCGCCACCATGTGCGCCCCGCAGTACTCCTTCACCGGAGGCCCCGTCGCCATGGTCCAGTGGGTCGAGCACAACCTCGACCACGACCTGCTGTGCGCCCCTCTGCCGCCGCCCACCGCGCCCAAGCCTCCGCCCCCGCCGAACGCCATCGAGAAGCTCCTCCGCGACCTGCTGGGCGGCGGTCCCCGAGCGGCCCAGAATCCGGCGCTCACGCCGAGATAGAGCGACACGCGGCGCGGGCGCGCCGGTCGTCTGGTACGAAATGCACGATGCGCGCTCGCTGTCCTCTCGTCGCCGTCCTGCTCGCCCTCACCCTCCTTGCCGCGGTCTCCTGCGGTGGCGCCGACGACTCCGAGGACGAGGCCGAGCCAACCGCCACGACCCAGGCCGATGCCGCGGCGACGACCGGGGGCGGCACCGCCGCAGGCCGGGTCACCGTGGAGGACGCCGGCAGGGAGCCCCGGCAACGCCTCCAGCTCCGCCTCGCCGCCGGCAGCACGACGAGGGCGGCGATGGTGAGCAGGACGGCGCTCGAAGTGACCATGGAAGGCAGTCGTGTTTTGCCTGGAGCGCTGCCCACTCTCAGAACCGTCGTAGAGCAACGCATCGACACGGTCGACAGCGAAGGGAGGGCGCACTACACCGCAACGTTCACTGACTGGTCCGTCCTTCCCACGGCCGACGTCGACTCAAGGTTGTCGGATCAGCTGCAGCAGGTGCTGAACCAATTCAAGGGTCTACGTGCAACAGGGAGTGTCGACGCCTCAGGCGGCCGCCGGACGTTCTCGATAGATACCGGCGGGATCGCCGACCCGCTGTTGAAGTCGCGCCTCGATTCCACCTCGTCCGAGTTCGGCAACCTCGGCGTGCCGTTCCCAAGCGAGCCGGTAGGACCCGGGGCGCGGTGGCGGGTTGGGCGAGCAGCGACCTTCAGTGGAATCACGGTCAACATGACGACGACGTACACGCTGCGCATGCTGACGGCGGATCGCTATGAGCTCGACTTGGTTGAGGGCATGGAGGCACCTCCAGGCACAGCCATGAACTCGTCTGGTGTGGAGGCGACGATCGAGCGCTTTTCCGTCCGCAGCACGGGGAACGTGGTGGGGGAGCTGACCAGGGATCTGCCCTCGAGGAAGACGGTCCACGGCGGAGGCGAGTTGACAATTGTCAACAAGGAGAGAGGGGAAACCCTGAGCGGCCGCATCACACAAGACCTCGAGCTGTCGCCCGCCTGACGACATAAGAGACGGCGAACTTTGCGCGATCGACCGGCCTCTGACCGGGTCGATCGCACAAAGTTCGGATGGGACCCCCCTACGGACAGGTTCTCAGGGTCTCCGCCAGACAGCGGTCGGTGCCGGCGTTGCCCTCGCCGAGGTCGACGTCGCGGCCCCCGCTGACGTCGTCGTTTCCGCCCTCGCCGAAGAGGGCGTCGTTCCCGACGCCTCCCGACAGTCGGTCGAGGCCGTCGCCGCCGAGGGCGACGTCGCCACCGTCGCCGCCCGAGACCTGGTCGTCGCCGGCGCCGGCGCAGATCACGTCGTCGCCGCCGCCGGCGGCGATCCGGTCGTTGCCGCCCAGGCCGAGGATCACGTCACGGCCAGGCGTGCCGACCAGGTCGTCGTTGCCGGTCGTGCCGATGAGGGTGGCGTCGAACCCGTAGCAGGTTCCTGGCGCGGTGTACATCTCCGAGGAACCGGTGGCGTTGAAGCCGGCGACCAGGACCTTGCCGCAGTTCCGGCCGCAGACGTACGGGTCGGCCACGTACGACGTGGGACTGGCCGAGAGGACGACGGCCTCGTAGCTGTTCGACAGTGAGCTGGCCGAGGCGTGGACGTCGTTCAGCGAGCCGCCCGGCTCCCAGTGGTTCGTGGCGGGGTTGTAGATGTCGGTGCTGCGGCTGAGGCCGGTCGCGGGGATCTGACCGCTGGCGATCATCACCTTGCCGTTGGGGAGCGTCTGGTAGGCGAAGTTGAACCGGCCCGAGGAGCCGGCGAGCGGTGGCGCGAACGTCCAGGCGTTGGTCGCGGGGTTGTAGATCTCGGCGGTGGCGCCCCCCTGGAACCCGAAGGCGACGAACACCCGCCCGTCGCGCAGGAGCATGGCGCCCTGGCGACTGCGGGCGACGTTGAGGCGAGCGATCGGGCTCCACGTCCCGGTGACGGGGTCGTAGACGTCACCGCCGTTGGAGGGGACACCGGTGCCCTGGAACCCGGCCGGCACCAGCACCCGGCCGTCGAGCAGGACGACCGACGCGGTCGTGTGGCGGGGGGCGCTCAGGCTCCCCGCCAGCGTCCACTGGCCGGTGGCGGGATCGTAAATCTCGGCGGTGTTGGTGACGAACATGAAGTTGCAGGTCGCCGGGGGCGGCTGGTTGCAGGTCCGTCCGCCGGCCACCAGCACCCGGCCGTCGGGGAGGCGCTCGGCGGTGTGCAGCGCCCGGCGGACGTTGAGGTTCCCGGTGCGCGTCCACTGGCCGGTGGCCGGGTCGTAGATCTCGGCCGTGTCGACGACGGGCTGGGCGTTGGCCCCCGAGCCGACCGGGGTCCCGCCGAACCCCCCTGCCACCAGCACCCTCCCATCCGGGAGCAGTGTCGCGGTGTGCGACCAGCGGAAGTCTCTCATCGACCCCGTCGGTGTCCACTGCTCGGTGATGGGGTCGAAGACCTCGGCGGTGTTGAAGTTCACGAGCGGGTTCGGCGCCTGCGAGCGCCCCCCGGCGGCCAGCACCCGGCCGTTCGCGAGGAGGGTCATCGTGTGGTCGACGCGGGGCGCCGACAGCGGGCCGGTGAGCTCCCAGACGCCCTCGAGACCCGTCTGGGCCCGGGCGGGCGATGCCACCAAGGGGACGACGGCGAGGGCGCAGAGCACCATCGCGGCCACGGCCCGCGGCCGCGGCTTGGCGGGGGTGGCGAACGTCTTCAGCGGGGGCCTCCCTGGCTCGGCCGTGCGACGACCACGCTCATATCGAGTGAGGCACTCTAACGAGCGCTCGAGTGAGGGCGACAAACCTGGCCGGCGACCCGGGCTACTGGACGATCCGGTCGCTCAGCGGGCGGGCCCCGTCCTCCTTGGCGAAGCTGTCGGGCACCGGGTACTGCCCGAGCAGGAAGTTGAGGATGGCGGCGTGTTGCATCTCCACCGGCTGGATCGACGCCGCCACCTTGCGGGCACCAGTGTTCTCCAGGTTGGCGATGCTCCTGAGGTAGGTGGCGGCGGCCACGTTCTCGAGGGTCAGTGCCAGCCGGGCCAGCCCGGGCACGTCGGACAGCTGACCGAGGCGGGGGTCCACCACCTCGCGGTTGGCCGTCTCGTCGACGCCGTCGACGGTGACCCGGCCGCCGTTGGTGAGCACCTCGTTCCAGGCCGCGGCATGGTCGGCGTGGTGCCTCTGCACCGTCCGGGCGAAGCTGGCGACGGCCGGCGGGACGGGGCCGAGCCTCCCGGTCTCGGCGGCGATGATGCCGACTTGGTAGGTCGTCACCGCCAGGTTCTCGATCGATGCGGCCAGGGCGGCGATCGCGAAGTCGCCCGTGGGAGGTCGGGGCTGGCGGGCGCCCGGCACCTCGCCGCGCGCCTCCTCGCCTTCGTCCCTCGCGTCGCCGCACCCGGCGAGCAGCAGGCCGCCAAGGGCGGCGCCGCCGGCGAGGAACGCTCGGCGGCTGGCGCGCAGCTCCTCCGACCATTCCGCGGCCGCCGCCCGCATGGCGGGCAGCGTCTCGTGGTGCCGCTCTTCGAGGTCGCGCGTCATCGCGACGAGCTCCGCTTCGCCGATCTGCAGCGCCAACTTCCGCCGCGTCCTCACCCGATCGCCCCCTCCTCCGCCGGCCGCGCCTCTTCGGTCTTGCCGAAGGGATCGGGGATGCCGGCGGTGCCCACCGCCTCGGGCAGCCGGGCCGCGTTCGCCGGGTCGAGGGCGATGAGCTCCGGTTGGTTGCCACCGAGAAGGGCCTTGACCGCCAACAGGACGGAGAGGTGCTGCGCCTCCACGCCCATGATGCTGGCGGTGAGGCTGCGGGCCTGGGTGTCGGTGAGGGCGGCGGCGTTGCTCTGGTACGTCTGGGCCGCGGTGGTCTCCAACTCGATGGCGAGGTCGACGACCGGTCCGGGCCCGCTGGGCGCGGGGGTCAAGGCCTTGTTGACCGTCGTCTCGAGGATCGGGTCGGGGCCGGTCTGGGGTCGGCCCCGGAGGCGGGTGACGGCGGCGTTGAACGCGGCGGCGTGCTCCCTGTGCTGGTCCCTCGTCCTGTTCACGAAGTCCCTCACCGTCGGGTTGGCGCTCCCGCCGCCGATGAAATCGAGCCCCAGGGCCTTCTCGTAGGTGGCGACGGCGAGGTTCTCGATCGACGCCGACGTCTGGAGCATCTGCACGTCGAGCGCCTCGTCGGCGAGGGCGGGACGGGCCATCCACCGGAGGAGGGCGCCGCCCACCCCGGTCGCCGCCCCGCCCGCCTGGAGGAGGGTCCGGCGCATGAGGCGACGGCGCTCGGCGGCGAACCGCTCCCGTTCCTCGCGGTCGTCGCCGCTGGCGGCGCGCCGCTCGTGGCCGAGCTCGACCATGGTGGTCGGCGACTCCCAGCTCGCCCGCATGGCGTCGGACTGCAGGTCCTGTGACTCGACCAGCAGCTCGGCGAGCGCCTTCTCGTCGATCGACAACGACGCACCTCCCGGTGCCAGAGGGCAGGCGGACGGCGGGGAGCCTAGGGCAACCGGGAGGTGGGCTCGCCAGCCGGGCGTGCTCCATCCTGCACATCGACCGTTCCGAACGGGGGATGTTGTGGCTGCCACGGCCTTCCGTGACGCGGGCGACGCCGCCCTGGTCGTCGCCGTCGGCCGCTGGCGGCGGGACGCCCTCGCCGGGGCGTACCGGCGCCACGCCGGGGCCGCCTTCGCCCTCGCCCGGTGGGCTCCTCAACGACGGGAGCTGGCCGAAGAGGTCGTGGTGGGCCGACGGCCGTAACGGCCGGCTACCGGCTGCGCTGCAGGTCGCGCAGGGCCCGGTAGCCGATGAACCGGGCGCCCGCCCGCTCGGCGAGGGCCCGCAACGTCGAATGGCCGGTCACCAGGTCGTGGTCGTCGACCCGTCCCGCCCAGTCGGGGGCGAACGCCCGCAGCTCGGCGCTGTCGATGGCGGGATGGACCCGCAGCTCGGTGACCCCCGGAGGCAGGTCCACCAGTGCCCGCTCGATCGCTCGCCGGCTGCCGACCTCCTGGGCCCGCACGACCTGGTCGGGAGAGAGCACGCCCTCCTCGGCGGCGAGGGCGCGGAACGGGAACCCCACCGAACGTTCGGCCGAGGCGGGGCCCAGCCGGACGGGCAGGCCGAAGTCGACGGCCAGCTCGAGGTAGACGTCGAAGAACTCCGGTCGCAGCTCCAGGGCGGCCATGTGGGAGTCGAGGTGGCTGACGTCGAAGCCCCAGTAGATGGCCCGCTCCACCTGGGCCCGGCACTCGCGACGGACCTCGTCGAGGTCGGCGTGGTCCCACAGGTCCTCGAGCGTGCGCGGGAAGCCGCCGTCGCCATCGAGGAGCGACGGCGCCTGGGTGATGGGCCCCCACCGGAAGAGGTCGTGCTCGGCGTTGAGGGTGAGATGCACGCCGATGTCCTCGCCCCGGTAGCGGGCCGCCGCGTCACGCGCCCACGGGCAGGGCACCATGAGGCTGGCGCTGGTGGCGACGCCGTCGCGGAGGGCCTCGTAGACGCCGACGTTGGCGGCGTGGCACGAGCCGAGGTCGTCACAGTTGACGACGAGCAGACGGGTGTCCGGTGGGTAGCCGAGCCGCTCGGCGACCGACGTCACACCGGGAACGCTAACCGCGTAACCGCGCCGGCCCTTGGGTGACCTCGGTCCGACCGCCGGCCCGAGGACGCCGGGCGTAGGCTCGGCTCGTGCGGTCGGCCCGCTCCACTCGCGCCGTCCTCGTCGTGCCCGCCGCCGTGCTGGCCGGCCACTGGATCGGCTACGCGCTCGCCGGCGACGGCCATCACGGGGCCGGTGCCGTCGGCCACGGGTACCTGCCGGCGGCGGTGGCCGTCGCCCTGCCGGCTCTGGTGGCAGCTCTGGTGTGGGCGGCGGTCGGGTCCGGCGGTTGGGCGCGTCCGCACGGCAGCCCTCCCCGGGTGGCGCCCCTCGTGGGGGCGCAGTGGGCGGTCTTCGTCGTCCAGGAGCTGACCGAGCACGCCCTCGCCGGTGACGCCCTCGGCGTCGTCGCCTCGCCGGCCGTCTGGCTGGGTCTGGCGTCGCAGGTGGCGGTCGCGGCCGCCACGTGCCTGCTGCTCGGGGCCAGTTCCCGGGCCGGCGACCGGGTCGTCGCCGTGCTGGGGCGCACCGTCCGCTCGGTCCCACCGGCGCGGGGTTGGTGGACGACTCCGGTCCTGGTCCCCGCGTCCCGCACCCCCCTTCGCCCGGTCGGCTCACGAGGTCCTCCCCGGCCCTGCCGCTGAGGGTCCGTTCCGACGACAGGGAGAAGATGATGCTGCTTTTACGAGCGCGGCTCGCCGCGCCCCTCGCGCTCGCCGCCGGGCTGGCGCTGGTGCTGGCCGGCTGCAGCCGAAACCAGGAGGAGACAACGGCGACGACCCAGGCGGCGGCACCGTCGACCGCGCCCGGGCCGACGACGACGTTGGCGGCCCGGCTGGTCGACGTGGTGGTCCGGCGAGGGTCGGTGGAGGGCGGCGGGCGCCACGAGGTGCCCTTGAACGAGCGGATCAGGTTGCGCGTCACCAGCGACACAGCCGAGGAGGTGCACGTCCACGGCTACGAGCACCGGTTCCAGGTCGGGCCGACCGGCCCGGCGGAGATCACGTTCATCGCCAACCTGCCCGGTGTGTTCGAGGTCGAGCTGGAGAAGACGCACAGGCGCCTGCTGAGCCTCGAGGTCAAGCCGTGAGGGGGGCGCGGCGAGGGATGGTCCTCGCCGGCGCCCTGGCTGCCACCATCCTCATCACCGCCCGCCCGGCGGCGGCCCACGGCTTGGGCGGGCGCTCGGACCTCCCCCTCCCGGTGTGGATGTTCGCCTACGGGGCCGCCGGCGCCCTGGTCGTGTCGTTCGCCGCCCTGGCCGTGCTCTGGCCCACCGCCCGGCTCGAGGGAGGCAGGATCGGAGTGCTCGTCCCCCCGGCCTCACCCCGGGCGACCGAGGCGCTGGCGGTCGTCGGCCGGGCGCTCGGCATGGTCATCTTCGGCGTGGTGCTGGCGGCCGCGCTGTTCGGCGACGCCGACCCCACCGCCAACATCGCGCCGGTCGCGGTGTACGTCGTCTTCTGGGTCGGGATGATCCTGGTCAGCGCCCTGGCCGGCGACCTCTGGCGGGTGCTGAGCCCGTTCGACACCCTCGCCGCCGCGTTGGAGCGGCTGCGGCGGCGCCCGGCCGCCCCGTCGACGGAGGCACCGGAAGCCGACGCCGGCTACTGGCCGGCCGCCCTCGGGCTGTTCGCGTTCGTGTGGCTGGAGATCGTCTACCCCGACCGAGCCGAGCCCCGCGTGCTGGGGCTGGCGATCGTCGCCTACACCGCCGTCGTGGTCGTGGCGGCGGCTCGCCGGAGCCGGGACTGGCTCCGGCGGGGCGAGGCCTTCGCCGCGTTCTTCGGCGTCATCGCCCACATGGCGCCGCTCTACGCGGACGAGGACGGGCGCCTGCGCGTCCGCCCGCCGCTGGTCGGGCTGGCGACGCTCGAGCACCGGCCGGGGCTGCAGGCGCTCGTGCTGGTGGGCCTGGGCTCGACGACGTTCGACGGCATCTCTCGCACCCGGTTCTGGACCGATCTCACCGACGGGCTCGGGAAGTGGGAGCTGACCGCGGTGTCGACGCTGGGCCTGGCGTGGGGCGTCGGGCTGGTCGCGGTGGCCTACGTGGCCGCCATGCGGGCGATGGGCCGCATGCAGGGGCGGGACCCCGACGAGCTGGCCGCCGCCTTCGTGCACTCGCTGGTGCCGATCGTCGTCGCCTACGCGGTGGCCCACTACTTCTCCCTTCTGGTCTTCGAGGGCCAGACCGCGCTCGCGCTCGCGTCCGACCCCTTCGGGGCCGGATGGGACCTCTTCGGCACCGCCCGGCGCACGGTCGACTACCGGGCGGTGTCGACGACCACGATCGCCTATGTGCAGGCGGCCGCCATCGTCGCCGGCCACGTGGCCGGGGTGGTCCTGGCCCACGACCGCGCCATCGCTCTTTTCGGCAGGGAGCGGGCGAGCCGGTCGCAGTACCCCCTTCTCGCCGCTATGGTCGCCTTCACCGTGGGTGGCCTGGCCCTCCTCCTGGGGACGTGAACGCCATGAGCTCGATCCTCGCCCACGGCGGCACCGCCGGCCTCGCCGCCGAGATCTTCCTGCTCTCGCTGCCGGTTCTCGGCTTCGGGCTCTTGTGGTGGTGGAACCGCCGGCTGGGACGCCGGGAGGCGGCCGCGGAGGCGGCCGAGCGGGCGGCGCCATCGGCGGAGAGGCCGCCGTCGGCCGAGGGGCCACCGCCGGCCTGATCAGCCCGGCGGCGCCCGGGTGGGCGGCGCGCCGGGGGCCGGGCAGGCAGTCCACAGGCCGCGGCCGCTCTCCCGGGCGCTGCGGGCAGCGGTGGCCAGCTCGGCGGTGTGGGCGACGTTCGGCGGGACGGTGAGGGGCTCGGCGAACCCGTCGCGTGCCATCACCGCGTTCACGAAGAGGCCGTCGGCGTCGCGGTAGACGTAGGCGAGGAGGCGGCCGTAGCGGTCCCGCTGCTCGACGTCGCCCTCCAGGCGCACAACCGTCCCCTCCGGGAGCAGGGACGCCAGGTGGCCCGACGCCTCCTTGCCGAAGCACTCCACCGGGCTTCCCGGCTTGACCGACTCCGGGGTGTCGATGCCGATGAGGCGCACCCGCTCCTCCCGCCCGGCGAGGCGGACGACGATGGTGTCACCGTCGACCACCCTGACCATCGACCCTCGCCCGTCGACGCCGAGGGCGGGTGTGGCCGGGCCGGGGGACGCGGCGGACTGGCAGCCGGCGAGGCCCACGAGGAGGGCCACGGTGGCGAGCACTCGGCGCATGACGGAGACCTCCGGCGAGGAGGGGCGATCGGGGGCCCGGGGCCGCGAGAGGGTCAGGGGGCTCGAACCCTGCGGTCAGGCTGCCGCCGGGCGGACCGCCTTGGCGTTGCGGAGGGCCTCCCGGGCCTGTTCGACCCCCCGGCGGCCAATCTCCCGAGTGTGCTCGTCGAGCTCCCACGGGCGCTCGACGGGCTCGACCAGGACCAGCTGCTCTTGCATGGTCACAGGATGACAGGGGGGTGTGACATTGACGCCCGCCGCCGGGCCGCCGGCTGTATCAACCTGCCATCCGGGGGGCTCTGGGGGTAGTGTGACATGGGAGCGGCTCAAGCCCGCCGAACATGTGACGATCTTGTTTCCAAGGGGTAGTGACGGAACAGGCCGGTAACCCCGGGCGTTGGAGAGACTGATGAGCGAGACACTCGAGACTGACGTCATCAACCAGGCGGTTGAGATCATCGATCGCAGCCTGGGCACGCTGCACCAGCGGGAGCTGGTGTCGGCGGCCGAGGTGTCCGACCTCCTCCTCGACATGCGCTCGCTCCTCGCCGCCGACTCGGCCGACCCGTCGGCGCTGCCCGAGCTCGAAGAGGCCGGCGTCAGCTGAGCTGGGGCTCCTCGTCCCCGGCGTCCGGCGGGGGCGGGAGAGGCATGAGGCGGCGTCCGGCGATGCCCAGGACCGCTCCCACCACCACCCCGCCCAACACGTCCGACGCGTGGTGGATCTTCACGTAGACCCGGCTGCTGGCGACCACCACCCCGACCGCGCAGTAGACCGGCCACAGCGGGTCGTCCTCCGAGAGCAGGATCGTCGCCATGCACGCGGCGGTGGCGTGGCCGCTCGGGAAGCTGCTGGTGCGCGGCTGGCGCAGGTGCCGAGGCCGGTCGGCCTCCCACGGCGGTCGGCGGCGGCGGAACACCGACTTGATCACCCCGTTCACGGCGAAGGACTCGGCCGCCAGGCCGACGGCCAAGCGCTTGGCCGCCTCCAGGTCGCGGTCGGACCGTAGGGCCCGCACCCCTCCCAGCAGCAGCCAGATCAGGCTGAAGTCGCCCAGCTCGGATGCGGCGTAGAACAGGCGGTCGACCGGGGGCCGGCCCCGCAGGGCGTCGAAGGCGCGGTCGACCCGGGCGTCGAAGGTGCGCACGTGCCGGCGGGCGGCGGCGACCGGGGTGGGCACGGACGCCGACGGTAGCGGTGGTTGACGGGCCGCCCCCCCGACGGCGGCCTCAGGCGGTGGCGGCCAGCTCCCGGGCCCGGGCGGGGTCCCCGCCGAAGGCGGGGCAGTACTCACGGAAGGAGCACCACTCGCACAGCCGGGAAGGGTGGGGCCGGAAGTCGTCGAGCGCGCACGCCCGCTCGACCGCCCGCCAGATCGCCATGGTGCGCTGCTCGAGACCCCGGATCGACTGGTCGGACGGCTGGGCGACGATGGCCACCGGCTCGCTCAGGTAGAGGAGCTGGATGCGGACGGGGCGGCGGCCCAGGACCTGCTCGCAGAGGAATGCATAGAAGTGCACCCCGCCTAGGCGGGCCTGCTCGTGGGCCACGCCGGGCACCTTGCCGGTCTTGTAGTCGGTGACGACCAGGCCGCCGTCGGGGTCGACGTCGAGCCGGTCGATCACCCCCCGCAGGGTGAGCGACCCCACCTTCGCCTCCAGGCGGAGCTCGAGGCCGATGGGGTGGACGGTGGTGGGGTCCTCCAGGTCGAAGTAGCGGCGGACGAGCGCCTCGGCGTCGGCGGCGAACTCGGCCTCCGCCTCGGGGGTGAGGCCGAGGCCGACGTACTCGGGGTGCGCTGCCATCTCCGACCGCGCCCGGGCCAGGCACTCGAGCCCCGTCGCCACGGTGCGGCGGGCGGGGGGCTCGCAGAGCAACAGCTCGAGCGCCCGGTGCACCAACGTGCCCTTGGTGGCCCACGGCGACGGCGGCTCGGGCAGGTGGTCGATGGCCGAGAACCGGAACGCGAGCGCGCAGTCCTTGAACGACGCCACCTTCGAGGGGGTCAGCGAGCCGGGCAGTGGGAGCGGCATCGACCTCACCGTACCGCCGGGGTGTGACGGCGACGCGGATGCCCCGAGGGTGTCAGAAGGCCTCGAGGACCGCCTCGGCCACTCGGGCAGGGTCCTCCAGTGGGCCGAAATGGCTGAGGCCGGCGAGCTCCACCGCCCGGCCCCGGGCCAGCGCGGCGACCTGGGCGGCCACCACGTCGGCGCCGATGGCGTCGCTCCGCTCACCCCGGGCCACCGTGACCGGGCAGGCCACCCGCCCCAGGCGTCCGAAGCCGTCGTGGGCCACGCCCATGCGGTACATCTCCGCCTCCACCTCGGGCGGGCAACTCAGGGCGACGCCGCCGGGGGTGTCGGCGAACCCGCACTCCAGGTACGCCGAGAGAGCCCGAGGATCGAAGCCGGAGAAGGGGGGCTTCCCCGCGAAGTTGGCGCCCGCCTCCTCCCGGGACCCGAACGCAGCCCGCCGCCGCGACGCGCCCGCGGCCAGGCCCTCGGCCCGTGCGGTGAGGGCCGCCGGGTCGGGCCAGACGATCGGCTCGTAGCACCAGAGTCCCTCAAACGGGGAGGGGCGGTCGGCAGCGGCGATGAGCAGGACGGCGCCACCCGAGGAGTGCCCGACCGCGTACGCCGGCGCCAGGCCAAAGGCGTCGACGACGGTGGCCACGTCATCGGCGAGGTCGTGCCAGTGGTAGCTCGCGCCGGGGACCACCGGGCTCGACCCGTGACCCCGCAGGTCGAGGCCCACGCAGCGGAACCGGTGGGACAACTCGGCCGCCAGGGGGGCCATCATCCCCGTGCAGAACCCGGTGCCGTGGACGATGAGGAGCGGCGGGCCGGCCCCTCCGAGCTCGTGCACGGCCACGGAGACGCCGCCGGAGGACGGCACGAGCTGCACCGGCGGGACGGTAGCGTGCCTCCCGCCGGCGCCCTCCGCCGGGGCCACGGCCGGGACGAGGTCGACTGGAGGAACACCATCGCGGTCATCGACGACGCCGATCTCGTCCGCCGCGCCAACCAGGCGTTCTACGGCGCGTTCGAGGCCCGGGACCTCGAGGCCATGTCCCGGCTCTGGGAGCACTCGGACAGGGTGGTCTGCACCCATCCCGGTTGGGCGACGCTGCGAGGTTGGGGCCAGGTGGCGGCGTCCTTCTTCGCCCTCTTCCAGAACGACCAGCACCTCCAGTTCATCCTCACCAACGTGGCCGCCCACGTCGCCGGCGACCTGGCGTGGGTGTCGGTCGACGAGAACATCCTCTCCGACGCCCAGCCGGCCACCACGGTGGCCGCCCTGAACCTGTTCAGCCGTGCACCCGGCGGCGAGTGGAGGATGGTGGCTCACCACGCGTCGCCGGTCAGTGCGGACCCGGAGCTGGCCGGCGACGAGGAAGGGTGAGCGCGGGTGGCACCTGGACGCCGCATCAGACGTTGTCCCGATTGGGTACCTAGCTACGGCGACCACGTGGTCGACGGAGGCCGACGCATGCGAAGAACCACGATCCGCTCGGCGACGGTGGCCGCGATCACCGCCCTTCTGACCGTGCCGGTCGTGCTGGTCGCGGCCGCCGCCCTGGCGGCCGGTCCCATCGTCGACCGCGCCGGCCAGGCTCTGCGGACCGACCCTGTCTACGTGGACCCCGACGCCGGCGGGACCGTGTCGGGCGGCGACGCCGGGCGCATCCGTGACGAGGTGCGGGCGGGCAGCCATCCGGTGTACGTCGCCGTCCTGCCCGCCGCGGTCCTGCAGGAGGCGGGAGGCGACCCGAACGACGTCGTCACCGCCCTGCGCACCGCCACCGGCCTCCGGGGCACCTACGCGGTGCTCGCCGGGAACGCCTTCCGGGCGGCCAGCGACGTCTTGCCGCGCGGCCAGGCCAGCGACCTGGCCACCCAGGTCTTCCGCCAGCACCGGGGCGAGGGCGCGGCCGCCGTCCTGCGGGAGTACGTCAGAAGCGTCCAGCGCCTCGAAACCTCGGCCGTCGACCGCCCGCCCTCCGGCGGCGGGGCCGACGAGGTGTTCGCCCGGGAGGGCGACGGGGGCGACGGGGGCGGGGGCGGCGGCGGTGGTCGCGGCGTCTCGGTGCTCCTCTTGCTGCTCGTCGTCGGCGCGGTGGCGGGGGGCGGGGCACTCCTGTGGCGGCGGCGCCGCAAGGAGCGGGAGCGGCGGGAGCGGCTGCAGGGCCTGCGTCGCGACCTCCAGGCCGATCTCCAGCTGGTGGCGGACGACGTGTTGGCCCTGGAGCCGCAGGTGGCCATGCACCCCGACGCTCGGGAGGACTACGACGCTGGTGCCGCCCGCTACCGGTGGGCCCAGGCGGCGATCGATGCCATCGACGACCCCGACGACGTCCCCCGCATCCGCCGGGCGCTGAGCGAGGGACAGTACGCCTTCGCCCGGGCGCGGGCGCGCATCGACGGCCGAGAGCCACCGCCGCCACCGCCCGAGCTACAGGTCCAGGGATCGAGAGGCGAGCCGGTGGTCGAGATCGACGACTACGGCCGGCCCGCGTACGCGGGATACGGCGGCGGGTGGTACGGCGGGGGCTTCTTCGGCGGCAGCGACCTTTTCACCGGCCTGCTGCTGGGCTCGATGCTCGGGGGCGGCTGGGGATTCGGGGGCGGCGGCGGACAGGCCTACGAGCGGGGCTACGAAGAGGGCAGGGAGGACGCCGCCCAGGAGGACGCCGGGGACTCGGGTGACGGCGACTTCGGCGGGGGCGATTTCTGACCCTGGTCGCCCCTCAGGGCGAAGCGATCGTCGTCGTCGGGCGGGGGACGGTGGTCGTCGGGCGGGGGGCCCTTGTCGTGGGGACAGGGGGTACGGGAGGCGTCGGCGGCTCTGGAAGCAGCGCCGGGGGCTCGAAGCTGACCGGAGGGCTGCTCGGAGCGTCCGGTAGCGGAAGGCCGTCGGGCGAGGGGCGGGTGACGGTGCTCCCGACGGTGCCGTCCGGAACGACGCTCTCCGGTGCTCCTCGCAGGCCCAGGTCGTCGGGCGACGCGGTGTAGAGGTCCTGCACCGGGACCCCGGCCAGCGCGGCGCGCATGTACCGGGCGAAGATCCGAGCGGGGTAGCTGCCTCCGGTGACGGCGACGCCGTGGACGTTGGTCATGGGAATGTCACCCTCGGGCCGACCGACCCACACTGCGGTCGACAGCTGCGGGACGTAGCCCACGAACCAGGCGTTGCCGTTGTTCTCAGTGGTCCCCGTCTTCCCGGCGAGGGGGCGACCGATGGCGGCGGCCGTGCCGGTGCCCTCCCGCACGACCCTTTGGAGCACGGCGTTGAGGACACCCGCCTCCTTCTCCTCGGCGCCGCGGTGGGTGGTGGGCGAGTGCTGGTAGACGAGCTTGCCCTCGCGGTCGTCGATGCGGGTGATGGCGTACGGAGGGGCGTAGACGCCTCGGGCCGCGAAGGTGGCGAAGCTGGCGGCCATCTCGAGGGGGCTGACGCCGTGGCGCAGGCCACCGAGCGCCATCGCGCACTCTGGCGGGTCCACCGCCTCCCGGCTGACGCCCGCATCCTCGGCCGCCTGCTGCGTCGGGGCCGGGCCCACCCTGGCCATGACCTGGGCGAAGACGGTGTTGATCGAGCGCACCATGGCGTCGTCGACCGTCGTCGCGCCGCCTCCTCGCCCCTCGTAGTTCCTGACCGTCCACGGGCCGCCGGCGCAGTCGACCGTCTTGGGAGAGCCGGCGTCGAACGTCGTCCGGGGGTCGATCCCCGCCCTGAGCATGGCCAGGTAGACGAAGGGCTTGAAGGACGAGCCGGGCTGGCGCCGTCCCTGCGTGGCGGGGTCGAACTCGAGGGTGGGGTCGAGGCCGCCGAAGAGCACGCGGATCGCCCCGTCGCCCGGTTGGACCGACGCGACGGCGGTCGTGGGGTCGCCGGCGGCGCCGAGGGTCGCCTTGGCCGCGGCGACGGCCTCGTCGAAGGCCTTCGGGTCGAAGGTCGTCCGTATGGTGTAACCGCCCGTCAGGACCAGCTTCTGGCGGTTGGCGTCGATGCCCCCTAGCTCGTCGAGGCCGGCGGCCTCGCGCCCGACGTAGGCGACGAAGTGTGGCGCCCGGCCGGCCGGCGCGGTGGCGCCCGCCGTGCGGGGGGCGGGCCGCAGCGGCTCGACCTCCGCCGCCGCCAGGTCGGCCACCGACAGCCAGCCGTGCTCGGCCATGTTGCGCAGGACCTGGTTCCGGCGGGCCTGCACGGCGGCCGGGTCCTTGTACGGGTCGAGGGCGCTGGGCGACTGGATCTTGCCCGCCAGGGTGGCGGCCTGCGCGGGACCGAGGCGTTCGGGGGACGTGGCGAAGAACCTCTCGGCCGCCAGCCGGATGCCGTAGGCGTTGTCGCCGAAGTACACCTGGTTCAGGTAGCGCTCGAGCAGCTCATCCTTGGAGTACCGCTGCTCGAGCCGGGCGGCGTAGAGCACCTCCCTGAGCTTGCGCATGACCGTGCGCTGAGACCCCGTGTAGTTGAGCTTGGCCAGCTGCTGGGTGATGGTGCTGCCTCCCTGGGTGTCGCCCTTGGCGGTGTTGAAGACGGCCCGGAGGACGGCCGCGGGGTCGACCCCGCTGTGGTCGTAGAAGTTGGCGTCCTCGGCGGCCAGCACCGCGTGGACGACGTGGGGCGGGAGCGACGAGAGCCGGACGGGCTCCCGCTGCTCGACCCCGAGCACACCGAGCTCGGAGCCGTCGGCGGCGAGGACCCGGCTGGCCTCGGGCAGGTCGTCGAAGCCTCCCGTCGAGGGCGCCAGCGGGGAGGCGACGAAGAGGATGACCTTGCTGGCGATGTTGGCCGCCAGCCCCCGCAGGGGAGGCACGAGCCCGATGACCAGGAGGGCCACCACCGTTGCGGCGGCGATGGGCCCCCAGCGGAGGCGGCGCCACAACGAGCTGCGATCGTCCGAGGCCATTGGCGTTCCTATCTCCTGTCCACGTCACCGATGCATGCTGCCCGCCACGTGAGGACGCGGGCGCGCCATAGGGTCATCGGCTGCGCTTCCGGAGAGGTTGCGGTGGTCAGAGGTCGAGCGTCTGCTGGGCGGTTGTCGTCACGCCCTCGTCGACGGGCTCCGCACCCTTGGCCCGGAGCAGGGCGGCCAGCTCGTCGGCGTTGTCCACCGCGTAGTCCCGGTAGCAGTTGTTCATGAGCAGGTGGACCTCCCGGGCGGAGGCGGCCAGCTCGTGCACCTTGGGCACCCACTCCTCGAGCTCCTCGGTGCGGTAGAGGTACCTGAACCGCTCGGCCGCGCTGGGCACCGTGCGCTCCCACGTCTCGGCGTTCCGACCGTGGAACCGCACGACCGCGAGGTCGGCGGTGGCGGCCACGACCGGCGGCACCGACGACGGGAAGCCGGCGGGCTCGTCGACGCACACGAACGTCAGGCCCAGCGACTCGAGCAGCTCGAAGGTCGTCTCGCACTCGCCGCCCTCCAGCCACAGGCCGTTGCGGAACTCCACGCACAGCTGGAAGTCGCCCAAACGACGGGCGGCCTCCCGGAGCTGGTCGCGGTTGGCCTCCTTGGGCCCGAACCAGTGGGGGTACTGCAGGAGGACGGCGCCGAGCTTGCCCGAGGAGTGCAGGGGCATGAGGGAGTGGCGGAACCGCTCCCAGCACTCGTCCACGGCGTCGGGCGAGAGGTGCTTGACGTACAGGCGCCGCTTGTCGCGATGCTCCGGGGCGACCTCCTCGCGGAGGTCGGGCCAGAGCGAGTCCGGGAAGGTGGGATGCCCGGTGAGAAGCGACCAGGCCTTGACGTTCATGGTGAACCCGTCGGGCGTTCGCTCGACCCAGGACCCGGCGAGCTCCGGCGTCGGGGGGAAGTAGTAGGTGCTGTCCACCTCGACCAGCGGGAAGCGGCTGGCGTAGTAGGCCAGGCGCTGGGCGGCGGTCATCGAGCGGCGCGGGTACCAGTCGGTCTCCTTGACCAGCGTGCTGTCCGTCCACGAGCAGGTGCCGACCAGCACCCGGCAACCGCCGAGATCGAGCGCCGGTGCCAGCACGCCGTCGACCGTGTCGGCCATGGGCCGACCCTACCGGCGCGGCCCGGGTCAAAAGGCGGAGTTGGTCCCGCAGTCGTCCATCCCCAGCTCGTCGGCCCGGTGGTTGGCGGCGGTGACCAGCCTGGCGTCCTCTTCGTCGAGCTCGGCGGTCAGCGCCTCGTTACGCGCCTGCGCTGCGCTGCGCATCTCCTTGTCCTTCTCGATGACCTTCCGCTCGGCGTCGAGGAAGGCGGCGACCTCGGCCTCCTTCCCGGGTGGCGGCACGAGGGCCTCGATCCGGGCGACCAGGTCGACGAGGATCGGGATCTCCTTGTCGAGGAACCGGACGAGGCCGGCCAGGCTGGTGACCTCGGGCAGCGCTTCGATGGCCTCGCTGGCCTGGCGGCAGAGCGTCTCCGCCTGCAGCACGAAGCCGGCCCCGACGACCTTCCTGGCCCCCTCGAACACCGAGTTGGCAGGCGCCTCGGTGGCGCTGCCGCAGGTCGTGAACCCGTAGGCGCGGGCCCGGCTCCCCGCCTCCCGGGCGTTCTTCGACAGCTCGTTGGCGGCGGTGGCGGTGGCCCGGTCGTCCTTCGTATCGGCGGCCGCCTGCAACGACTTGGCGGCGGTGGCCACGCCGTTCAAGGCGGCGAAGACCGCGTCCGGCTCGTCGTCGTCGCTCGGGCGGTCGAGGCTCCGGAGCCGGGGCACCTGCTCGTCGGTCGCCGCCGCCAGCTTGGCCGCGCCTGCTGAGAGCTCGGGAAAGCTGGTCGGCGCCTGGAGGGACGCGACCGGCGCGTTGGCGGCCCCGCACGTGTCGTCGGCCTCGGCGAGGAAGCTGCTCTTGCTGGGTCCGCCACCGCAGCTGGCCAGGCCGAAGAGGCCGGCCACCGCGAGGGGGAGGACGATCGGTCGCATGTGTGAGTCCTTCGTTGTTGCGAGCGGGTGAGGCGTTTACCTGCCCATGCCGCCGCCGGGCCGAATGCAACGTCCGTTCACTCCGCTCGCGGGAAAGTGGCCGTTCCGGCCGCTTTCCTGACCCAATGCGCGAGGGCCAGGGGCGTCAGGTGTAGTACGCGCCAGGACCGCCGAACATCCCACGGTGCCAGCGGCGAGGGGTGGCCAGAAGGGCACGGGGATAGTCCTCGAACAGCCAGCGGGCGAAGTTGCGGCGGGTCCAGCCCGTCGCCCCGGCGGCGCGGATGGCGGTGCGGGCGCCCTTGCGATGGGCGAGGGCCCGGCTCAGCACGGTGGCCAGCCGGTGGTCGGCGAAGAGGGCGTCGGCAACGGCCGCCTCGTACCGCTCGGCGGCCAACTCGGGACGGTCGGGGCCGGCGGCGCCGATCGCCAGGGCGGCCAGCCGTCCGGTGAGGAGGGCCTGGGCGATCCCTTCGCCGGTAAGGGGGTCGGTGGCCGCGGCCGCGTCGCCTACGAAGAGGGCCCGGCCGCCGCCGGCGACCAGGGGCACCCGGCCGACACGAGCAGGGATGGGCCACGCCCGGTGCGGCCCCTCGGGGTGGGCCCGGTCGCCCAGCACCTCGCGCAGCTGCGGCCGGGCGAGCAGATCGGGCCAGAGGTGCTTCATCTCCCGCACGGCGATGCCCCCGTCGCGCTGGATCCCGAAGCCCACGTTGGCCCGCCCCCCCGGGAGTGGGAACGACCAGGCGTAGCCGGGCAAGAGGTCGGGCTCGAACCACACCCAGAGGTCGGAGGCGGCCGGCCCCACGTCGACGAAGTACTGCCGGAAGGCGTGCCAGTCGCCCAGGTAGCCGGGGACGTTGGCGCCCAGGGCGTGCCGCAACGGCGACCAGGTGCCGTCGGCGCCAACCGCGTAGCGCGCCCGGACGGTGCCCAGTCCTTCGACCGCGAGATCCAGCCCGTCGCCGGTGAGGGTGGCGGCGGTGAGGGCGTGACCGTCACAGACCTCGGCGCCCGCCGCCCGGGCGGTATCGAGGACGGCGGCGTCCAGCTCGTACCGGCGCACGACGGCGGCGAACACGCCCCGGCCGCGGGGCAGGGGCAGGCGCACGGTGTGGCCCGACGGGGAGCGGAGCCAGGCGTCCTCGACCGGCTGCCAGGAGCCCAGCGACGGGACGGCGACGCCGAGGTCCTCGAGCTCACGGAGGGCGGCGACCGTGAGCCCGTCGCCGCAGCACTTGTCGCGGGGGAAGCGTGCTTTGTCCACGACCATGACCCGGCGCCCCGCCCGGGCGAGGGCGGCGGCGGCGGCGGCCCCCGCCGGCCCCCCGCCGACGACGACCACGTCCACGTCGACGGCGCGCTGGCTCAACGGCACTCCACGCCCTCGGCCGGCGAGTAGCGGCCGGTGAAGCGGTCGACGGCGGAGCGGCCGTCGAGCCAGCGGCGGGTGCGCTCGGTGGTGACCACCTTGCACGGCCCCTGGTCGGTGGTCGTCTGGTTCGACTGGGTGACCTCCTCGACCCAGCGGGTCGAGTACAGGCTGACGGTGATCGACGACCCCGTGTAGGTGGGCCAGAGCAGCACGCCGTAGGGGCTGTTGTTGCGCACCTTGAGGTCGGGGCGGGGGTACGACAAGGTGGCCTCCCGGCCGAAGGGGTAGCGGGAGATGTACAGGCCGTGCATCTGGTACTCGGGGATCTCCAGGCCGGCGAAGAAGGCGGCGTTGAACAAGGTCGTGGCGAACTGCGAGACCCCGCCCCCGACCTCGTGGGTGAAGCGCATCCCGGGGCCGATGATCGGGGCCTCGACGAAACCCTTGCCGCGCGTGCGGGCGCCCACCGTGTTGTTGATCGAGAACGTCTGGCCCGGTTCGATGACGGTGCCGCGCACCATGTCGGCCATGCGGTGGATGTTCCGGACACGAGGCTCGCCGCCGGCGTGGCTGGTCGTGAACGTGGCGACGCGCTCGACGATGCCGAGTCGGCGGACTGCTGCCTCGTTCCGGCGGGCGGGGATCTCCCGCAACGGCAGGGTGGGGGGTCGGCGGGCCGGGTCGGTGATCGCCTCGGCGATGAGGTCGACCGCTCCCGGGCCGCAGCAGCCCGACCCACTCTTGGCCGGCGTCACGACCACGGTCGCGCCGTTCACCGCGAAGCCGGCGTCGGTGGGAGGCACCACCGGCCTGGGGAAGAGCTTGGCCAGGTCGGCGCCGATGGGAGCGGTGTCGGGGGCCAGCCGGAGCCCGTCCTCGGCGGGAACCGCCTTCACCCAGTGGCGGAAGATCGGGGCGGGCACGGCGACTTCCTGGGGGCCGGCCTTGAGCTTGAACCCGTCGTTGGCCAGTGCCTCGGCGTCGCCGGCCAGGCGCTCGGCGTCCTGCAGGGAGAAGCGCGGCGGCAGGGGAGCGCGCCCGACGGTCACCACCACCGGCTCGCGGCTGAGATCGGCGCCCGAGAGGCTGGCGCCCAGAGCGACGGGGTCGATCTGGGTGCCGGGCTTTCCTTCGACGCCAACCAGCCGACCGTCGCGCTCGGCGATCGACGGCTCGGTGGGGAGGACCCGGGCGGGGTCGCGCTCGGCGACGACCCGTGTCACGGCGGCCTGGTCGAGCTGCAGGACGGTGCGGGCGCGGCGGTCGCCCTTCACCAGGTGGCGGGCCCATCCCCACACCCGGGCGGGCACCGATCCCTGGCGGCCGACGACCATCACCTCGTCCACCGTCCGTGCCCGGTCGACGGCCACGCCGAGCTCGTCGGCGCGGGCGCCGAAGCCGCCGTCGGGCGCCTGCACCTCGATCACCGCCCGGTCGTAGCGCCCGGCCAGCTCGTCGACGAACGCGGTCAGCTCGGCCCGGGTCATGCCGCCCACGGCCCGTCCCGCCAGCGCGACGTCGCGCACGACCCGCCCCCTGTGGGACCGCTCGTCGAGCGCCCAGGCGGCGGCGACCAGCACGACCAGCCCGGCCAACGTCCCGACGACGAGGACGGCGACGCGCCGGAGCCGGGGCGAGGGCCTACGCGGCGGCATGCTCCCAGTCTGGCGCCCCGATGCAGGTGCAGGGGCAAAGGCGCTTGACACGGCCGGCGGAGTGGAGGGACGCTCGTCTTCCGAACCGGGACACCGTCCTCGTGCAGGCGGCGGCTTACTCATCACTCTTGGTGCCGGCCAAGCTCGGTGCTCTCGTTCGGGATCGATCGTCCGGCACGCAGGAGGGTTCTGATGAGGGCACGGGTTCCCGTCGCGCTACTGGCCGCGCTGGTCGCAGCCGTCCTCGCCGGCTCGGCGCCGGCCACCGCGGAGCACGCCACCCGACCGCACACTTCGAACCTCCGGGCTTGGGGGCACAGCGCCCACCCGGCGTCGTTCACCGACCCCGCGCCGGTGCGCCACATCAACTCCGACCTCGCCTTCTGGGGGCGGCTGGCGTATCACGGCAACTACGACGGGTTCCGCATCGTCGACATCACCCGTCCCGACAACCCCGTCGAGCTGTCACACCAGCGCTGCAACGGCGACCAGGGCGACATCGTCGTGTGGGAGAACATCCTCGTCCGGGCGTGGAACTCGCCGGCCCCCGCCGGGCGCGTCTGCGACGGCCAACCGGTGCCCGCGGGGTTCGAGGGCGTGCACGTCTTCGACGTCGCCAACCCGGCCGACCCCGTCCTGGTCGGCGCCGTCGTGCTGGAGTGCGGGTCCCACACACTGACCGTCGGCGGGATCGTCGACGGGAGCCTCGTCGTCTACAGCAACAACTCAAGCAGCGCGGGCTGCGTCGACGGCACCCGCCCCAACGACGACCCGGCCGGGGACTTCATGGACGTCATCAGCGTCCCCCTGGCCGCGCCGGGGAACGCCAGCGTGGCGCGCCGCGAGCCGCTCGCCGGGCCGGTCACGGACATCCGTACCGGCTGCCACGACGCCGGCGTCATCCTCGGCACGGTGAACAAGGCGGCGTGCGCCAGCGCCGATGCCATCAACGTCTGGGACATCGGCGCCAACGCCACGCCGGGCGGAAGCGTCCTGGACCCCGAGCTCCTGTTCACCGTCTCGGAGCCAGGGGTCGGCCAGGCGGGCACCAACGGACGGTGGCACTCGGCCGCCTTCACGTGGGACGGCAGGGTCCTGGTGGCCGGGTGGGAGCCCGGCGGCGGATCCGAAGCGGAATGCGAAGCGACCGATCCCCCCGTGGACAAGAGCCTCTTCTTCTACGACGCCAGCACGGGGGCGAAGCTCGGGCAGTGGGTCCTTCCCCGGCCTCAGGGCGCGGACGAGAACTGCACGATCCACAACTACAACATCGTGCCGGTGCGCGGCCGGTACGTCGTCGTCGGCGGTCACTACCAGGCCGGCACGTGGGCGACCGACTTCACCAACCCCGCCGCCCCCGTGGCGCTGGCGTGGTCCGACCCGCCGTCGCTCGGCCCCGGGCCGTTCTGCAGCCCGCCGCCGGGTTGCCAGCTCGGAGGGGCGTGGTCCTCGTACTGGTACAACCACTTCGTCTACGAGAGCGACATCACGAGGGGTCTCAACGTCTTCCTGCTCGCCGTGAGGGAGACGGTCGGCGCGGTGATCCTCGACCACCTCAACCCGCAGACCCAGGAGTTCTCGCTCCCGCAACAGCCACCGCGCGGCCGGGGGAGGCGGTAGGTCGTAGCGACCGGGGGGCGCCGGGCGCGCACCCCCGTATTAGCTTTGGCCGGCATGCCCCGCGCCCTCGTCACCGGTGTCACGGGCCAGGACGGCCGTTATCTCGCCCAACTCCTCGTCGCCAAGGGCTACGACGTGGTCGGGATGGTCCGGGGCCAGGCCAACCCCAAGATCCAGATGATCCAGGAGGAGACTCCGGAGCTCGAGCTGGTCGAGGGCGATCTCCAGGATCTCTCGTCGCTCATCGCCGTCGTCGAGCAGGTCCAGCCCGACGAGGTCTACAACCTCGGGGCCATCAGCTTCGTAGCCCTGTCGTTCCGCCAGCCCGAGCTCACCGCCGACATCACCGGACTCGGGGTCCTGCGGATGCTCGAGGCCATCCGCGTGGTGGGGGGGACGCGGGACAACCGCATCCGGTTCTACCAGGCGTCGTCGTCGGAGATGTTCGGCAAGGTGCGGGAGACCCCTCAGGACGAGCGCACGCCGTTCCACCCCCGGTCGCCCTACGGCGCGGCCAAGGTCTTCGGTCACTTCACAACCGTCAACTACCGGGAGGCCTACGGGCTCTTCGCCGTCTCGGGCATCTGCTTCAACCACGAGTCACCGCGCCGGGGCCTCGAGTTCGTGAGCCGCAAGGTCACCAACGCGGTGGCGCGGATCAAGTTGGGGCTGCAAGACAAGCTGGTTCTCGGCAACCTCGACGCCGCCCGCGACTGGGGCTTTGCCGGAGACTACGCCGAGGCCATGTGGCTCATGCTCCAGGACGACGAGCCGGAGGACTACGTGGTGGCGACGGGTGAGACCCACACCGTCCGAGAGCTGGTGGAGCTGGCGTTCGCCTCGGCCGGCATCTCCGACTGGGAGCGGTACGTCGAGAGCGACCCCCGGTTCGAAAGACCGGCGGAAGTCGACATCCTCACCGGCAACGCGGCCAAGGCCCGCGAGAGGCTGGGATGGAAACCCAGGGTGGGCTTCCCCGAGCTGGTCGACATGATGGTGCGGGCCGACCTGGCCACCGAGGCGGCCCGCGCCGCGCGCTGAGCTCTAGCGCCGGCCCAGGGCGTCGTAGGTGGCGTACTTGTAGGCCTCGGACAGGCTGGGGTAGTTGAAGCAGGTCTGGATGAACAGGTCGGCGGTGGCGTCGGTCAGCAGGGCGGTGAGGCCGGTGTGCACGAGCTCCGACGCCTGCTCGCCGATGACGTGGACGCCGAGGAGCTTCATGTCCTCCCGGGCGAAAAGGAGCTTGAGCAGACCCGAGCCCTCGCCGATGATCTGGCCCCGGGCGTTGCCGGCGTAGGTCGCTCGGCCGACGACGTAGTCGACGCCTTCCCCGCTGAGCGTCTCCTCGGTGGCGCCGGCCATGGAGACCTCGGGGATGGTGTAGATCCCATAGGGCAGGACCGGCGCCAGCGACGTCTTGTAGCGCAGGTCGAAGGCGTGGACCATCGCGAGCCGGGCCTGCTCCATCGACGTCGACGCCAACGCCGGGAAGCCGATGACGTCCCCGGCGGCGTAGATGTGGGGGACGGTCGTCTGGTAGTGGTCGTTGACGTCCACCACCCCGCGCCGGCCGACGACGATGCCCAGCGCATCGAGGTTCAGCCCAGCGCTGTTGCCGGTGCGGCCCGAGGCGGCCAGAACCGTGTGGACCTTCACCTCCCTGCCGGACCGCAGGGTGAGGGTGAGGTCGTCCTCTCCGGCCTTCACCGACGCCACGCCGTCGGGCATCGCCAGGTCTATGCCGAGACCTTCCATGCTCGTCCGCAACACGCCGGACAGCTCGCCGTCGAGGAAGGGGAGAAGGGTGTCCTTCCCGTCGACGAGGGTCACCTTCACTCCGAGCGCGGCGAACAAGCACGCGTACTCGGAGCCGATGACGCCGCCCCCGATCACCCCCAACGACGACGGGATCTCCGTCAGCTCGAGGACGGTGTCGGAGTCGTACACCCGGGGGTCGTCGAAGGGAAACTCGGGCGGGTGGTACGGGGAGGACCCGGTGGCAATCAGGAAGACCGACGCGGTGAGGCGCTGTTCGGAGCCGTCCTCGCCTCGCACGGTGACGGTGGCGGCGTCGACGAAGGACGCCTCACCGTGGAGCACCGCCACGCCGTGGCGGCGGAGGTTCTCGGCGACCCGCTCCCGCTCCGTGGCGGTCACCAGCTTCTCCCGGTGAAGGAAGTCGCGGACGGTCGCCTCGCGCTTGAGGGCGAACTCGACCCCGTACAGCCCGCGCTGGCGGAAGCCCGAGAGGTACAGCGCCGTCTCGCGGAGCGTCTTGGAGGGCAATGTCCCGGTGTTGGCGGCGGCCCCTCCGAGAAGGGGTTGCTTCTCCACCAGGGCCACGCGCCGCCCGAAGTAGGCCGCCTGGGCGGCACCCTTTTCGCCCGCCGGCCCCGAGCCGATGACGATCAGGTCGTAGTCAGCCATCGCCGAGCCTCTCGCCGAAGAGTCCGTCCTCGCGGAGCGGAGTCGGGCGATTCTAGGGACGTTTCGGTGCCATCGGCTGTATCAGGAGGGCGGCGAGCGACTCGAATCCATCAGCGCCGAGGGGGTGAAAGTAGAGCTAGCACCCCTTGACGCTCCCATCTTCGACTGGTGGAATCCGGCCAACAGGGACGGCGGTCATCCCGATCGCCGGGTTCCTCCCTGAAAAAAAGGAGAGGCCATGGCGGAGCAGGCCCCACACGGGTCCTTCCAGCAGCGCGGACAGGACGCCCCGGCGAAGAATCGTGAAGTCGAAGGCCGGTTCGGCTTCATGTTCAAGCATCTACAGCCGTTCTCTCCGCCCGACGAGCTGCTCAGGGCGTTGGCCGAGACCATGCGGCAACCTCCGCGCGACCCGGCGAACCCCGCGCAGTTCGAGAACCCCGCCATCCCGGCCGGGTACACCTTCTTCGGCCAGTTCGTCGACCACGACATCACCGCCGACCGCCTCTCGCAGCTCGACAAGCAGCAGGACCCCGACGGGCTCAAGAACTTCCGCACGCCGTCGTACGACCTCGACTCCGTGTACGCCGGCGGCCCGCAGCAGAGCCCGCAGTGCTTCGACGGGCCCAAGATGCGCCTCGACCTCCACGACGGCATCGAGGACCTGCCCCGCAAGGCCGACGGCACCGCCGACATCGGCGACCCCCGCAACGAGGAGAACGCGATCATCCACCAGCTGCAGATCGCGATGATCAAGTTCCACAACGCGTGCGTCGACCACCTGGCCGGCCAGGGGACGCCGCAGAACGAGCTGTTCCCCAAGGCCCAGGCCGTGTGCCAGCGGTACTACCAGTGGGCTGTGCTCACCGACTTCATCCCCCGCATCTGCGGCCAGGCGGCGGTCGACGCCGTGCTCAAGAAGCCGTCGGGCAACGCCCCCATCCGGGCCGACCTGCGCTTCTACAAGCCCAAGCAGACGCCGTTCATGCCCCTGGAATTCGCGGTGGCCGCCTACCGCTTCGGGCACAGCCAGATCAGGGCCGGCTACGCGCTGAGAGACAACGTCGGCGCCGCCTTCTTCCAGCCCCAAGCCAGCGAGCGGAACCTCAACGGCTTCCGGCCTCTCCTGCCCGACCTCAAGGTCGACTGGCAGAACTTCTTCGATATCCCTGGCGCGCAGAAGGCGCCGCAGCCGTCTCAGCGGATCGACAGCAAGCTGAGTGGGCCCCTCTTCCAGCTGCCGTTCGGCGGCGAGCCCAAGTCACTGGCCGAGCGCAACCTCCTCAGGGGCAAGGCCCTCAAGCTCCCGTCGGGCCAGGCGGTGGCCGAGGCCATGGGCTTCAAGCCCCTCACCAACGCCGAGCTCGGCTTCCAGGACGACCCCGGGTGGGGCGGGCAGGCGCCGCTCTGGTACTACGTCCTCAAGGAGGCGGAGCTGCAGAACGAGGGCACCCACCTGGGCGACGTCGGCGGCCGCATCGTCGCCGAGACGTTGGTCGGTCTCCTCGTCGAGAACCGCAACTCCTTCTTCCGCCTCGACCCCAACTTCCAACCCGCTCCGCCCATGGCGCCCCAGCCGGGGCAGTTCCGGATGGGCGACCTCCTGAAGTTCGCCGGCGCGGCCTGATCGAGAGCTCACGATGATCCGTTCGCTGATGGTAGGGACCGACACGTCGCCGGCGGCCACGCTGGCGGTCGAAGAGGCGGCGCAGCTCGCCCGGGCGCACGACGCCGAGCTGCTCATCCTCTACGTGCGGCCGCCGGTCGACCCCCGGGAGGTGTTCGACCCCGGCGGCATGCCCGACGTCGGTCGCCATCTCGACGAGCTGACCCAGCGCCTGGCGGACGTGAAGGTACGCGTCCGCCAGGAGTCGGGTGACCCGGCGGAGACGATCTGCGACGTCGCCGAGCAGGAGGGCGTCGACGTCATCGTCGTCGGGAACCGGGGCACCCGCGGCCGCCGCCGGTGGTTCCTCGGCAGCGTGCCGAACGCAGTGGTGCAGCACTCGCCCTGCTCGGTGTTCATCGTCGACACGAGGGAGGCCCATTGAGCGAGCGTCGGCTCGAGCGGCCGGCCGCCGCCGGGCGCACCTGGCGCCAGGTCCTGCGGGCCTTCTACTCCCGTCCCCTCGGATGGGGGGCGATGATCTTCGTGTCCGCCGTCCTCTCCTACGCCGGTGGCGGCGTCATGTTCTGGTTGCACGCCATCTACCGCGGCGAGAGGGGGCCGGCGATCGACTACTGGCAGCACTGGCTGCTGGACGCGACCCTCGGGTTCGTGGCGCTCACGCCGGTGGTGTTCCTGCTGCTCCCCACCGTCCTCTGGACGCTCGGGCGGCGGGGGGAGGGAGGGGCTCGCGCCCGGGTGGGGCTCTACGTGGTGATCGTCGGGACCCTGTTCGCCCTCGTGACCGGGCCCGGTCCCCTGCTGCACAACGCGGTGGCGGGCGAGGGGACGCCGCTGGCCGACCTGGCCACCGAGGTCTTCGGGTACGACCCCGAAATCGCCGAGCACCACGCCCGCGCCCCCGAGCGCTCGGCCTTCACCGAGGGCGTGCTGCAGGTCGTCGTGGGAATTCCCGCCTACTCCGCCTTGATGCTGGGATCGGTGTTCCTCGTGCGCAGCGTGGTGGCGGCCCGCCGGCGCGACCGCGGTGCGGGCGCTCCTCCACCGCCGGTGACCAGCGCCGCCCGGGCCGGTCCCGGGTAGGTCCGGACCGGATAGCGGGTGACCGGGCGGGGTCGCCTTTGGCCGGGTACCGTGCCCCGGTGAGGGTTCAGCTGTTCGGCGTGCGCGGCTCGACGCCGGCGTCGGGGGCCGAGTTCCTCCGCCACGGCGGGCACACGTCGTGCGTCGGGTTGTCCCACGACGGGGCGCCGCCCACGCTCGTGCTCGACGCCGGCACCGGGTTGCGACGGCTGGCCCATGCCCTCCGCGACGCCGCCTTCCTGGGGACGATCGCCCTGAGCCACCTGCACTGGGACCATGTCCAGGGGCTCCCGTTCTTCTCCGCCGCCGAGCATCCCGACAGCCGTATCACCGTGCTCATCCCCGAGCAGGGAGACCCCGAGGACGTGCTGGCCCGGGCCATGTCGCCGCCGCACTTCCCTGTCCGGCCGAGCCAGCTGCGGGGCGCGTGGCGCTTCGCCGGGCTGCCCGAAGGTCAGGCGGAGATCGAGGGGTTCTCGGTGCTCGCCCGCGACATCCCCCACAGCGGCGGGAGGACGTTCGGGTTCCGCGTGTCCGACGGACGGGCCACCATCGCGTACCTCTCGGACCACCACCCGCTGGGGTTGGGGCCGGGCCACGACGGCTTGGGGGACCGGCACGAGGCGGCGCTCACCCTCGCCGACGGCGTCGACCTGCTCGTCCACGACGCCCAGCACGTCCAGCGGGAGTTCCCTGCCAAGGCGTACCTCGGCCACTCCACCGTCGAGTACGCCGTCGCCCTCGCCCGGGAGGCCCACGTCCGCAAGCTGCTCCTCTACCACCACGACCCCGACCGCACCGACGACGACATCGACGCCATCGTCGCCGCCGCCGACGGCAGCGGGTCGTTGCACGTCGAGGCGGCCGCCGAGGGCAGGACCATCGACCTCCCGGCCCCCCTTGGAGGCGAGTAGCAACCCTCTTCTCGTCAGGCCCGGCTGGCGAGCTCGGTGCGCCCGGTGCGGGGGGCGGTCGTCGACCGGTACACGGCGCTCAGGCGGTCGACCATGGCCTGGAGCGGGAACTGGCTGTGGGCCCGTGCCGCCGCCGCCTCGCCGAGGTCGCGCCGGCGGGCCTCGTCGGCAAGGAGCTCGGTGAGGGCAGTGGCCAGGGCACGGACGTCGCCGGGTGGCACCACCACGCCCGTCTGGCCCGAGACGTTGACCCAGGACGTGGCCGTTCCCACCTCGGTGGAAACGCACGGCGTGCCGTATGCCATGGCCTCCAGGAGGGCCAGGCAGAACGCCTCTGCCCGGCTGGTCGAGGGGACGGCGAAGACGTCGGCGGCCCGGTAGTAGGCCGCCCGCTGATGGTCGGACAGCGGACCGACGAACGCGGCGCGCGGCCCGAGCCCGGAGCGGTGGGCCTGGGCCTCGAGCTCCGCCCGCTTGGGCCCGTCGCCGGCCACCACCAGCGTGGCGTCCACCGACCGCATCGCCTCGAGCAGGACGTCCAGCCCCTTGTACCAGACGAGGCGGCCCACGAAGAGGACGAGCGGCCCGGGGTGACGGCGGCGGACCTCGTCGACCTCCTCGGTCGACGGTTGCCACCGTCCCGGGTCGAACCCGTACGGGATCACCGACACACGGTCACGGTGAGGGCGCAGCGGCGCGGTCTCGGCGAGCATGGGCGACGCCACGAGGATGCGGTCCGCCCGGGCCAGGAAACGCTGCTGGAGCGGGGAGTACACGTGGGCCAGGCCGGGGCTGCGCACCGGGTCCGCGTGGTAGCTCGCCACAACCGGCGCGGTGGTGGAGCTGGCGAGGAGGGCGAGCTCGCCGACGGGGTTCGGCATGTGGAAGTGGAAGAGGTCGGCGTCGCTCTCACGGAGCTCCCTGCGCCACGACCACGTCACCGGCGCGGACGACACGCGGCACCGCTCCGGCGTCTCGACGAACCGCACCCCTTGGCGATCGCGCACCCGACGTTCCCGCGAGCGGGACGAGGTCAGGACCGAGAACGAGAACCCCTCCAACGAGCGGGTGATGTCGTGGACGTGCAGCTCCACGCCGCCACGGGTGGGCGGGTAGGCATCCTTGAAGGCGTGCAGCACTCTCACGGGGCAGGGGAGTTCTACTACGCCACGCGGGTCGGGGACTAGGTTCGGTCTGCTTCCCCATGCTCCTCTGGATCGTCACGCGGGTCGCCCTCGCTCACGGCCTCTCCGGCGGGACGGAGCGGCACGTCGAGCTCCTGGCCACCGGGCTCTCGGCGCGAGGGCACCGGGTCACGGTCCTCACCACCGCCCATCCCGACGGCCGGACGACGGACCGCATCGGCGGCGTCGACCTCGTCTACGTCCCGGGGACGACGTGGCGGCGCGACGAGCCGCAGTGGTGGGCGGAGACGTACGAGCGGCTGCGCGTGGCCCACACCGAGGCGCCCGTCGACGCGGTCGTCAGCGTGTCGGCCGGCGCCCTGGGCTGGCTCGCCCGGGCGCGGGCCGAGCTGGGCATCCCCACCGTCGTCCTGCTGCCCAGGTCCTTGAGGGGCGAGCTGCGGCGGGCGTGGCGCGGGGCGCGGACGCTGAGTGGCTGGTACCGGCTGGCCCGCACCACCCGGAGCACCGTCCCTCTCCTCGCGCGCTCCGCGCACGTCGCTCGCCACCACCGGAAGACCGGCGGCCGACGCCT
>DATAAF010000041.1:0-27438 GCA_036260255.1 Acidimicrobiales bacterium | reverse complement strand
TCGGCGATGGCGAAGGGAACGTTGAGCAGCCGGGCCAGGGTCTGCGCCAACAACGTCTTGCCGCACCCCGTCGGCCCCAACAGGAGGATGTTCGACTTGGCCAGCTCGACGTCGCCGTCGGGGTGGCCGCCCACCTGCACCCGCTTGTAGTGGTTGTACACGGCAACGGAGAGGATCTTCTTGGCCTGCTCCTGACCGATGACGTAGTCGTTCAGGAACTCGTAGATCTCGCGCGGCTTGGGCAGCTCCTCGAAGCGGACCTCAGCGGTCTCCGAGAGCTCCTCTTCGATGATCTCGTTGCACAGGTCGATGCACTCGTCGCAGATGTAGACGCCCGGACCGGCGATCAGCTTCTTGACCTGCTTCTGCGACTTACCGCAGAACGAGCACTTCAGAAGGTCTCCGCCATCCCCAAACTTGGCCACCCGGTCCCCCCTCGGGACTTCAGCTCACGCCCGCGGCTTGAGGCAGCTGCGCCAGCTCGCGGGTCAGGATCACTTCGTCGATGATGCCGTAGTCCTTCGCCTCGTCGGCGCTCATGATGAAGTCACGGTCGGTGTCCTTGCTGATCTTCTCGATGGGCTGGCCCGTGTGGTGGGCGAGGACCCGCTCGAGCAGCTCCCGCATCCGCGTGATCTCCTTGGCCTGGATCTCGATGTCGGCCGCCTGCCCGGCCGCCCCGCCGTACGGCTGGTGGATCAGGATCCGGGCGTGGGGCAGGGCGTGGCGCTTGCCCTTGGTGCCGGCGGCAAGGAGCACCGCCGCCGCCGAGGCCGCCTGGCCCATGCAGTAGGTCGCGATCTCGGGCTTGATGAACTGCATCGTGTCATAGATGGCGAACAGCCCGGTGATCTCCCCGCCCGGCGAGTTGATGTACAGGTTGATGTCCTTGTCGGCGTCCTCCGCCTCCAGGTGCAGGAGCTGGGCCATCACCAGGTTCGCCACCGTGTCGTCGATGGGCGTGCCCAGGAAGATGATGCGTTCCTTGAGGAGCTTGGAGTAGATGTCGAACGCCCGCTCGCCCCGGTTGGTCTGCTCGATGACGGTGGGGACCAGGTAGTTGAAGATGGGCGGCGGCACTCGGGAGGCGGTCGGTCGGGGCTCGGTCACTCAGGGGTCTCCTGCTCCTGCTGTCCCTCGTCGGCGTCGGGACCTCGGTCGGGGCTCTGGAGGCTGGGTGGCTGCAACTCGGACCGCTCGATCACCCGGCCGTCCTCGTCGACGTACTCCGTGTGCTCGATCAGCCACTCCAGGGCCTTGGACTTCCTGACCCCCGAGAGTACCTCGGGCAGGCGCCCTTCGCTCTCGAGGGCCCGGCGGACCTTGGCCTCTTCGACCCCCTGGCGCTGGGCCATGGCGGCGATCTCCTGCTCGACGTCCTCGTCGGTGACCTCCACGCCCTCGGCCTCGGCAACGTAGCGCAGGGCCAGGTCGGCCTTGATGGCGGCGACTGACTGCTGCTCCAGCTGGGCGAAGAACTGGTCGGTCGACATCCCGGTGAGCTGGAGGTACTGCTCGAGGTCGATGCCTTGGTGGCCGAGGCGGTGGACCAGCACCTCCTGGCGGCGCTCCATCTCGGCCGCCACCAGCGACCGCGGCATCTCGTCGTCGACCAGCTCGACGAGCGCCTCCATCACCTTCTCCCGCACCGCCAGGGCGGCCTCCAGGCGCTTCACCGCGTCGCTGCGCGAGCGGATGTCGGCCCGGAGCTCCTCGACCGTCTCGAACTCCGACGCCTCGCCGGCCCACTCGTCGGTGACCTCGGGGAGGACCTTCTCCCTGACCTCCTTGACCAGCACCGAGAAGGTGGCCTCGCCCTGGCCGGGCAGGGTGGCGTTGAACTTGAGGATGTCGCCCGCCCGGGCGCCCCGGAGCTGGTCGTCGAGCTCGGCGACGACCCTCTGCGATCCCACCTCGTAGAGCTCGTCCTCGGCGGTCAGCAGGACCTCGTCGTGGCGGGTGACCTTGCGGTCGATCGACACGTGGTCGCCGGCGCGGGCCTGGCGGTCGACCGGCCGCAGCTCGGCGAACTGCTCGCGCAGGCGGTCGATCTGGGCGTCGACCTCGGCCTCGGTGACCTCCAGGTTGGGCAGGGCGACCCGCAGCCCCTCGTAGCCGGCCACCCGGATCTCGGGCATGACCTCGACGACCGCGTCGAAGGTCACCGGCCCTTCCTCCCGACCGGCGGTGATGTCGATCTCGGGCGGGGCGATGGCCTCGACGTGGTGCTCCCGAAGGGCCTGCTCGTAGAAGTCGGGGAGGGACTCGCGGAGAGCCTCCTGGCGGGCCGTCTCGGTGCCCATCCGCGCCTCCAGCAGCCGGCGGGGAGCCTTGCCGGGGCGGAAGCCGGGGATGCGGACCTGCCGGCCGAGGCGGCGGAAGGCGGCGTCGATGGCCTTGTCGAACTCGGTCTCGTCGACCTCGACCGAGAGCTTGACCTTGTTCCCCTCCAGCGGTTCGACGGTGCTCCTCACCGGGGCCGGAGTATACGGGCCGGCCCGGGCCAACCCGGACGATCCCCTAGGGCCGGATGTCGGAGCGGAGCCGGGCCGAGAAGCCCTCGGGACCGTTCGGGGAGAGCGAGTGGAACCAGGTCACCGGGAACTTCTCGGTGATCCGCACGACCGGCCGCCCGGAGACGAGGATCCGGTAGGTGCGGAACACGAGCTTGGTGGCAGGGTCGATGCCGAAGTGCTCGGCGCAGGCGCCGGCGGGCTCGAACCCGAGGGCGAGGATCTCCCGGAAGGTCTCGATCCGGTGCTCGGCGATGAGCCGGCCGAGGGGCTTCTCGCTGACGAGCAGGCCGTGCAACACCTCGGGGTGGAGATGGTCGGGCGTGAGCACCGAGTCGGCGTACACGAAGTTGATGCCGCTGTGGGCGCCCTGGAGAAGGATCGAGCGGCGCAGCACCCGATCGGCGGTCGGGCGGTCGAGCTCGGGACGGTCGCCGTCCACCGCGTCGAACGACTGGGACAGCTTCACCACTCGGATGGGCTCGAGGGCGTAGGCCTCCAGCACATCGGTGACGGTGCCGTCGGTCATGAGCAGGATCCGCTGGAAGGTGCTCAGCGGGGCAACGGTGTGGTTGACCGTGTCGAAGACGCTCAGGAGGCTGTGCTTGGCGTCCACTCAGCTTCTCTGCTTCCGGCCGCGAAATCGGAGACTGTTGGCGATGCGCACGTTTCGACGACTCCTGAATCGGACCCGCCCGACGAGACCACACGGTGGTAGCTGCGGACGCCGGAGATGAACGCTTGTGGCAGCATACCGCCGCTCCCCTCGTTCGGGTAGCGCGTGCGAGCCGTTTTTCTACTCTAGCGCGCGGTGTACCGCCCGGCGCTAGAGACGCTCGCCCTAGATGCAGTCGACAGTTACCGGGGTGCGGCGGCTACCCCTCGACGGTGACGTTCCCCCTCATCCCTTGGCCGAAGTGGCCGGGCATGTGACAGCCGTAGATCACGGTTCCCGACTCGGGGAAGGTCCACGTGACCTGCTTGGTCTCGCCGGCCTCCATGAAGATGCGGTTGGCCTCGTCGGCCATCTTCATCTCGGCATCGCCCATGGCGGCCATTTCCGTCTCGTGGTCCTCGTGCTGCTTCTCGCTGCCAAGGTAGAACTCGTGCAGGCTGGTGCCGGTGTTGGTGACGCGGATAGTGACCGTCTCTCCCGGCTGCACCTTTATCTCGGTCGGCTCGTACTTGCGGGTGTCGAGCGCGCGCACCTCCACCGTCCGCGCCGCGCGGGCCGCGTCGCCGGCCGTCCCGACCTCGTCGCCGCCGTCCCCGCCGCAGGCGCCCAGCACCAACACCACCATCGCCGCTGCGATCGGCCGATAGCTCATCGCCCTCCCCCGCGTCCCGCCAGTAGGACCGCGGGAACTGTAGAACAGGGGCCAATGCGTACGCTCGGGCCGCCGCGGTGACGATGGTCACGGCGGCCGACGGCGTCGCCGTCGCGAATCACGAGCTGGGCGGTTCGGGGCCGGCCATCCTCTTCTCCCACGCCACCGGGCTGCACGGACTGGTGTGGGCGCCGCTGGCCTCGCATCTGCAGGACGCCTTCCGCTGCGTGTCACTCGACCATCGGGGGCACGGCGACTCGGGCACGCCGCCCGGGCTCGACTTCGACTGGCGGGGGCTGGCTCGCGACGTCCTGGCGGTGGTCGACGGGCTCGCGTTGGGAGACGCCGGCGCGCCGGTGTTCGGCGTCGGCCACTCGTCGGGAGGGACGGCTGTGCTCCTCGCCGAGCAGGCCCGGCCGGGCACCTTCGCCGCGCTGTACTGCTTCGAGCCCATCCTCGTGGCCGCCGACCCGCCTCTCGGGCGCGACACCGGGAACTGGCTGGCCGCCGGCGCGCGGCGGCGGCGCGAGGTGTTCGGGTCGCGCGAGGAGGCGCGGGACCAGTACGCGGCCAAGCCGCCGTTCGCCGACTGGTCGGCCGAGGCGTTGGAGGCCTATGTCGGGCACGGGTTCGAGGACCTGCCCGACGGGACCGTGCGCCTCAAGTGCCGGGGCGAAAACGAGGCGTTGGTCTACGAGATGGCCACCGCCCACGACGGGTTCGCCCGCCTCGCTCGGGTGCGGTGCCCCGTCCTGCTGGCCGGCGGCGAGACGAGCGACGCCTTCACGCCGGCGGCCCGGGCTGCATTGCTCGAGCGCCTCCCCGACGCCCGGGTCGAGGTCGTCCCCCGCCTCGGCCACTTCGGCCCCCTCGAGGACCCCGCCGCGGTGGCGGCGTCGATCCGGCGGTTCCTGGCGGCCTGACCCCCCGAACCGGCGGTGGTTATCTGCGCCCCAGCGGAAGAAATCACCGCCGGTTCACTGCGGGTACTGGCGCAGCTCGATGGTCACGCCGTCGGGGGTCCGGAGGTAGGCGATCTCGAGGCCGGCGTGGGGGCCGGCGGGAACCTTGATCGGGCCCTCGCCCACCGGGCGGGCGCCGGCGGCGACGGCATGGCGGTGGGCGGCGGCCATGTCTTCCACCCGCAGGCAGAGGTGGACGTTGCCGGGGTGGGCGGTGCCCTCGTCGTAGGGGGCGTCCTCCCGGTCGAGGTACTGGAGGAGCTCGAGGGCGCCGCCCGCCGGAAGGTCGATCCAGCAGGAGTCGATCCGCAGCCCCGGCGGGTAGCCGAGCAGCCCTCCGAGCCGGGGCCCCGCCAGCATGGCCCGGTCGCGCGCCGTCACCCCGAGCAGCCGCTCCCAGAAGGCGATCGAGCGGTCGAGGTCGACCACCGTGATCCCGACGTGGTCGACGGCCGAGAACGCCGGCGTCAGGACGCCCCCACCCCCACCTCGGCCTCCACCTCCGTCAGCGCCTGATCGACGAGCTCGACCCCCCGCAGGGCCAGCGCCTCGCCGATCACCAGGGGAGGCGTCAGCCGCAGGATGTGACCCCCGCCGGCCACGAGCACGCCCCGGCGGGCCAGGGCCAGCAGGAGGCGGCGGACGACCGGCGGCGCCACCTTCTCCTTGGTCCGGCGGTCGGCCACCAGCTCGAGGGCGAGCAGCAGGCCCCGGCCCCGCACGTCGCCGATGACGGGGTGGCGCTCCTTGAGCTCGTTCAGGGCCGTCAGCATCGACGCGCCGACGGCGCGGGCGTTGGCCAGCACCGTCCCGTCCTCGAGGAGCCCGAGAGTGGCGGCGCCGGCGGCGCAGGCGAGGTTGCCGCTGGCGAACGTCGACGCCCCCGCGCCCGGCCCTCCGAACGGCAGCGCGTCGAGGACCTCCCGGCGGGACGCGATGAGAGAGATGGGATAGCCGGACGCCAGGCCCTTGCCGGCGAGTAGCACGTCGGGGACGACACCCGACTCCTCGAACGCCCACATGGGCCCGGTGCGACCCATGCCGGTGAGGATCTCGTCGAAGATCAGCAGCGCCCCCGTGCGGTCGCAGAAGTCCCGCAGGTGGGCCAGGAACTCGGGGGGGTGGGGGATCACGCCGCCCACGCCCTGCACCGGCTCGATGATGACGGCCGCCACCTCGCGGTCGACCGACTGCTGGTGCACCCGGTCGATGAACTTGGCGCAGGCCACCTCGCAGCTCTCCCGGGTGAGCCCTACCGGGCAGCGGTAGCAGTAGGCGTTGGGGCTGTGCAGGACGCCGGGTGCGAAGGGGCCGTACCCCCGCTTGAGCGGGAACCCTCCCATAAGCGACATCGCCCCGAGGGTGCGCCCGTGCCAGGCGTCGTAGAACGAGATGACCTCGTACCGCTGGGTGTAGGACTTGGCCAGGCGCAGGGCCGCCTCCACCGCCTCTCCGCCGGTGGAGTACATCTGGAACGTCTGCAGCGCCGGGGGGAGGGTGCGGGCCAGCGCCTCGAAGAACGCCACCCGCGCCGGCGTGGCGAAGTCGAAGTAGTGGATGAGCCCGCCCACCTCCTGGCGGAGGGCGCTCACCACCGCCGGCGGGCAGTGGCCCAGGTTGGCCACGACGATGCCCGAGGCGAAGTCGACGAAGACATTGCCGTCCACGTCGCGCACGAGGGGGCCGAAGGCGTCGCGGATTACGATCCGCAGCGACTGGGCCCCGAGGGAGGAGTTCGACGCGTGGTGCTCGGCGTCGCGCGCCCACAGCTCGGCCGACCGCGGCCCGGGGATGTCGGTGACGACCCGGGGCGCCGACTCGGCGTCGAAGCTCTCGAGCGCGGCCTCGCGCCCGGCGACGGTGCGCACTGTGTCCTTGTGAGCTGCGCGCGGCTCGCCTGGTGGGGCCGCCGGCACCTGCGGAGGGCGGACGAGAGGCCGGTCCCGGCGGCCCCGCTCGCCGTGCTCGCTCACGGCTGTCGGGCTGCGGCCGACCGCACGAGGGGCCGACGCTCGTGCGCCAGCTGCTCGAGCAGGCGCACCCCGTGCTCGGGGGCGGGCATGGCCTCGATCTCCCGAGCCAGGCCCTGGGCCCTCTCCCGGTAGCCCGGGTCGTCCAGCAGGAGTCGGATCTCCCGGCTCACCGCCTCGGCCGTCACCTCCGGCGGGAGGAGCCGGCGGCCGACGCCGGCAGCCACCAGGGCGTCGGCATTGTGGAACTGGTTGGCGCCCTGCGGGAGGATCAGCAGGGGTAGGCCGTGGGCCAGGATCGGCAGGATGGCGGTGCCACCCTGGTTCACCACCAGGTCGCAGTGGGGCAACAGGAGCGACTGTGAGATGAAGCGCTCCACGTGGACGTGGGGCGGTTGGGCGCCGAGGGCGGCGGGGTCGTTGTCGGGGCCCACGGTGACGATGACGTTGACGTCCTCCTGCCGCAGCGCTTCGAGGATGGCGGCGAACACCCCGAGGTTCTGGTTGAAGATCGTCCCCAGCGAGACGTAGATCGTGGGTACCGGCGGGAGGCCGGCCACCCACTCGGGCAGGCGCTCGTCCGGGGCCGGCTCGATGTCCACGTTCTTCACCGGGTGCGCCACCTCGATGAGCGAGACCTCCGGCGACTGGAGGCTGGGCGGGCACACGTCGAGGTAGAGGTAGGCGAACATCCCACCGTAGGGGCCGAGGTCGACGCCCCAGCGCCTCCACACCGGCTCGAGCACCTGCGCCGCCAGCCGGGCCATCCCGAGCGGGCGCAGGATGCCGACGCTCTGGTCCGCCCAGGGGACGCCCGCGGCGGCGGCGGCGACGGGCCCGGCGAACTCGGTCTCGTCGTGGAGCACCACATCCGGTCCGAAGCGGCGGACGATCGCCACCAGCTCGTCGGCGCGCGACGGGGCGGCGACGCCGGCCAGCATCTTGGGCACGAAGGTCTCGAACCGCTGGCGGCCGGGCAGCCGGTCGTCCTCGGGGAAGCGCCGCTTGCCCTCGGCGACCTGCTCGGCGAGGCTGAGGCCGGCGGGGAAGGTCTCGAAGCCGGCCGCCTCGATGCGCGGGCAGAAGGCCTGGGCGGTCGAGAAGGCGACGTGGTGGCCGGCGTCGGCCAGCGCCCGCGCCATGGCCAGCATGGGGTTGAAGTGGCCGTGGCCGGGCAGGCAGGTGCAGAGGACCTTCATCGTGGGCGGCCCGATGCGCGAAAAGCCGCCGTGTACGGTGGGCGCCGGTCCCCCCGGCAGCTCGTCCGAAGGAGTCCCACGTCATGGCCCGGCCGGCGCTGACTGTCCCCGACCTGCTCCATGCCCGGGCGGCCGAGGACCCGTCGGCGGTGGCCCTGGTCGTCGACGGCGGCGACCGCCTGACCTACGGCGAGTGGGAGCGGCGGTCGCACGCGGCGGCGCGGGGGCTCGTGGATCACGGCGTTCGTCTCGGTGACCGCATCGCTCTCCTGTTCGACAACGCCCGCTGGACAGACTACGCGGTCGCCTACGTGGCGGCTCTGGAGGCCGGCGCGGTCGCCGTACCGCTCGGCCCGCGCTTCGCCGCCCCCGAACTGGCCTCGGTCCTCGAGCACTGCGGCGCCGCCGGCGTCGTCTGCCCTCCGGACCTGACCCCCGCCGCCGCGCCGGCGTGGGTGGCGTCGCTGGCCGACCTCGAGCAGGCGGGCGGGCCGGGCGACGCCGGCGACGGTCCGGTCGAGGTCGCCGTGGACGCCACCGACCTGGCCGAGATCCTCTACACCTCGGGGACGACCGGCCGGCCCAAGGGGGTGGCCGTCTCCCACGAGAACGTCCTGTTCCACGATCCCCCTCCGGAGCCGGAAGCCGACGGCGCCACGAGGCGGGCCTTCGTGCACGCCTTCCCCATCGGGACGAACGCCGGCCAGGAGGCGCTGCGCATGCCCATCCGCCGGGGCGACCGCACCGCCGTCGTGCTGCCGGTGTTCGAGCCCGACCGGTTCTGCGCCCTCGTCGCCGAGCACGAGGTGCGGCGCCTCCAGCTCGTGCCCGCCATGGCCGAGATGATCCTCTCGTCGGGTGCGTTGGACCGCCACGACCTGTCGTCGGTCGAGCGGGTCGTGCTGTCGTCCGCGCCGGCGCCACCCGCGCTGATCGAGAGGCTCGCCGCCGGCCTTCCTCACGCCGAGGTGTGGAACACCTACGCCCTCACCGAGGCCGGCACCGCCCGCACGCTCATGGTCTACGACGGCACCCGCCCGGGATCGGTGGGCCGGGGGGTGGGCGGCACCGAGCTCCGGGTGGTCGACGACGACGGGCGCGACGTGCCCGCGGGCGAGATCGGCGAGGTGTGGCTGCGCCGCCCCGGGGCGCCCGTGCGCCACTACTACCGCGACCCGGAGGCCACCGCCGAGGGGTTCGCGGGCGACTGGGTCCGCACCGGCGACCTCGGCCATCTCGACGAGGAGGGCTATCTGTACCTCGACGACCGCAAGAAGGACCTCATCATCACCGGGGGCCTCAACGTCTCCTCCTTCGAGGTCGAGGGCGTGCTCGCCGAGCACCCGGCGGTGGCCGAGGCGGCCGTCTTCGGCGTGCCCCACGAGATCCTCGGTCAGGACGTGGCCGCCGCCGTCGTGCTCTGGGCCCCGGTGGACGAGCGCGAGCTGCAGGCGTTCGTGCGGGAGCGGCTGGCCGAGCACAAGACGCCGCACCGGATCTTTTTCGTCGACCGGCTCCCCCGCAACGCGTCGGGCAAGGTGCCGAAGCGGGAGCTGCGGGCGAGCCTGGGCGGGGCCGAGGCGGCGGGCGGTCGCCCCCGTGACACGGTCGGCCCGCGGACCCCCGAGGAAGGCGTCGTCCTCTCGATCTGGGCCGAGGTGTTGCAGCGGGACCACCTCGGCGTGGACGACGACTTCTTCGCCCTCGGCGGCCACTCGTTGGCCGCCGCCCAGATCGTCGCCCGGGTGAACGACGCCCTGGGCGTGGACCTGCCGCCCGACGCCGTCTTCGAGGCGCCCACGGTGGCGGAGCTGGCCAAGGCGGCCACCACGGCCCCCGCGCGTCAAGCGTGAGCGCATCTCACCGGGGGACATCGTGAGCGAGCACGGCGAGCGGGGCCGCCGGCAGCTGCCTCTCGCCTGCCGGCCGCAGGTGCCGGCGGCCCCCCAGCGCTCGCCGAGCGCAGCTCCCCGGGAAACATCGTGAGCGAGCTTCCCCGCACGATGGCCCGCCAGTTGGCGGGCCTGGTCGGAGAGGACGTGCGGTTGTGCGGCTGGGTCGAGGCGGTGGTCGAGGACGGGGACGCACCGGTGCTCGTGCTCCGGGACCCCACCGGGTTCGCCGTGCTCCGTCCCGATCGGGGCGACGGTCAGCTGGTCGCCGAGATCAGGTCCCTGCGCCGGGAGTCGGCCGTCGAGGCCGAGGGGCGTGTGCAACCACTTCCCGAACCGGCGGTGGATTTGTTGGCTGCAGCGCGGACATCCACCGCCGGTTCGGAGGGTGTCGTCCTCCAGCGCCTCCGAGTAGTGGGAGCGGCGGTCAAGGACGTGCCGATCAGCGAGGCGACGCCGATCGACGAGCGGCTCGACCGGCGGTTCCTCGAGCTCCGCCGCCCGCCCAACCGGCTGATCTTCGATGTCCAGACCACCGTCGAGCACGCCATGCGGGAGGTGTGGCGGCGGGAGCGCTTCGTCGAGCTCCACTCCCCCAAGTTCCGGCCCACGCCCAACAAGTCGGGGTCGGAGCTGTTCACCGTCGACTACTTCGGACGGAAGGCGTACCTGGCCCAGTCGCCCCAGTTCTACAAGCAGATGGCCATGGCCAGCGGGCTCGACCGGATCTTCGAGATCGGGCCGGTGTTCCGGGCCAACCCGCTGGTCACCTCCCGCCACGACACCGAGTTCACCAGCGTCGACGTGGAGATGTCGTGGATCGAGTCACACCACGACGTCATGGGGTTCGAGGAGCGGTGGCTCCGCCACGTGCTCGAGGTGGTGCAGGCGACCCACGGCGACGACATCGCCCGCTGGTTCGGCGCCGAGGTCACCGTGCCGGAGGTGCCCTTCCCCCGGCTGCACATGGCCGACGCCCACAAGATCCTCGACGCGGCCGGCCACCGGGTGAAGGGCAAGAAGGAGGGCGACCTCGACGCCGAGGGTGAGCGGCTGGTGGCCCGCCATGTCCTTCGCGAGCTGGGCCACGAATTCGTCTTCGTCACCGACTACCCGGAGTGGATCCGGCCCTACTATCACATGCGCGCGGCCGACGACCCCACCCGCACCCGCAGCTTCGACCTGCTCTGGAAGGGCCTCGAGGTCACCACCGGAGCCCAACGGGAGCACCGTCCCGACGTGCTCGCCGCCCAGGCGAGCGCCCGCGGCGTGCCGCTCGGGCCGATCGACTTCTACCTGGAGTTCTTCCGCTACGGCTGCCCGCCTCACGGCGGGTTCGGGCTGGGCCTCACCCGGTTCCTCATGAGCCTCCTCGACGTCGACGACGTCCGGCAGGTCACCTACCTGCACCGCGGCCCGACCCGCATCACCCCGTGATGCACAGCCCGGTGACGACGTAGCCGTGGGCGACCACCACGCCCACGTCGAGGAGCGGGAAGTCGGCGACCTGGGCCCGGGCGCACGAGGCGCTGAGGTCCACGTCCATCTCGACGTCGTGGAAGGACAACCGCCGCCCGGTCGGCGGGAAGAGGCACTTGTACACCGCCTCCTTGGCGCTGTAGGCGATCTTGCTCCGGTAGGCGGCGAGGGGATGGTCGACCGGGGGGACCCCCCGCTCGGCCCGGGTCAGCACGAGGTGTTCGACGTCGGGCGCCAACGGGGGGTCCAGCACCTCGATGTCGAACCCGATGCCCCAGGCGTCGGCCGCCCGGGCGACGACGGCGCCGGCCCAGTCGCCGGCGTGCGAGATGCTCCCGACCACGCCCGGCGGCCACGCGGGCTGGCGCCCCCGGCCGACGGCGATGGGACCGCGGTCGAGCCCGATGGCGCGCAGCGCGGCATGGGCGCACGCCCGCCCGCAGAGGAACTCCCGCCGGCGCCGCTCGGCGACCGACGCCACCGCCGCCCGCTCCTCCGGGTGGGGGCTCTCGCAGCCGCCGCCGGTCGGCAGGAGCACCCCCCGCACGAACGGCGGGAACAGCCGGGCGACGACGTCGTCGAACGGGGGCACCGACGAAATTGTCCACGGGATAGCGTGTCGGCGCGCTCACGCGGGCGCGATTGGTCGTCCCGCCCATCCATGCCGCCGCTGGCCAATTGCCGGAGTTGCCCTCGCCGATGCCCGTGACCGACGGCCACGCCGCGTGCCGCCGCGGTCAGCGATGACCGCCGAGCCCGAGCCACCCAGGTCGTCCGTCGGCCAACGGGGGACCGATCCGGTCCCCCCGGCGCCCACGACGCCGCTCCTGCAGGTGACCGACCTGGAGGTCTGCTTCGGCGGTGAGGTGGAGGCGCTGCGGGGGGTGAGCTTCTCGCTCGAGCCGGGCGAATCCCTCGCCGTCGTGGGCGAGAGCGGTTCGGGCAAGTCCACCCTGGCCCTGTGCCTGGCCGGGCTCGTGCAGCCGCCCGAGGCACGGGGCAGCGTGCGGGTGGACGGCGTCGAGCTCCTGGGCGCGTCCGAGGAAACCCTGCGGTCGGTTCGCTGGGCCCGGGTGGCCATCGGTCTGCAGGGCTCGCCGTTCAACCCCGTCGTCACCGTGGGCGACCAGGTGGCCGAGCCGATGCGCGACCGCCTCGGCATCAGCGCCGGGGAGGCCCGCCGCCGGTCCGAGGAGCTGGCGCGGGAGGTCCTCCTGGACCCCGCCCTGCTCGACCGCTACGCCCACCAGCTCTCGGGGGGCCAGCGGCGGCGCGCCAGCCTGGCCATGGTCTTGTCGCTGAACCCCGCCCTCGTCGTCCTCGACGAGCCCACCGCCGGGCTGGATCCCGCCACCCGCCAGGAGCTGGTCCGCCGCATCGTCGAGCTGGCCAGGGCCCGGCAGTTCGCCCTCATCGTGATCTCCCACGACCTCCCCGACGCGTCGGAGATGGCCATGCGGACGCTCGTGCTGTACGCCGGCGAGACCATGGAGGAGGGCGCCACGCCCCGGGTGATCGGCGACCCGACCCACCCCTACAGCTGGGACCTGGTCAACGCCTACCCGGTCATGACGACCACCAAGGACCTGCGCCCCATCCGAGGCCGCCCGCCCGACCCCCGTGCCGTGCCCCCCGGGTGCCCGTACCACACGCGCTGCACCCAGGCCGAGGCGGTGTGCGTCGAGAAGCGGCCCGAGCTGGCGCTCTCCAAGGAGCGGATGGTCTTCTGCCACTTCGGCGGCCTGAAGACGCTGCTCTCCGCCCGCGACGTCACCAAGTCGTTCGGCCGCGGCCGTGACGCCGTCCCCGCCCTGGCCGGCGTCTCGATCGCCCTGCGGCACGGCGAGTCGGTCGGCATCGTCGGGCCGTCGGGTAGCGGGAAGTCCACCCTCGCCCGGATCCTCGCCGGGCACCTCGCCGCCGACTCGGGCGACGTCGTGCTCGAGGGCGAGCCGCTGCCCCGGTCGTGGCGCGGCGCCGACCGGAAGCGCCGGCGGCGGATCCAGCTGGTCATGCAGGACCCCGCCGACGCCCTCTCACCCCGGCTCACGGTCGAGGAGCTCGTGGGCGAGCCGCTCGACCTGGCCCCCGATGGCGAGGGTCCCCGGGACCGGAGCGCCCGGCAGGCGGCCGTGGCCGAGGCCCTCGAGAGCGTGGGGCTGCCCGGCAGCGGCTCGTTCCTGCAGGCCCGGACCCACCAGCTCTCGGGCGGGCAGCTGCAGCGGATCGCCCTGGCCCGGGCCCTCGTCGCCAGGCCGCAGCTCCTGGTGGCCGACGAGCCCACGGCGATGCTCGACGCGTCCGAGCAGGCACGGATGCTGGTCGTCCTCCGCGAGCGCCAGATCGAGATGGGGCTCGGGCTGCTGTTCATCTCCCACGACTTGGCGGTGGTGCGCAAGGTCACCGACCGGATGGTCGTGCTCGACGCCGGCCGGGTGGTGGAGGAGGGCCCCTCGGCGCTCGTCTCGACCAGGCCCCGGAGCCACACGGCACGGATGCTCGTCGACTCCTCGGCGGCTTTCCCGCCGGCCCTTTCCGGGAACGGGGCGGGATGAACGTGAAGGCGGCGCTTGCTTGTACGTCCAAGCGTCATCTGCCACGCTACGGGCCACGACCAGGCCTCCGCCGGTGGGGGGCGGGATGCGAGGAGAGCGGATGAGGCGGGGACAATTGCGTAGTCGCAGATTGCACCTAGCAAGCGCGATCGCGGTCAGCGTGGTGCTGTTCACTGCTGTCGCCGGTCCGTCCGTCGCTCAGGTGACGGCGGTGACGGGCAGCGCGATGGGCGCGAGCGGCAGTGTCAGCCTCTTCGGGGGGCCGCCCATCGTGTTCAACCCCACGCCGACGGTCACGCTGCCCTCCACCGGAGGGAACGAGGTCGCGAACGCGCCGTCGATCCTGTTCGAGGCCGGGCCCGCCGACCTTCTCACGACGGGCAACGTCGACATCAGCACCCAGGGCGCCACCGGGGCGGGTGGGTCGGTCACCAGCTCCGCTTCGCTCGACAACGTCCTCATCGGCGGGATAGAGATCGCCGAACTGAGCAGCACCTGCACCGCCAACGAAGGTGGAACCACCGGCTCCGCCACCGTGAGCGGCGGCCGGCTCGTGACCCAGGACCCGGACCCCAACGTGGACGGGGACGAGGTGTTCGCCGACATCCCCGCCAACCCGGCGCCCAACACCTCGATGACCGGCGTCGTCCCCGGCGTCGGTGACACCTACACGGTTGTCTTCAACGAGCAGACGACGAGCGGTGGCGTGCTCACCGTGAACGCCGCCCACCTCACCTTGATGGGCCCCAACGCCACCGGGGACGTCATCATCGGCCAGTCGGTCTGCGGTGTGACCGCCGGGGGCGGCGGCGCCACCACCACCACGGTCGTCGACCTGACCACCACGACCGCCGGCGATGGGGTGACCACGACGACCGCGGGGCCGGGCGTGACCACGACGACCGCCGGGCCGGGCGTGACCACCACCGTCTGCCCACCGACGGCGTGCCCGACGACGACCGTGTGCCCGACCCCCTGCCCCACGACCGTGACCCCCCTCGTGCGCACCGGCTCCGAGAGCGACCTCACCATCGCCTGGGCCGCGCTCGCCCTCACCCTCGGCGGCCTGCTCCTGATGGGCGTCAGGGGTGTCCCCGGCGCCGCCGCCGACGGACCGAAGCGGGGCCGGCGGGACGACGGGATGCCATAGGCCGGGCCCACACGACCTACAGGGGAAGGGCCGGCTCCGCCGGCCCTTCCTCCCGTCAGCGCCGGTGCTCGATCAGTCCGCAGTAACAGCCGGAGTCGGGCGGGACCGGGGCGGCGGCACCCCTGAGGTCCACGAGCTCGTCGCGCAGCTCGGCCATCTCGGCCAGGCGCCGGTCGAGGTCGGCGAGCCGGCGGTCGAGGACGTGGAGGACGTACTCGCACGGTCGCTCCCCTCGCTCGCGGAAGGAGAGGATCTCGGAGATCTCCGACAGCGAGAGGCCGAGGCGCTGGGCGGTCCTCACGAAACGGAGGCGTTCGAGGTCCTCCTCGCCGTAGTCGCGGTAGCCCGACCGGAGACGCTCCGGCTGAGGCAGGAGGCCGATGCTCTCGTAGTACCGGACCGTCTTGGGGTTCACTCCGGTCTGCTCGGCCAGCTCGCCGATGCGCACGCCGACCGTTCCTCCTAGGCCACGGGCTCGTAGCCGGCTTCGGCGAGGCGGGCGCGGAGCTCCTCCTCCGTCACCCGGGTCTCGTCGAAGCTGACCTTCACGTCGTTGCGATCGGCCGAGGGCACGACGAGGGTGACACCGGACAGATCGGACAAAGCCGTCCTGATGGTTTTCTCGCAGCCGGCGCAGTGGATCTCGGCGACCTTGAACGTCGTGGTGGCCATGGACGCCTCCTCGATGACTGCAACGTTGACCTTCCAGCGACGGGAAGCTGTTGGATGAGAACTACCACGACCCGACGAGTTCCTCAAAGGGAGAGCGCCATGGGCACGCCCGCCTGGCTGGACGAGACGGTCGGCCCCAACGGGCTGGCCCGCTTCCGGGCCCGCGTGGGAGGGCTCCACTGCTCGCTCTGCACCGGGACCCTCGAGAAGGCCCTGGGGAGCCGTCCGGGGGTGGCCAAGGTGGCAGTCAGCCTCACCCACGAGCAGGCCCTCGTCGAGTACGACCCGACCAAGCTCCGGCCCGAGGACCTCCTCCAGATCCTCCGCGACATCGGCTACACCGCCCGCGACCCCGCCAAGGTCCGGCCCTACGAGGAGGAGGAGGCGGAGCTGGTCGCCGAGGGCCGGCGACTGCTGTGGGGGATCGCCTTCAGCCTGCAAACGATCTCCCTGCTCATGTCGGCCGCCGGCGTCTGGTACGTCTGTGCCGCCGTCGGGCTGAGCTTCCTGGCCGTCGCCTACCTGCTCCTCCGGCCCCGGGGACGGCGGGTGGCCGTTGCCGCCACGGCGGCGTTGACCGCCGCCACCGCGGGCACCCTCGCCCTGGAGGTCACCGGGGCCATCGAGCCCGCCGTCCCGTGGGTCGTGGCCGGCTTCGCCCTCTACGTCGTCTTCGGCCTGGCCCGCCACATCCTCGTCATGGCGCTGCAGTCGCTCCGCCGGCGCATCCTGAACCAGCACGTCATGCTGGAGGCGGCGGCCTTCGCCGGCCTGGCCGGGGGGGCCATCGGGCTGGTCTTCCGGCCCGACGACTACCCCACCGGGCCGTTCTTCGGCGTCTCCGTCCTGGTCGCCACGTACCACCTCTTCTCCGAGTGGCTGTCGCTGCTCGTCAAGACCCGCAGCAGCCAGGCCGTCAAGCGCCTGCTCGAGCTCCAGCCGGACGTCGCCCGGGTCGTGGGGGACGGCGCAGAGAAGGAGGTGCCCATCGCCGACGTGGTCGTGGGCGACCTGGTGCGGATCCGCCCGGGCGAGCGGGTGCCGGTCGACGGCGAGGTCGTCGACGGCCACTCGGCGGTCGACCGGTCGCTGGTCACGGGCGAGCCCGTCCCCATCGAGCGTTCACGCGGGGACGTGGTGACGGGCGGCTCGATCAACGGCAGCGGCACGCTGCTCGTGCGGGTCTCCGCCGTGGGCGAGGAGAGCTTCCTGGCCCAGGTGGTGCGGCACGTGGAGCACGCCCGGGCCCTCAAGCCCGGGATCCTGCACCTCGTCGACCGCATCCTCCGCGTCTACGCCCCCGCCGTCCTGTCGCTGTCCGCCGCCAGTTTCGTCGCCTGGACGCTCGGCGCGTGGGTTGCGGGAGGCGACCCGGACGTCGACCGCGCCGCCTTCGCCGCCCTGAGCGTGCTGGTGATGGGCTACCCGTGCGCGGTGGGGATCGCCGCGCCTCTCTCGATCGTGCGAGGGGCCGGGGAGGCGGCCGACGAGGGGATCGTGATGCGGACCGGCGAGGCGTTCCAGGCCTTCCGGCAGGTCCGCACCGTCGTGCTGGACAAGACGGGCACGCTCACCGAGGGGCGCCCCACGGTGCGGGAGATCGAGGCGGTCGGCGACCCGGACGAGCTCCTTGCCGTCGTGGCCGCCGCCGAGTCGTCGTCGGAGCACCCGCTGGCCCAGGCCGTCCTCACCGCCGCCCTCGAGCGCGACCTCGACGTCCCTCCGGTCGAGGACTTCGATTCCGTCGCCGGGCGGGGAGTCCTCGCCCGCATCGGCGGCGAGCGGGTGCTGGTCGGCAGCCCCCGCTTCCTCGAGGCGGAGGGCGTCGACCCGGGCCCCCTCGCCCGGCGGATCGGCGAGCTGGAGGACGCGGGCCGGACCGTCGTCGTCGCCGGCCGGGGCGGGCACCTGCTGGGCGCCGTCGCCTTCGACGACCGGCTGCGCCCCGACACCGCCGAGGCGGTGGCCGCCATGCGGCGGGCCGGCATCCGTCCCATCCTCGTCACCGGCGACAACCGCCGGGCCGCCGAACGGGTGGCCGCCGAGGTCGGCATCGACGAGGTGCACGCCGCCGTGCTGCCCGACGGCAAGGCCGAGGTCGTGCGGGCCCTGCAGCGGACCGGGCGGGTGGCGATGGTGGGCGACGGCATCAACGACGCTCCCTCGCTCATGCAGGCCGACGTCGGCGTGGCCATGGGCGCCGGCACCGACATCGCCCTCGAGTCGGCCGACGTGGTCGTCGTCGGCAACCGGTTGGACTCCATCCTCACAGCCCGGGAGATCAGCGCCCACAGCTACCGGAAGACTTGCCAGAACGTGACGCTCGCGTTCCTCTTCAACGGCGTCGGCATCCCCGTCGCCGCGACCGGGCTCGTCTACCCGGTCTGGGCCATGGTCGCCATGGCCCTCAGCGTCACCGGCATCTTCGTCAACTCGCTGTGGGGCCGACCGTCGCTGTTCTTCGACGCGGTGATGAGCGTCGGCATCGGTCGCCGGACGCGCGATTAGTCTCGGCGTCGCCAGCGCGAAGTTGCCGGCGGTTCACCTCCCCGACACGGACACCACTTCCCGGCACGACAAGGAGAGAGGCCCTCGCGGCCAGCGACCCGGCGATGGTTCAGCCACTGGAGACGTCGGAAGAGCCTCGGCCCCCCGGCGCCGTCACCACCGCTGCGACTCGGCGCCGGAGCTGGGTGGTGCCGGTGGCCTCCTACCTCGTCACCTTGTTCGTCCTGATCACGTTCAACTTCGCCCTTCCTCGGCTCACCCCCGGCGACCCGATCGACGCTCTGCTGGCGTTCGGCTCACCGAACTACGTCACCAACGACGAGACGAGGGCCAAGCTGGCGGAGTACTACGGCCTCGACAAGCCGGTGGCCGAGCAGTACGTGGACTACCTGCGCGGGCTGGTCACGGGCGACCTCGGCGTCTCCATCGTCTCCAACGTCTCGGTCGCCCGGGAGCTCCGCGACCGGCTGGGCTGGACGGTCCTTCTGATTGCGACGGGCACGGTCCTCTCGCTGGCCATCGGGATCCCGGCCGGAGTTCACTCGGGGTGGAAGCGCGGCCGCCGGGCGGACAAGGGCCTCCTCGTCTTCTTCCTCTCCATCGAGAACATCCCCGTCTTCGTGATCGGCCCGGTGGTGTTCGTCGTGTTCGCCGCCAAGCTCGGCATCTTCCCGCTCGGGGGGGCGACGACGCCCTTCGCGGAGTACGGCGGCGTCCGGCACGTGCTCGACGTCGCCCACCACCTCGCCCTGCCGGCGCTGGTCATGGCGCTGTACTTCGCCACCTACGAGTACCTGGTGATGCGCTCTTCGATGGTCAGCGAGCTCGGTTCGGACTACCTCCTCGCCGGCCGGGCCAAAGGGCTGCGGGAGCGCCGGCTCAAGTACGGCTACGCCGCCCGCAACGCGCTCCTCCCGGTCGTCACCGTGATCGGCCTGCAGTTCAGCCTGGCCTTCGCCACCGTCATCTTCGTCGAGGGCATCTTCTCCTACCCCGGCGTGGGCTTCTACCTGGCCCACGCGGTGACCACCCGGGACTACCCGGCCATGCAGGGAGCGTTCCTGGTGCTGACCGTCGCGGTGGTGCTGACCAACCTCGTCGTCGACCTCCTCTACCGGAAACTCGACCCCAGGACGACCACGTGACGGCACTCCTCCGGGCCGTGCGGCAGAACCGCTTGCTCGCCATCGGATCGGCGATCGTCCTGGCGCTCGTCGCCGTCGGGCTCCTGGCCCCGTGGATCGCGCCCTACGACCCCCACGCCATCGTCGGCGACTCCTTCGAGCACCCGTCGTGGGAGCACCTGCTCGGCACCAACGACGCCGGCGCCGACAACTTCTCCCGGCTGGTGCTGGGCAGCCGCACGACACTGATCGTGGTGGGCGGGGCCACCGCGCTGATACTGGTCATCGGCATGACCGTCGGTCTCGTCGCCGGCCTGCGCGGCGGCCTGGTCGAGACAGTCCTCATGCGCGTCGTCGACGTCTTCCTCTCCCTCCCCGTCCTTCCCCTGTTGATCCTCATCGCCGCGGTGGCGGGCCCGAGCCGGGGCCTGTCGATCCTGATGATCGCCGTCTTCATGTGGCCACAGACGGCCCGGATCGTGCGCAGCCAGACGATGACGCTGCGAAGCCGGGGCTTCGTCCAGATCGCCCGAGGGCTCGGCGCAGGTCCGTTGCACGTCATGCGCCGCCACCTGGCGCCCGCCCTCGGTCCCGTCGTCGCCGCCAACCTGGTGTACATGGCCGGGCAAGCCGTCATCATCGAGTCGGGGCTGTCGTTCCTGGGCCTCGGCGACCCGACAGCCGTCAGCTGGGGTGGCGAGCTGAGCCGGTCCCTCGGGACCGCGCAGAGCTACATCGGTTGGCTCTGGGTCTGGTGGATGCTCCCGGCCGGCCTGGCCATCACTCTGGCCATGGTGGGGATCACGTTCATCGGCCTCGGCCTCGAGCCCGAGTTCAACCCCCGTTCGGCCCGGCCGGCACCCGCGTAGCGGCGCCCCGACCCGCGCCCCGACGACCCGTCCAGATCACAGGAGCACGACGATGATGAGACGACGCACGTTCCTCAAGGGGATGGTGGGGGCCGCCGGAGCCGTCCTCCTCGGGGGCTGCGGCGGCAACGGCCGCCCCGGAGGAGGCGGCCGGCCCACCCTGCGCGTCGAGTCGTGGACCCAGCTCGGGTTCCCCTCGCCGTTCACCTACACCGCCGGCCCTGGGTACTGGCGGATGACCTTGCTGTTCGACACCCTGCTGTGGGCCGACTCGACCGGCGAGCAGCTGCCGTGGCTGGCGTCGTCGTACCGAGCTTCCGGAGACGGGTTGGTCCACACCCTCGAGCTTCGGGAGACGACCTGGGCCGACGGCCGGCCGCTCACGGCGCGAGACGTCTCCTTCACGTACCAGTACTACCGGTCGAACACCTTGACCCCGTTCCAGATCGCCGTGCCGCGGACCGATGCCGACGTCGTCCCGACCGGGGAGCGGTCAGTGGAGTTCCGGCTGCGGCAGCCGGACGCCACGTTCGTCCAGCAGGTGCTCGGGGCGATGCCGATCGTCCCCGAGCACGTGTGGTCGACGATCCGTGACCCCAACGGGGTGGAGACGACCCATCGCGACCAGTCCCTCATCGGCACCGGGGCCTACTCGCTGCAGTCGAGGAATGTGTCCGAGAACACCGAGCTGTACGTGGCGAGGGACGGTTACTTCCTCGGCCCCCCGTTCGTCAGGCGGATCGAGATGGTGCCTGCCGCCGATCCTCTCGCCGCCGTGCGCATCGGCCAGATGGACGCCGCCGGCACCCATGCCGAGGGCGTGCGCAACGAGGTGCTGGCGCCGTTCCGCGACGATCCGGAGTTCGGCATCGTCGACCGCCCGGATGCCTTCGCCTTCCCGTTGTTCTTCAACATCAGCAGGGGGGGCGCCCTGGCCGACCTCCGCTTCCGGCGGGCCTGCCTCCACGCCATCGACCAGGGCGACATGGTCCACCGCCTGCTCACGGGGAACGGGAGGGTCGGCAACCAGGGATGGCTCCCGCCGTCCAATCCCTACTTCAACCCCGATGTACGGCAGTACCCCTTCGACCGGGCCGAGGCCGAGCGTCTGCTCGACGAGGCCGGGTACCGCCGGCCGCGGACCGGCGGCCCCCGCACGAACGCCGACGGGAGCCCGCTCCGCTACGTCCTGTACATCCCCGACGGCGTCCCGATCGCGGTCGCGGAGCTCATCGCCAGCAGCCTGCGCGCCGTCGGCGTCGACATCGACCTGCAGCGCATCGACCTGATCCGGCTCTTCGGCGTGAAGCTCCAGCAGAGCTACGACCTGCTCGTCACGCTCTATCCCGGGCCGGCGGGCATCGGGCCGAGCGGCGACCCGGAGATCCTCCGCGGCGTCTACCACTCCAGGCCCCCGAACCCGTTCCACAAGGCGACGGGCTACGCCAACCCCGAGGTCGACCGGCTGATCGACGCCCAGCTCCGGACCGTCGACGTCGAGGAGCGCAAGCGGTTGGTCGGCCAGGTCCAGCGAATCGTCGCCGACGACCTCCCGGTGGCGGTCCTCTACTACACGACGCTGTTCCACGCCTTTCGCAAGAACGTGTTCGACCAGTGGTACTTCACCCCGGGGGGCTTCGGCCCCGGGCTCCCCGACGTGTACAACAAGCAGCCGTACATCACCGGCCGCAAGGTCGGCACTGACGTCCGCCGCGTCGAGCAGTCCTGACTGTCGGCTAACGCCTCCGACGCCGACGAGCGGCGGTGACCAGCCGGCCGGGATCCTCGACGACGACGATCGCACCGGCGATGACGAAGGCCGTGGCCAGGATGGCCAGCGGCAGGATGTCCGCGCCGGTGTTCGGCATGTTGTCACCGGTGCCCGACGACCCTCCGCCGGTCTGCCCGCCGCCACCACCGGTGGCTGCGGTCGTGGTCGTGGTGGCCGCCCCCGAGCCCTGGGGCCGGGTGGTCGGCGTCTGCCTCGATGCCGGCTGGGCCGCTCCGGCCGCCCCCGCGGACACCGAGCACCGCGACTGGCCGATGATCACCTCACCGGTGGCGGTGGGGCCCAGCATGTACAGGTGAACGGCGTTGACGGTGATGCCGTTGCCGCTCCGGACCTGCTCGTTGAAGACGTACCGGAAGCCGTCTCCGACGCCCTCGATCGTGCCCTCGACCGCGGTGTTGGGCGACGGGTTCTGGGAGACGGCGCCGACCACCTCGTCACCCTCGGCATCGGGGTTGCCCTCCGACGTCTGCACGTTCCCGCCGGTGACGGTGGTAGAGCCGCTGACCCCGCTCTCCGACGCTTCGCAGGAGCTCTGGACGCGGCTGGCAGTGAACAGCTCTTGCCCCGACGTGTTCACGCTCTGGATCTCGGCCGAGCTCCTCACGGACCCGCCGGGCCCGAGCGACCCCTCGCTGCTGACCGTGAGCTGCGCAGAGGAGAACAGCGTCGCCGGCCCGAATCTCACCAGCGCGCTCGGCGCACTGGCCCTCTGGGGGCTGTTGGAAGCGTTGCGCTCGAGCGTCGCCGTGGGCTCCGGCCCGCGGCTTGGTTGTGCCCCACCGAAGATGACGACGTTCGCGACTGAGTAGCCGAATGCGCTGCCGGTCACCTCGCCGACGTCGGCGGCCGAGGGGCGGGCCAGGGCGAACGTCGACGCCCCGACCGTCAGCAGCGCGACGAGGGTCGTCAGCAGGCGCGGCCGGGGCGCCGCCGGCCGGTCATGACGGACCAATGCGTGCTCCTCCTTGTGTTCAGGCGAGACCCGGTGGTCGCAGGCGACGACACACGACGCGACTGCACGCTAGGGCACGGGAACCTACGTCGTCACTGAGGACATCGCGCACCTAGTGCGGCCTCGACGCTAGCCCGACCCGCACCTTACGAGTGACAGCTACCATCCCCACGGATGCCCACGGCAACCTCGCCGGCGGGGGCGATCACCGGTCCGGCGCTCTCGGTCGACACGTGCTCCCGGCGTCTCGGCCGAGTCGTCTCCGAGCTCGCGCCCGCTCCGCTCGTCCCGATCGAGACGACGATCTCGTGGTGCGGCCCCGCCGCCTTCCCCTCCGACCGCCGATGGAGCGAGGCCACCATCCAGGCCGTCTGCGGGCTCATGGAGGTGCACGGGTGGGACGCCGGCCGACCGCGCCGCGTGGGACTCGAGGTCGCCTCGGTGGCCGCCGGGATGCTGGCCACCCAGGGCGTGCTCGCCGCCCAGCTCGCGGCTCTGAGGGGACGGCCCATCTCCCGTGTCGAGACGTCGGTGCTCTCCGCCGGGCTCTTCCTCGTCGCCCACCACATCGCCGCCGCCACGTCGGGGGGTGAGCTGCTCCCCTCTCCCCCCGGTCCCGAGCCCGGCCCGCCGTTCCGCACGGCGGACGGCCGCTGGTTCGAGATCGAGGTCTTCGACGCCGACGCGTGGCGGGCGTTCTGGGCCCGCCTGGGCGCGGCCGACGCCGACCTGGGCCGGGCGTGGACGTCGTTCCGCTCCCGCTACTACCGGGGCCGCTGCACCCTCCCGCCGGGCCTCCACCAGGCCACGGCGCGGCACACCCTCGCCCAGGTCGCCGACGTGGCGGCCGCCGCCGGGGTGAGCCTCTGCCCGGTACGGACGTACGCCGAGGTGCTGGAGCACCCCGGTCTCGACGCCGGCCACGCCGAGGTCCGCGGCTCGGTGGGTGCCGGGGCCGACGGACCGCTGGAACGCCCGGCCCCCGCGGCCGCCGGCGCCCCCCTCCCGCTGGAGGGCGTCCGGGTGGTGGAAGCCACCAGCCGCATGCAGGGGCCGTTGGCCGGCCTCCTCCTGCAGATGCTGGGCGCCGAGGTGGTGCGGGTCGAGCCGCCCGGCGGCGACGTGGGGCGTATGGTCCCGCCCATCGCCGGCGACACCGGGTCGTTCTTCCTCTGCTTCAACCGGGGGAAGCGGGCGGTGGAGCTCGACCTCGGCCGCCCGTCGGGACGAGCCGAGCTGCTCGACCTCCTTTCGTCGTCCGACGCCTTCCTGCACAACTGGCGACCCGGAAAGGCGGCCGAGTGGGGGCTCGACCGCGAAGGCGTGGCCGCAGCGGGGGCCCGGTTGGTGTACGCCGAGGCCACCGGCTGGCACCCCGTCACCGAGAACGGCCACCTGATCGGCACCGACTTCCTCGTGCAGGCGTGGAGCGGGTTCGGCGACGGGCTCAACCCTCCTGGGGAGCCGCCCCGGACCAGCCGGGCGCTCCTCACCGACAACCTGGGCGCCCTCGCCACCTGCGAGGGGCTGCTGCGGGGCCTCCTCGTCCGCGAGGTCACCGGTGGCCCGGTGGCGGTGGACACCTCGCTTCTGCAGGGCGCCATGGCCGCCCAGGCCCACGTCCTCGAGCCGCTCGCGGCCGGCTCCGACGCCGCCGGCCGGCGGGCCGGGCGCCCGGTCTGGGGACCTCTGGACCGGCCCGTCACCGGCGAGAAGGGGTCGCTCGTCGTGAGCGTCGAGACCGACGCCGACCTCGAGCGCCTGCGCCGGGTGTGCGGCGCGGGCACCGGCGCCACCGAAGAGGCGCTCGCCGACCGGCTGGTCACCGGCTCGGCGGCCGAGTGGGCCGAGCTCCTCGCCGACGCCGGCCTTCCGTGCTCGGCAGTGTCCACCGACCTCGCCGCCCTGGCCGGCGACGAGCGGGTGGTGGCGCTGTTCGAGCCCCTGGCCGGGTCGTGCCGGGCACCGGCCGCGCCCTGGCAGCTGCGGGCGTGACCCCGGTCGAGGCGACGCCGGGGACGGGGGTCCTCGAGCCCAGCCTGGAGGCGGCCTGCCGACGCTGGGCGGACCGGCCCGCCGTGACCTTCCGGGGCCAGACGATCACCTACCGGGAGCTGTGGTCGAAGGTGGAGGCGCTGGCGCGCGCCTACCAGCGCCTCGGCGTACGGGCGGGCGACCGGGCGGTCTGCAACCTGCGCAACGTCCCCGAGCACATGGTCGCCATCAACGCGGCGTGGGCGTCCGGGGCGATCCACGCCGGAACGGACAACGACCTCACGGGCGAGGAGCTCTCCTGGCTGGTCGACCGCACCGAGGCGGCGGCGCTCGTCTACCAGCCCCCGTCCGGCGCCGCCGATCCTCTCGGCCCGCTCGAGGCGGTGCACGAGGCCCGGCCCGAGACCGTGGTGGTCGTCCACGGCGCCGAGCCGGCGGGTGCCCGCCAGGTGTCGCTGGCCGAGCTGCTGCGGACGGGCGCGGCCCAGCCGGAGTGGCAGCCCCACTACCCCGGCCCCGCCGACACCGGCCTCCTCCTGCTGACGTCGGGGACGACGGGGAGGCCCAAGGCGGTGATGGAGACGCTGCGGGGCTGCTGGGCCAAGATGCAGTTCTTCGCCGACGCCCTCGGTGCGGGGCCCGACGACGTCCACCTCCTCTATCTGCCGATGGGCCACGTCTTCGGCCTGCGGCTCTCGCTGATCGCCCTGCTCACCGGGGGCCGGCTGGTCCTCCTCGACCGCTTCTCCCCCGCGGAGGCGGCCCGGCTGGTCAGCGAGGAGCGGGTGACGATCCTGCCCGGCATGCCCACCCACTTCACGCTCCTGCTCGACGCCCTCGACCCGGCGCGCCACGACCTGAGCAGCGTCCGGTGGGCCGTCTCCGCCGCCGCCACGCTCCCGCGCCCCCTCGTCGAGCGGATCTACGACACGCTCGGCTGCGAGCTGCACTACGTCTACGGCTGCAGCGAGAACTTCACGACCCAGACGACCGACCGCGAGGAGATTCTGGCGGGCTCGGTGGGCCGGGACGTCTTCCGGGCTCCCGAGGGCGAGCCGCCCGACGGGACCATCGTCGCCGTCGACCCCGAGGACCACCGGCCGCTGGCCGCCGGCGAGGTGGGAGAGCTGGCCTTCGGGGCACGCGGCCCGGTGCACTACTGGAAGGCGCCCGACGCCGCCACCGACGGCCGCTACTACACGGGCGACCTGGGGCGGGTGGATCCCGACGGACGGGTCTACGTCCTCGGCCGCCTCAAGGAGCTCGTCAACCGGGGCGGCCTCAAGGTGTCCCCCACCGAGATCGAGACGGCAGCGAGGAGTCACCCCGGGGTGGCCGACGCCGCCGTCGTGGGCACACCCGACCCGGTGCTGGGCGAGGCCATCTGCCTGTGCATCGTGCCGGCCGGCGACACCCGGCCCGACCTGGCCGAGCTGCGGGCCTTCCTCGGCCGCACGCTCGCCCGCCACAAGCTGCCCGACGAGCTGGCCGTCGTCGCCGTCATCCCCCGCACGAAGATCGGCAAGGTCGACCGCCCCACTCTCCTGGGCGCCGTGGAAGCGGCGGGCGGCCCCACCGAGCGACTGCGCGGCCGGTGACGTCGACGGCCCCGGACCACCTGTCGGTGCCGGCCCTGCTCGAGGAGGCGGCCACCCGATCGGGACTGGCCGACTGGGGCGATCTCTCCTTCACCGCCACGCTCGAACTCCTGCTCGACTCGTGCCGGGAGACGGCCGACCTCAACGCCACCGGCTGGAGCGTCCTGCACCGGGCGGTGCTGCGCCACCTCCGCAACCGGCTGTACCTCCAGGCGTACGCCACCGCGGAACCCGAACGGGTGGCGCTCGGGCGGGCTGCCGTCTCGTCCCCGGTCGTCATCACCGGGCTCCCCCGCACCGGGACGACCCTGCTCCACAACCTCCTCGCCCTCGACCGCCGCCACCGGGTGCTGCGCTTCTGGGAGGCCCTGCACCCCGTACCCCCCGATCCCGCCCGGGGCACGTCAGAGGAGGCGCTGGTGGCGGCGGCCGAGCGGTGGCTCGAGCGGCTCTACGCCCTGACGCCCGGCTTCCGGGCCATCCACGGCGCCACCGCGCGGGGGCCGGAGGAGTGCGACGCCCTCCTTCAGAACTCGTTCGCCAGCCAGCACTTCGACGACATGTTCCGGGCCACCGCCTACTCGGCCTGGCTGAACGCCGCCGACCTGGGGGAGGAGTACGCCTACTACGCCTTCCAGCTGGGGGTGCTCAGCCGCCCCGAGGACGCCGGTCGCCGGTGGGTGCTCAAGTCGCCCAGCCACCTGGGCTACCTGGCGACCGTGCGGGCGACACTGCCCGGTGCCGTCGTCGTGCACTGCCATCGCGACCCGTGCCAGGCCGTCGGGTCCTACGCCAGCCTGGTGCTGGCCGTCCGCACCCCCAACACCGACCGCGTCTCGCTCACCGACGTGGGGCGCCACGCCCTCGAACGCAGCGCCCT
>DATAAF010000040.1:0-3861 GCA_036260255.1 Acidimicrobiales bacterium | reverse complement strand
GATCGCCACCACCGGGTGCCTGGGCGGCGTCGTGCTCCAGGCCCTGCTGCGAGGCGACGTGGCCGAGGCCACCAAGCTCACCGCCCGCTTCCGGGACATCTTCGGCGACCGGCTCTACGTCGAGCTCCAGGACCACGGGATGGACGCCCAGCGCCGCACCAACCGCCACCTGGTGGAGATCGCCCGCGACCTCGGCGTCCCCCTGCTGGCCACCAACGACAGCCACTACGTCCACCGGGAGGACTCCGTCGCCCAGGATGCCCTGCTGTGCGTCCAGACCGGCGCCCAGGTCGACGACCCCAAGCGGTTCAAGTTCGAGACCGACCAGCACTGGCTCAAGACGGCGGCCGAGATGCGGGCCCTGTTCGCCGAGCTCCCCGAGGCGTGCGACAGCACCCTGGAGATCGCCGAGCGGGCCAACGTGGAGATCGAGTTCGGCAAGCCCGAGCTGCCGCGGTTCGACGTCCCGCCGGGGTTCGACTCCGAGGACGCCTACCTCCGCCACCTCACGCTCCAGGGGGCCCACGAGCGTTACGGCGCGCCGCTGGCCGCCGAGGCGGCCCAGCGCATCGACCGCGAGCTCGAGGTCATCCGCGACATGGGGCTGTCGGCGTACTTCCTCATCGTCTGGGACCTCATCCGCCACGCCCGCGAGGCGGGCATCCGCGTCGGGCCGGGCCGGGGGAGCGCGGCCGGGTGCTGTGTGGCCTACTGCCTCAAGATCGTCGACCTCGACCCGCTGAAGTACGGGCTGATCTTCGAGCGCTTCCTCAACGCCGGGCGCAAGGAGATGCCCGACATCGACATGGACTTCGACGAGCGCTACCGCGGCGAGATGATCCGCTACGCGGCCGAGCGGTACGGGCCCGACCACGTGGCCCAGATCGTCACCTTCTCCACCATCAAGGCCCGGGCCGCGGTGCGCGACGCCGCCCGGGTGCTCGGCTACCCGTACTCAGTCGGCGACCGCATCGCCAAGGCCATGCCCCCGCTCGTCATGGGCCGCGACACGCCCCTGGCCGCCTGCCTCGAGGTCACCCCCGGCTTCGAGGAGGGCTACAAGATGGCGGCCGACCTGCGCGAGCTCCATGACACCGACCCGGACGCCAAGAAGGTGATCGAGGTGGCCAAGGGCCTGGCCGGCCTGCGCCGCCAGGACGGCATCCACGCCGCCGCCGTGGTCATCACCCGCGAGAAGCTCACCGAGTACCTGCCCATCCAGCGCAAGCCCGGCCCCGACGGCGACATCGCCAACGCCCCCATCGTCACCCAGTACGAGATGCACGGCGTCTCCGACCTCGGCCTGCTGAAGATGGACTTCCTGGGCCTGCGCAACCTCTCGGTCATCGAGAAAGCCCTCGACCTCATCGAGTCGACCACCGGCGAACGCGTCGACATCGACCACATCCCCCTCGACGACGAAAAGACGTTCGAGATGCTCAGGCGGGGGGACTCGATCGGGGTGTTCCAGCTCGAGGGCGGCCCCATGCGGGCGCTCATCCGGTCGCTGGCCCCCACGTGCTTCGACGACATCGGCGCCCTGGTGGCCCTGTACCGGCCGGGGCCGATGGCGGCCAACATGCACAACGACTTCGCCGACCGCAAGAACGGCCGCAAGCCGGTGACGTACCTGCACCCGGACGCCGAGGAGGTTCTCAGCAAGACCTACGGGCTGTGCCTCACCGGGGACACGATCGTCCACGACGTTCGCACCGGGCGCCCACACCGCCTCGACGAGGTCGGCGGCATGCAGGGTTTCCAGATTCAAGGGGTGGACGAGAACCTCCTCCCGGCAAGAGCGGTGGTGACGCATTGGGTCTGTAACGGCGAGCGCGACACGTTGGAGCTCCGACTCGCAAACGGCATGTCGGTTGCCGGTACACCTGATCATCCGGTCCTCACGTACGACGGCTGGAAGCAGATCGGCGATCTCTGTCGCGACGACTTGGTCGCCGTGCCACGGTCGCTGCTGCCGGGCGAGCACCTGGGCGAGGTGGATCGCGACCGCCTCCGGGTTCTCGGATACCTCCTGGCCGATGGGAGCCTGGCCGTCGGCTCCGTCATCCGGTTCATCAACACCGACGACGACGTCCTCGCGGCCTTCAGGAGCGCGGTGAGCAGGGCGTTTCCCTCGACACGGGTGGCGACGGCGTCGTACGGCGGGGTCGTCCACCTCACCGACGGGAACGGGCGGGGCACCGGAGGAGGCGCCTCGCCTCTCCTTCGGTGGCTCCGCGAGGTCGGCGTCAAGTACCCCGCCGGGAGCGCACCCGGCGGCCCGACCTCCGAGTACAAGGTCATCCCCGACTGCGTCTTCGAGCTGGCGAACGACGACATCGCCTTCTTCCTGGGGGCCCTCTGGGACTGCGACGGGCACGTGAACCTGCGTTCCGCCCACTACAAGACCATCTCGCCGCGGCGTGCCAACCAGGTGCAGGCGCTTCTCATGCGTCTGGGCTTCGAGGCTCCGATCCACCGCAGCACCTGCCCGCCGAGGCCGGACGGGTCGCCGGTGTTCCGCTACCAGGTGACGGTCCACGACGGCGACCGCTTCACCCGGCTCGTCGGCCGGCACATGGCCTCGTCGGCCAAGGCAAGGGTGCTCTCCGCCGCGGGGCCTCGGGGCCCCACCCTCGCTCGCCGGGACGTCGCCGCCGCCGTGGGCGGCGCTACCACCGAGCCACTGCGCGTCCTGGCAGAGCGGGTCGGGGTGCAACGGTGGCAGTTCGCGCCCTACGCCACCGAGCGCCACCCGCGACTGCACCTCGGGACGGGGCAGCAGCTGATCGACGAGTACGGGCTCACGGAGCTGACCCGCCTGACCAACGTGAACTGGATTCGCGTCGACACCGTCGTCCCCGCCGGACGTCGGCCCGTCTACGACATCACGGTCGAAGGCATCCACAACTTCGTGGCCAACGGGATCGTCGCCCACAACTGCATCTACCAAGAGGAAGTCATGCGGGTGGCCCAGCGGTTCGCCGGGTATTCGCTGCAGGAGGCCGACAACCTCCGAAAGGCCTGCGCCAAGAAGGTGCGTTCCCTGATGGCGAAGGAGCGGGAGAAGTTCGTCGCCGGCTGCGAGGCCACCGGGTACGGCGCACAGCTCGGGAACGAGTGGTTCGACATCATCGAGCCGTTCGCCGACTACGCCTTCCCCAAGGCCCACGCCTACTGCTACGGGATGGTCGCCTACCAGACGGCGTGGCTGAAGGCGAACTACCCGGTCGAGTACCTGGCCGCCCTGCTCACGTCGGTGAAGGACGACAAGGACAAGACCGCGGTCTACCTGGCCGAGTGCCGCACCATGGGCATCGACGTCCTGGTCCCCGACATCAACAAGTCGATGTCGGACTTCGTGGCCGTGGACGCCAAGATCCCCTTCGGGCTCTCGGCCATCCGCAACGTGGGCGAGGGCTTGGTGGCCATGATCGTGGCCGAGCGCGACGAGAACGGGCCGTTCGCCGACTTCTACGACTTCTGCGCCCGCGTGAGCCCCGCCGTCCTCAACAAGCGGTCGGTCGAGTCGCTGATCAAGGCGGGGGCGTTCGACTCCCTCGGTCATCCCCGGCGCGGGCTCCTCATGGTCTTCGAGCAGGTGATCGACCGCACCCTGGCCCGCCGGCGGGAGCGCGACATGGGCATCCAGAGCCTGTTCGGGGATCTCGACGACGGCCCCGGTTCCCTGATGGACGAGCGAACGCCCGTCCCCGACCTCGAGTTCGACCCGCCCGAGCGGCTGGCCCACGAGAAGGAGATGCTCGGGCTCTACGTGAGCAGCCACCCGCTGTTCGGGGTGGAGTCGGCCCTCCGCCGCCACACGGACTGCACGATCAACGACCTGCGCGAGCTGCGCGACGG
>DATAAF010000039.1:0-13912 GCA_036260255.1 Acidimicrobiales bacterium | reverse complement strand
ACGCGAGGCACGCCGGATTCTCAAGCGCCACCTCTCGGACGTCGTCTACCGGCGGATGATGCGTGACCTCTACGGGGAGGTGACGGCGCCACGCCCACGCAGCGAGGATGCCGTGCAGCCCGCTTGACATAGGAGCTTCAGGAGTCATCTTAGAGGTACTCGACCTGGGGGCAGGTGGGCAGGCGGCGGCGGGTGTCGAGAATCGAGCGGCCGTGCTCGGCCACGAGCCCGTAGTCGAACTCGTCGTGGTCGGTGAGCACCACCACCAGGTCGGCCGCCCTGAGCTCGTCTGACGTCACCTCCGCCCGGGCGACCCGCTGGGGCGCCTGGTGGTCCCCCACGTGGGGATCGGCGGCCCGGACGTCGGCGCCCAGCTCGAGCAGCTGGTCGACCACGGCGATGGCGGGCGACTCCCGGGCGTCGCCGGTGTTGCGCTTGTACGCCAGCCCCAGGACGAGGATCCGGCTTCCGTTCACCGAGCGGCGTTGGCGGTTGAGGGCCATGGTGATCCGCCGGGTGACGTAGTCGGGCATGTGGTCGTTGATGTCGTTGGCCAGCTCGACGAAGCGGAAGCGCTGGCCCAGGGTCCGCTGGACCCGCCACGACAGGTAGCTCGGGTCGATGGGGAGGCAGTGGCCCCCCACGCCCGGGCCCGGGTTGAACCGCATGAACCCGAACGGCTTGGAATCGGCGGCCTCGATGGCCTCCCACACGTCGATGCCCATCTCACCGGCGAACATGGCCAGCTCGTTGACCAGGGCGATGTTGATGTGCCGGAACGTGTTCTCGAGCAGCTTGACCATCTCCGCCACCTTGGTGCCCGACACGGGCACCGTGCGCTCGACCAAGGCGTCGTAGAACCACTGGACGGCGCGCAGCGACGCCGGGTCGATGCCTGAGACGACCTTCGGGGTGTTGACCAGCCCCCACGTGCGGTTGCCGGGATCGATGCGCTCGGGGCTGTAGCCGACGTGGAAGTCGGTGGCCGCCGACAGGCCCGATCCCTCCTCGAGGATCGGGGCCACCAACTCGTCCGTGGTGCCCGGGTACGTCGTCGATTCGAGCACGACGGTCGCCCCGGGGCGCAGGTGCTCGGCCACGGTCGCCGCCGCCTGCTCGATGTAGGACAGGTCGGGGTTGCCTTCGCGTAGAGGCGTGGGCACGGTGATGACAGCCACGTCGAAACCGGCGCACGCCCGGCTGTCGCTCGAGGGGAGGAAGCGACCCGTCGCCAGGGCGCCGGCCAACGTCACATCGCTGATGTCCTCGACGTAGGATTCGCCGGCGGCCAACCGTTTGATGCGGTTGGCGTCGACGTCGTACCCGACGACGCGGAACCCCACCTCGACCGCCCGCATGGCCAGGGGCAGCCCGACGTAGCCCTGACCCACGATCAGGACGCTGTGCTCCGCCAATGCCGTCATCCCCGACATTCTTCCCCATGATGGGGAAGCCCTCGTTCGCCGGTCGGGCAAAGCCGGTTCCGGACCCATCTCGGTAAACTCCGCCCCATCAACATTCTCCTGCTCTGCACCGGCAACATCTGCCGGTCGCCGGTGGCGGAGGCCCTCCTTCGCCAGCGGCTGGCCGACCTGGGCGTCGATGCCCGGGTGCGCTCGGCCGGGCTCCTGCGGGCGGGCCAGCCGGCGAGCGAGTACGGGCAGGAGATCCTCCAGGCGCGGGGACTCGACCTGTCGCAGCACCGCAGCCGCACGGTGACCCGCGACATCCTCCTCGGCGCCCACCTGGTGATCACCATGGCCCGTGAGCACGTGCGAGAGGCGGTCGTCGCCGCCCCCGAGGCCTGGTCCCGCACGTTCACCCTGAAGGAGCTCGTGCGGCGGGCGGAGAACGTCGGCCCGAGGACGCCGGGGGAGAGCTTGGAGGACTGGCTCGGGCGGGTGGGGGCAGGGCGGACGCCTGCCGACCTGATGGGGTCGTCGACCGACGACGACATCGCCGACCCCCTGGGGATGCCGCTCTCGTCGTACGAGCAGATGGTCACCGAGCTCGACGACCTCCTCGACCGCCTCGTCCTCCTGGCATGGGGCCACGCCATGGCGTCCGAGGCGGAGGCGGAGGCGGCGCGCGCCGAGGCGGCCGAAGCAAGCGCCACCGCCGAGCCGCAGGTCCCCGCGTCGGCGGTCACCGAGCCGGCCCCACGGCCGACCGTCGAGCCGGAGGCGGCGATCGCCGACGCCGCCGCGCCCGAGCCGCTGGTCCCGCCGGTTGCCGAGCCCACCCCGCCCAGCCCGCCCGAGGTCGAGGCCCCCGCGACGATGATCCCCGAGCCCGAGGACGAACCGGTCGGGACCGCGGCGCCCCCGACGGTGACGGACGAGCCGGCGTCTCCAGAGCCGCTTGTGGCCGCCGAGGAGCGGGCGCCGGCCACGCCGCCGCCGGAGGCGACCCATCTGGAGCCGGAGCCGGCCGATCCGGAGGCCGAGCCGATCGATCTGGAGCCCGAGCCGACCCATCTGGAGCCCGAGGCGACTCATCTGGAGCCGGAGCCCGACGCGACGGATCGGGAGCCCGAGCCCGTCCCGGGCGTGCCGCCGGTCATTCAGGGCATGGAGGCGCCGCCCGGCCGGGACGAGATCGAGGTCGACGTGGCGGTCGAGGACGAGGGCGTCTCGGTCATCGTGGGCGGCGCCACCGGCGTCGACCAGGTGACCGCCGGCCACGAGCGCCGGTTCCCCGGCCCGGCCCAGGTGGAGCCGCCCTTTTCCGCCCCGTCCGACATCGCCGTCGACGTGACCGCGCCCCATCGGGAGCCCGAGCCGGAGGCGATCGGGGCGGAGGCCGCTCCCGTACCGCCCGCCCCCGAGCCCCAGAAGACGGCCTCCGAGGGCGAAGTGTCGGCGGCCGCCGCCGTGGAATTGGCCGCCCCGACGCTCCCGGAGCCCACCGTCACCGACGTGCAGCCCGCCCATCTGGAGCTGGAGGCGACCCATCTGGAGACGGAGCCGGCCCAGCGGGAGGTCGAGGCGACCCATCTGGAACCGGAGGTGACCCGTCTCGAGCCGGAGGCGACCCATCTGGAGCCGGAGCCGGCCCAGCGGGAGGCGCAGCCCTTCGCCGGCGCGTCCATCGAGGAGGTGGACGCCGCCGTCGAGCCGCCGCCCGTCGCCCCGGCCGAGCCGGTGGTGGCTGCCGCCGATGCCCTCGGCCAGCCGAGCCCGATCGGGCCCGAGCCCTCCCTCGACGAGGAGCCCGAGGAGGTCACTGTCCTCGTGTCGCCGGTGCCGCCCCCCAGCCCGCTGCGGCTCGCGGTGGGCAGCGACCATGCCGGCCTCGAGTTGAAGAACCACCTCCTCGCCCACCTCCGTGACCAGGGCCACCGGGCCGACGACGTCGGCACCTACGGCGAGGAGTCGGTCGACTACCCCGACTTCGGCGCCCGAGTCGCCCGGGCGGTGGCCGGTGGCGAAGCCGACGTCGGCGTCTGCGTGTGCGGGACGGGGATCGGCATCGGGATCGCCGCCAACAAGGTCCCGGGGGTGCGGGCGGCGGTCGTCCACGACGTCAGTTCGGCCGTAATGGCCCGGCGGCACAACGACGCCAACGTGATCTGCGTGGGCGCCCGGCTGGTGGGCCCCCAGGTGGCCACCGACGCCATCGACGCCTTCCTCGAGGCGCGCTTCGAGGGCGGGCGCCACCAGCGTCGCATCGACCGCATCGCCGGGCTGGAGACGGCGTTGGCCCCGGCCGACGCACGGGCGGTCGCCGGCGCCGGTCGCACCGACGGCGCCGTCTCCGAGGACACCGAGCTGTTCGGGATCATCGCCCGTGAGCTCGAGCGCCAGAACACAACCCTCCAGCTCATCGCCTCGGAGAACTTCACCTCCCCGGCGGTGCTGGCCGCCCAGGGGTCGGTGCTCACCAACAAGTACTCCGAGGGGTACCCGGGGCGCCGGTACTACGGAGGCAACGCCGTCGTCGACGAGGCCGAGGAGCTGGCCCGGGAGCGGGCCAGGGCGCTGTTCGGCGCCGACCACGCCAACGTCCAGCCGCACTCCGGCGCCAACGCCAACATGGCGGCCTACCTGGCGCTGCTCGAGCCGGGCGACACCGTGCTCGGGATGCGCCTCGACCAGGGTGGCCACCTCACCCACGGATCGCCCGTCAACTTCAGCGGCCGCCTGTACCGCTTCGTCTCCTACGGCGTCACCGAGACCGACGAGCGCCTGGACTACGACCAGATCCGCGACCTGGCCCGCCAGGAGCGGCCCAAGGCCATCATCGCCGGGGCGACCGCCTACCCCAGGATCATCGAGCCCGAGCCGCTGCGGGCGATCTGCGACGACGTCGGGGCCCTGTTCATCTTCGACGCCGCCCACGTGGCAGGGCTCATCGCCGGGGGCGTCCACCCCAACCCGGTGCCGTACGCCGACGTCGTCACGTTCACCACCCACAAGACGCTGCGAGGACCCCGCGCCGGTTGCATCGTGTGCAAGGAGGCGCACGCCAAGGCCATCGACAAGGCCGTCTTCCCCGGGCTGCAGGGCGGTCCGTTGATGCACGTCATCGCCGCCAAGGCGGTGGCGTTCCGGGAGGCCGCCCAGCCGGCGTTCCGGGAGTACGCCGCCCGCATCGTGAGCAACGCCCAGGCCCTGGCCCGGCGCCTGGCCGAGGAGGGCTTCCGGCTCGTCTCGGGCGGCACCGACAACCACCTGATGCTGGTCGACCTGCGACCCTTCGACGCCGAGCTCACCGGCAAGGAGGCCCAGGAGACCCTCGACCGGGCCGGGATCACCCTGAACAAGAACCAGATCCCCGGGGACCCCCGCTCGCCGTTCGTCACCAGCGGGTTGCGCATCGGGACACCGGCGATGACGACGGCCGGCATGGGCGAGCACGAGATGGGGGAGATCGCCTCGCTCATCGCCCGCTCGCTCCGCCGCGACGCCGCCTTCGCCCCCGACGGCCACAGCTCGGTCCTCGCCGAGGTGCGCGAGGCGGTCGCCACCCTCTGCTCGAAGTTCACGCCCTACCCCGACCTCCCACGGGGCCACTGACCCCGCCGCCTTCTCGGCGGGATCGGAATCAGCGCGAGGGCAACAGGTCGTCGGCGGGATGGCGCCGGCGGACGCCGGGGAAGCGACCGAAGTCGCGGTCGAACGAGACCCGCGTGGCGCCGTGCTCGACGGTGAGGGCGGCCAGGTGGGCGTCGGTCATGAGGTTGGCGGCCGTGCCGAGCGGTTCCACGAGCCCCCGGAGCACGCCAAGGTGGCGGCCGGTCGGATGGAGCACCGTCGCAGGCGGCTGGGCCAGCCATTCCTCGACGTAGCCGAACGCTTTGGCGGGTCGAAGAGGCTTGCACAGCACGGCTGTCCTCGTGACCACCCGGACGAAGGCCAGGACCACCACCCAGGCGAACCCCACCGCCGCGCGGGTGCGGGCCCTCCGAGCGGGTCGGCGGCCGCCAGTGGCCGCGGGTTTAGACTCCCGTCATAGCCGTTCGCCGCCTGCCCATGGCCATGCCCGGCTGCTCTTGTGAGCGGGGAACCCCGGGACCGAAGCCGGTGCCCGCGGACCCGTGCTGAGCTACGCCGCCGTCTTCGCGGTGGCCGCCCTCTTGACGTACGTGGTCACGCCGGCGGTGTGGCGGCTCGCCGTCCGGATCGGCGCGGTGGTCGCCCCCGACGAGCGGCGGGTGCACACCCGTCCCACACCGACGCTCGGCGGGCTCGCCATGCTCGCCGCCTTCCTCGGCGCGATGGCGGTCGCCGCCGTGCTACCCGAGTTCCGCCCGGTGTTCACCGCCTCGTCCGAACCCCTCGGCGTGGTCATGGCCGCGGTGGTCATCCTGGCGGTGGGGACGCTGGACGACCTCCGCGAGGTCTCGGCGCCGGCCAAGGTCGCCGGACAGGTCCTCGCCGGGTCGGTGCTGGCGCTGGCCGGCGTCACCATGTTCTTCTTCCGCATCCCGTTCGCCGACTTCTTCGTCCTCGCCCCGGACCTGGCGTTCCTCGTCACCGTCCTCTGGGTGGTCGGCATGGCCAACGCCGTCAATCTCATCGACGGCCTGGACGGGCTGGCGGCCGGTGTCGTCGCCATCGCCGCCGGGGCGCTCTTCATCTACGCCACCCGGTTGTCCGACGCCGGGTTGCTCGAGGCCGACAACATCGCCCCGGTGATCGTCGCCATCACCTGCGGGCTGTGCGTGGGCTTCCTCCCCCACAACTTCTCGCCGGCCAAGGTGTTCATGGGCGACGGCGGCGCCATGCTCCTCGGGCTGCTCATGGCGGCGGCCACCATCTCGGTGGGGGGCCGCACGGCCGACCAGTTCAGCGGCCAGACCTACTTCTTCTTCGCCCCTCTCTTCATCCCCTTCTTCATCCTCGGCGTGCCCATCGTCGACACCGGGTTCGCCATCGTCCGGCGGGCGGTGCGCGGGGCCTCGGTGTCGCAGGCGGACAAGGCGCACCTCCACCACCGCCTCATGCAGATGGGCCACGGGCCGCGGCGCTCGGTGCTCATCCTGTGGACCTGGACGGCCATGCTCTCCGGCGTCGTCCTTGTGCCCACCTTCACAAATCAGGGCAACGCGGTCGTTCCGTTCGCCGTCGCCGCCCTGGGGGTGCTCCTCTACACGTTCTTCCACCCGGGCGTCCGCACCCCGCTGTCGCCTTCCCCCGAGGTGAAGCTGTTCGACCAGGAGGCCCCCTGGCCGGAGCCGGCGACGAACGGCGGGACCGGCAACGGCAACGGCTCGAACCGCCCCGGCGAGGTGGGCCCAGAGGTGACCGTCCCCGCCCCTCGGGCGCCCTCGTCACCCGCCCCGCCTCCGCCCCCACCTCCGGGCCACTTGCGGCCTCCGCGCCCGGTCCCGTAGGGTGCCCCGCGTTTCACGTGCACCGGGGTTGAAGCGTCGCGATCGGGAAGGCGCGACCTTGGGTGTGAACCGAGAGCACCGGGAGAAGGTGGACACCGAGGAGGCAGAGCGGGAGGACGGCGCTCCGGCGGAGGGGTGGCGACGCGCTCTGAGCCCGGCCAAGCTCACCGAGCGCCAACAGCTCTACCAGGGCTTCGGCGACACGCTGGCGGTCGCCTTCGAGCTGGCCTTCACCCCGGTCATCGTGGGCTTCATGGGCTACGGCCTCGACCGCTGGCTCGGCACCCTCCCGATCCTCACGATCGTCTTCGTGCTCATCGCCCTCGTGGGCCTGGGAGCCCGCATGTGGTACGGGTACGACGCCCGCATGCGCGTCCACGAGGCCGAAGGACCGTGGGCCCGGCGCGTCCCTCCGCCGTCGCCTCCCCCGGGGACGCTGATCTCGCCCGGGGCGGTCGAGCCGGAGGTTTCGACGACACCCCCAGACGACGCCGGAGAGGCCGGTCGTGACCGCTGACCGCCGCCCGGCGGCGCCCGTCACGGATGCCGACGCGCCGGCGGTCGAGCGGCAGGTCGTCTCCGACATGATCCGTCGCAGCCTCCCGGCCCTTCCCGTCCTCGTCGCCGTCGCCGCCCTCTTCTGGGGGGTCGCGGGGGCGCTCTCGGCCGCCTTCGCCATCGGGCTGGTGCTCGTGAACTTCGTGGTGGCGGCCGCGCTCATTGCCGGCGCCGCCCGCATCTCCATGGCCGTCCTGGCCCTTGCGGCGGTGGGCGGCTTCATCGTCCGGCTGGCCCTGCTGACCGTCGCGGTGCTGGCGGTCAAGGACCAATGGTGGGTCGAGCTGGTGCCCCTCGGCTTCACCCTCATCATCACCCACCTGGGCCTTCTCGTCTGGGAGGCCCGGCACGTGTCCTTCTCCCTGGCCTTCCCGGGCCTCAAGCCGGCGAAAGGATGAGCGTGGAGTTCCTCGCTGCCCTGCACTTCCCGCCGATCAAGGACCTTGTCGACTGGAGGGACCTGGCCCTGAAGGGCACGCCCCTGGCGATCAACAAGGTGGTCCTGCTCACGTGGCTGGCCGCCATCCTGAGCTTCGTCATGTTCTGGATCGCCGGCAAGCGGGCCCAGAGCGACGAGGGGCTGGTGCCGGCCGGGACCCAGAACATCGTCGAGGCCAGCGTCGAGTTCGTCCGCAACGAGATCGTCCTGCAGACGATGGGGCCTCAGGGCCTCGGGTGGACGACCTTCCTCATTACGATGTTCTACTTCCTCTTCTTCTGCAACATCTTCGAGGTGATCCCGCTGATCCAGCTCCCGGTGACGGGGCGTATGGCGACCCCGATGATCCTGGCGCTCTTCGTGTGGTTCATCTTCAACGCGGTGGGAATCAAGGCCCAGGGTTTCGGCGGCTACGTCAAGTCGGTATTCATCCCTCCCGGCGTTCCCAAGTTCCTTCTCCCGCTGGTGGCGTTCATCGAGCTCATCTCGACGATCTTCGTGCGGCCCTTCTCGCTGGCGGTGCGGCTCTTCGCCAACATGCTGGCCGGGCACCTGCTGCTCGTCACGTTCGGCGTCCTCTGCGCCGCCCTCTGGACCAAGAGCTTCGTGGCCGTGATCCTGCCCCTTCCGTTCGTCATGTTGGTCATCGTGACCGCGTTCGAGATCCTCGTGGCGGGCCTGCAGGCCTTCATCTTCACCATCCTCACCGCCGTGTACATCGGCGGTGCCATGCAACCGGAGCACTGACGTGCTGACCGTCCCTGCCCATCGAACCGACCGCCCGAGCGCCCGCAACGGCGACCATCTCTAGGAGGACGTGTGGTCATCGAGCTTCTGGCCCAACAGCCGGACATCACACCGGGGCTCTCGGCCATCGGTGCCGGCATCGGCTACGGCGCCGCCGCCATCGGCCCCGGGATCGGCATCGGGATCGTCGTCGGCAACGCCATCACCGCCATGGCTCGCCAGCCGGAGTCCGCGGGGATGGTGCGCACCACCATGTTCCTGGGCATCGCCTTCACCGAGGCGCTGGCCCTCATCGGTTTCGTCGTCTTCATCCTCCTCAAGTTCACCTAGGAGACACCGCCATGTCGCCTTCCGCAGTGGTCCTGGCCGCCGAGACGACCAACCCGATCCTCCCGTCGATGAACGAGGTCGTCTGGGGGGCGCTGTCGTTCCTCGCCCTGTTCGCCGTCCTGGCCAAGTACGGCTACCCCGCGGTCAAGAAGGGGATGGACAACCGGGCCAAGAAGATCCGCGACAGCCTCGACGAGGCCGAGCAGACACGACAGGAGGCCCGGTCGATCCTCGATGACTACCAACGTCAGCTGGCCGACGCCAAGAACGAGTCGTCCCGCATCATCGAGGAGGCCCGCCAGGCCGCCGACAAGCTCCGCCAGGACCTCAAGAAGCAGGCCGAGTCCGAGGTGACGGAGATCAAGAACCGAGCCCAGGAGGACATCGCCGCCCAGGTCGAGCGGGCCAAGGCCGACCTCCAGGCTCAGATGGCCGAACTCTCCATCGACCTGGCCGAGAGAGTGGTCGAGCGCAGCCTCGACCGTGAGACGAACATGGACCTCATCGAGAGCTTCATCCGCGAGACGGGGGCGAGGTCGTGAGCAGCCACCTCGACGGGTACGCGTCGGCGTTCTTCGAGGTGGCGCTCGCCGAGGGCGCGCTCGAGGAGGTGGAGGACGAGCTCTTCCGCTTCGCCCGCGTGCTCGAGGGGTCCGACGACCTCCGCAGCACCCTCACCGACGCCAACCTGCCGCCCGAGAAGCGTCAGGCCATCGTCGAGGACCTGTTGGGGGGCAAGGCCCTTCCCCTCACGACCAGCCTGGTGTCGTTCGTCGTGGGCGCCGGCAGGGCCAAGGAACTCCCCGAGATCATCGACCGCCTCGTCCACCGAGCGGCCGCCGAACGTCGCCACGCGGTGGCCGAGGTCCGCTCCGCGGTGGAGCTGAGCCAGGATCAGCGCAAGCGCCTGGCCGAGGCGTTGTCCTCCAACCTGGGCAAGGACGTCGAGGTCAAGGTGATCGTCGACCCGTCGGTCCTGGGCGGGTTGTCGGCGCGAGTCGACGACACCATCATCGACGGCACGGTGCGCCGACGCCTCGACAAACTTCGTGATTCTCTCTAGTCCGCAAGGAGCACCTCATGGCTGAGCTCACCATCTCGACCGACGACATCGCCGAGGTGCTCCGCAAGCGCCTCGAGGGCTTCAAGCCCGACCTCGAGCGCCAACGGGTGGGCCGCATCATCGAGGTGGGCGACGGCATCGCCCGCATCTCCGGACTGCCCAACACCGCCGTCAACGAGCTGCTCGAGTTCGAGGGCGGCACCCTCGGCCTGGCCCTGAACCTCGACGAGGACTCAATCGGCGCCGTCGTGCTCGGCATCGTCGACGAGATCGAGGAAGGGCAGGCGGCCACCGCCACCGGCGACATTCTCTCGGTGCCGGTGGGCGATGCTCTCCTGGGCCGGGTCGTCAACCCGCTCGGGGAGCCCCTCGACGGCGGCGGGGCGATCAACACCGACGACCGCCGCCGCCTCGAGGTCCAGGCGCCCGGCATCATCGCCCGCCAACCGGTGAAGGAGCCCCTCCAGACCGGGATCAAGTCCATCGACTCGATGACCCCGATCGGGCGGGGCCAGCGCGAGCTGATCATCGGCGACCGCAAGACGGGCAAGACCGCCATCGCCGTCGACACGATCATCAACCAGAAGGGCCAGGGGGTGAAGTGCATCTACGTCGCCGTCGGCCAGAAGGGCTCGACGGTGGCCGAGGTGGTCGCCGCCCTGGAGGAGAACGGGGCCATGGAGTACACGGTGATCGTCACCGCCCCGGCCTCCGACCCGGCCCCGTTCAAGTACCTGGCGCCCTACTCGGGCTGTGCCATGGGCGCCCACTGGATGGAGCAGGGCGACGCCGCCCTGATCATCTACGACGACCTCTCCAAGCAGGCCGAGGCCTACCGCCAGCTGTCGCTCCTGCTGCGCCGTCCCCCGGGACGGGAGGCGTACCCGGGCGACGTCTTCTACCTCCACAGCCGGTTGCTCGAGCGGGCGGCCAAGCTGAGCGACGACAAGGGCGGCGGCTCTCTGACCGCCCTCCCGATCATCGAGACCAAAGAGGGGGACGTCTCCGCCTACATCCCCACCAACGTCATCTCCATCACCGACGGTCAGATCTATCTGCAGACCGACCTGTTCCGCTCGGGCGTGCGTCCCGCCGTCGACGTGGGGATCTCCGTCTCGCGGGTGGGAGGCTCGGCCCAGATCAAGGCGATGAAGTCGGTGGCCGGCACGCTGAAGCTCGACCTCGCGCAGTTCCGCGAGCTGGAGGCGTTCGCCAGCTTCGGGTCCGAGCTCGACAAGACCTCCCAGGCCCAGCTCGACCGCGGGAACAAGCTCACCGAGCTGCTGAAGCAGGGGCTCCACTCGCCCATGCCCGTGGAGGAGCAGGTGGTCTCGCTCTTTGCCGGCACGAAGGGGTTCCTCGACGACATCCCCACTGATGACGTCGGCCGCTTCGAGTCCGAGCTCCTCGAGGAGTTCCGCAGTCGCTACAGCGACCTCCTCAACGAGATCAAGGAGAGCGGCAAGCTCCCGGAGGAGCAGAAGCTGAACGAGGCCATCGAGAACTTCCAGGAGCGCTTCACCCCGAGCGACGAGCAAGAGAGCTCCGACGGCAAGGGTGAGGACAAAGACAAGTCCGACAAGGGCGGCGAAGCCAAGAGCGACAGCGAAGAGGAGTCCAAGAGCGAAGAGGACGAGGGCAACGACAACGGTGAGTAGCCGCCGGTGGGCGAAGCCCACCACCCGACGAGCACCGTAAGGAGCGCAGCGACTAGTGGCGAGCGGCAAGGAGCGCAAGCTCCGGCGACGCATCAAGAGCGTGCAGTCCACCAAGAAGATCACCCACGCCATGGAGCTCATCGCCGCTAGCCGGATCCAGAAGGCCCAGCAGCGGGTCGCCGCCGCCCGTCCGTACGCCGACCAGATCACCGAGGTGCTGCGCCAGCTGGCCGCCGCCGGGGTGGGCACCGACCATCCGCTGCTCGCCGAGCGGGAGATCAACACCGTCGGCTTCATCGTTCTCGTGGGCGACCGGGGGCTGGCGGGCGCCTACAACACCTCGGTGCTGCGCACCGCCCACCATGCCCTGCAGGAGGAGCGGGCCAAGGGCAGGGACTACTCCCTGTCCTTGGCCGGCAAGAAGGCCGAGGGCTACTTCCGCTTCCGCGGCTACGAGATCGACGAGAACAACACGGGGTTCAGCGAGCAGCCGTCCTACGAGGACGCCCGACGTGTGGCAGGGGGGATGATGTCGCGCTACGAAGAGGGCGAGGTCGACCGCGTCCAGCTCGTCTACACGCGGTTCCTGTCGGTGGGCTCCCAGAAGGTCACCAACTCCCAGCTGCTACCCCTGGAGAAGGGCGCGCTGGAGGACCTCGCTGCCGAGGGCCCTCAGGCCGACTACGAGTACGAGCCGTCACCCGAGGGCATCCTCGAGCGCCTCCTCCCGCGCTACGTGGAGGCGCGGGTGTACGCCGCCCTGCTGGAGGCGGCGGCGAGCGAGCACGCCGCTCGACAGCGGGCCATGAAGTCGGCCACCGACAACGCCGAGGAGCTCACCAAGACGCTGTCGGTCGAGGCCAACAAGGTTCGCCAGGCGGGTATCACCACCGAGATCATGGACGTCGTGGGTGGAGCGGAGGCGCTCCGCCAGTGAAGGAGTCGATTCGATGACCGACACCGAGACCGACCGAGGCGAAGACCAGGACGAAGAGCCCGACGAGTCCGAGAAGTCAGAGAAGTCCGATGAGTCCGACGACTCTCGAGATGCCACCCCCGAGAGCAACGGGCAGTCCGGTGACGGCTCCGACGACGGGCACAAGGACGGGCGTGTCGCCGCCATCGCCGGCCCCGTGGTCGACGTCGAGTTCCCCCCCGACTCGATGCCCGAGATCAACTCCGCCCTCGCCATGACCATCGAGGTCGAGGGCGAGGAGATCGAGATGATCGCCGAGGTGGCCCAGCACATCGGTAACGGGCGGGTCCGAGCCATCTGCATGAAGCCTCCCGACGGACTGAGGCGGGGCACCGCCGTGCGCAACGCCGGCGAAGCGATCAGCGTCCCCGTCGGCCCGGGGGTGCTGGGCCACGTCTTCAACGTGCTCGGCGAGTCGCTCGACACCGACAAGGTCGAAGAGGGCATCAAGGACCGCTGGAACATCCACCGCCCGTCACCACCCTTCTCCGAGCTCGAACCGCAGTCGGAGATGTTCGAGACGGGGATCAAGGTCATCGACCTGTTGGCGCCCTACGTCCGCGGCGGCAAGATCGGCCTGTTCGGCGGGGCGGGCGTGGGAAAGACCATCATCATCCTGGAGATGATCCGCCGGGTGGCCGAGCAGCACGGCGGCGTCTCCGTGTTCGCCGGTGTGGGGGAGCGCACCCGCGAGGGCAACGACCTGTGGCTGGAGATGAAGGAGTCGGGCGTCCTCGAGAAGGCGGCGCTCGTGTTCGGCCAGATGGACGAGCCACCGGGCGTGCGCCTGCGAGTGGCGCTGTCAGCTCTCACCATGGCCGAGTACTTCCGCGACGAGGAGGGCCAGGACGTCATCCTCTTCGTGGACAACATCTTCCGCTTCGTCCAGGCCGGCTCGGAGGTCTCCACCCTGCTCGGGCGCATGCCCTCGGCCGTGGGCTACCAGCCCACTCTTGCCGACGAGATGGGCGAGCTGCAGGAGCGCATCACGTCCACGAAGGGACGATCGATCACCTCGCTGCAGGCCGTCTACGTGCCCGCCGACGACTACACCGACCCCGCCCCCTTCACCACCTTCACCCACCTCGACGCCACCACCGAGCTGTCGCGCGACATCGCGTCGCGGGGCATCTACCCGGCCGTCGACCCGCTGGCCTCGATCTCGGCGGCGAGGATCCGCGAGGTCGAGGCCAGCGGGTCCACGGCCGGGTAGATGCCCCGCGACGCTATGTCGCGCGACAGCTCGGTGGTGGCGTCGAGGTGGGTGAAGGTGGTGAAGGGGGCGGGGTCGGTGTAGTCGTCG
>DATAAF010000038.1:0-15039 GCA_036260255.1 Acidimicrobiales bacterium | reverse complement strand
GAGGCGGCCCACCGCCTGAGGTCGTTCGCCCTGGTCATCCCGAGCGGGTGGTCCGCCGTCGACAGGTCGGTTGGCCAGGCGCCACGATTTGGTTCACCGGACGGTGCACTGCGTACGACCCGTCAGGAAGTCGTCCTCTCCCCGTAACAACGACCTCACGCGCCCGCAATGTGGCGCCCTTACGTTGCCGGCATGAGCGTGGGGACGTGCGCCCGGGCGAGGTAGGCGGCGTCGTCCTCGCCGGCGGCGCGGCACGTCGCATGAGCGGCGTCGACAAGGCGGCCCTGGCCGTCGCGGGGGTCGGGATGCTCGACCGCGTGCTCAGGGCCGCCCGGCCGCTCTGTGAGCGTCTCGTGGTCGTTGGCCCGCTCCGGCGGACGGTCGTGGATGGCGTGCAGTTCGTGCAGGAGCGCCGGCCCGGTGGAGGACCGGTCCCCGCCGTTCTGGCCGGCTTCGGCGCCGTCGGCGCTCCCGACGTCTGCTTGGTGCTGGCCACCGACCTGCCGCTCGTCACGACGCCGGCCTTGGCGTCGCTTCTCGCCTTTCTCGACCGGGAGCCGGCGGAGGCGGTGGCCGCCATCGACAGCCGGGGTTCCCCCAACCCCCTGCTCGCCGCCTACCGGCGCGGTTGGCTGTGCCAGGCGGCGGCACGGGGCCTGACGGCGGGGACTCCGGCTCGTGCCCTGCTGCCGAGTCATGTGACCGGCGTCGACCTCGGGGACCACGTCACCCTCAACGTCAACCACCCGGGTGACCGGGAGCGGGCCGAGCTCCTCGCCACCACTGCGGGCGAGAGCCGGTGACGCTGGAAGCTGGGGGGAGCTGGCCGGAGCGGTATCGGGCGGCCATGGAGCAAGCCGGAGCCGACCGGCTCGACCTCGACGAAGAGGTCGTCGCCGCCGTCCTCGCCCTGGCAAAGGAGGTCGCTCACGGCAGCGAGCGACGCCACGCCCCTCTCGCCACCTTCCTCGCCGGCCAGTACGTGGCCCGGCGGGCACACGACGACGTCACTGTCGCCGCCGCCCTGGCCGAGGCACAATCCCTGGCCCGCCAGCTCCTGCCGCCCTCGGCGACCGAGTAGGAGCCGGCCGCGGCGCGGCGCGTGCGGCGTCAGCCCCCGATCTGGGACATGGTGCGGGCGGGTGGCACGAAGTCGACGTCGCCGATGCCATGGCCCGGCAACTTCTGCCACACCGCTTCACGGAAGAGCAGAGCGAGCTCGTCGTCGGAGCAGCCCGACCGCATCGCATCTCGCAGCGACCACTCCGTGGCCGCGAACAGGCAGTTGCGGATGGCGCCGTCGGCGGTGACGCGGAGCCGGTCGCAGCTCCCGCAGAACGGGGCGGTGACGCTGCTGATCACCGCGATCTCGCCGCCGCCGTCGAGGAAGCGGTAGCGGTCGGCGGGGGCGGGATCGTCCCCCACCTTGCCGATCGGTGCCAGCGGCCAGCGAGCGGCGATCCTGCCCAGGATCTCGTGACCGGGAACGACGACTGGCCGCTGCCACGCCCGACCCGCGTCGAGGGGCATGTACTCGATGAAGCGGACGACCCGACCCGTGCGTCGGGCGAAGGCGGCGAAGTCCAGGACCTCGTCGTCGTTCACGCCGCCGATCACGACGACGTTCACCTTCACGGGCGTGAGGCCGGAGGCTTCGGCGACGTCCATCGCTTCGAGCACCTGCGCCAAGACGTCGCGCCGCGTGATCTCCCGGAAGCGGTCCGCCGTCAGGGAGTCGCAGCTCACGTTCACTCGGCGGAGGCCGGCGGCGGCGAGGTCACCGGCCATCCGGGCGAGCCTCACCCCGTTGGTGGTGAGCGACAGGTCGTCGAAGCCCAAGCTGTCCAGCCTCGCCACCAGCTCCGCGATCCCCTGCCGCAGCAGAGGCTCGCCGCCGGTGAGGCGGACCGTCCGCACGCCGAGCTGCCGGGCCACCGCCGCCACCCTGGCCATCTCGTCGAAGGTGAGGATGTCGCCGCCGGGGAGCCAGCTCGCCTTCTCCTCCGGAAGGCAGTAGGAGCAGCGGAGGTTGCACCGGTCGGTGACCGAGAGCCGCACGTCGGTGTGCACGCGGCCGAAGCGGTCGACCAACGGCCCGGCCACCGGCAGCTGGCCGGTGGGCGCCGCCGGTTGGCGGCGCTGGAGGACGACGGGGACAGGCGAGCCGGTCGGCACGCGCCGAAGGTAGCCAGGGCCCGTGAATTGCGGGTTTCCGGCGGCGAAACGGGGCGTTGCCCCGCCCCTGGCCTGTCACGGAGCCGCAAGGCTGCGGTAAGCCTCCTGTGAGCCAGCGTTCGCTCCCGCGAAATGCCGTCCACAAGGCCTCGAAACACGTGGGCGTTACGTTCACGACGTGACGCCGTCGGGCGCGGCCGCGGCCGCCATACGCCAGCCCGCCGACAGTCCCGTCGCCTTCTCCGGAACCGGCCCGCTCCCGGATGCAGAGGCGCCCCCGGCCCACGCCCCCGAGCTGCTGCCGCTCGACGCCGGTGAGCAGTACCGCTTCGGTTTCGCCATGGACGCTTGCATCGGGTGCCATTCCTGCGAGGTGGCGTGCGCCGAGCAGAACGACACACCCATCGACGTGGCCTGGCGCCGGGTGGGCGAGCTCGAAGGCGGGTCCTTTCCCCACACCCGCCGGTTCACGATGTCGATGGCGTGCAACCACTGCCTCGAGCCAACCTGCCTCTCGGGTTGTCCCACGAACGCCTACGTCAAGCTCGACAACGGCGTCGTCCGTCAAGACGCCGACGAGTGCATCGGCTGCCAGTACTGCATCTGGAACTGCCCCTACGAGGTCCCCGTCTTCGACCAGGGCCGCAAGATCGTCTCGAAATGCGACATGTGCCTGCCCCGGCTGGAGGCGGGCCAGGAGCCGGCGTGCGTCGGAGCCTGTCCGACGCATGCCATCACCGTCGAGAAGGTCGACGTGGCCGCATGGCGAGCGGACCACGCCGCCGCCGACGCACCCGGGTTGCCACCGTCGAGCATCACCCTCTCCACCACCCGTGTGGAGCTGCCGGCCGGCATGCCCGCCGACACGGCGGCCGTCAGCGACGACCGCTTCGCGCCCGAGGACCCCCACTGGCCGCTCATCGGCCTGACCTTGCTCACCCAGCTCTCGCTGGGGACGCTGACGGCCACGGTGACCCTGCAGGCGCTCGGGGGCCTACGGGGGGGCACGCTTGCCCGTGGGGCCGCAACCGGCTTTCTGGCCGGGGCCACCGCCTTGGCGGCCTCGCTCTTCCATCTGGGTCGCCCGACCAGTGCGCTCAAGGCCCTCCGCAACCTCAGGACCTCCTGGCTCAGCCGCGAGGTGGCCCTGTTCACGGCCTTCTCGGCCCTGTCGCTCGCCTATGCGGCGGCGTCCAGGCCGACCGCCTCCGGGGGTTGGGCGCGGTTCTCGTTGGTGCTCGGCCTCGTCGCCGTCGTGCTCGGCCTGGCCGGCGTCTACGCCAGTGGGCGCCTCTACCTCGTACCCGCCCGTCCGGTGTGGAACTCCGGCCGGACGCTGGTGGCGTTCTTCTCCACCGGTCTGGCGGCGGGCCCCCTGCTCACGCTGCTCTGCCTCGACCGGGCCCGGCTGGGCGTCACCTGGATCGGCGTGCTCCTGGCCGCCTCGGCGCTCGGCACGCTCGTCCAGCTGGGCGCCCTCGCCCACCTGGTGCGGACGGTGCGGCGTCGCTCCGACCGCCAACACCGCGGTACCGCGCACCTGCTGCTCGAGCGCTCCCGAGGCCTGCTGGCGGCCCGAGTCGCCTTCGCCGCGAGTGGCCTCGCCCTGATGGCCTCGGCCCTCGTGGTCCCGCTCGGCGGCTCTGCGGCGGCCGGGCGCCTCGGCACCGCCCTCGTGGCGGTCGTGGCGGGCGAGTTGATCGGTCGGTACCTCTTCTACGTGACGGTCGTCCCCCACGGCATGGTCGGCAGCTTCTTCGAGAGCCCGTGAGCGACACCGCCGAGCCGCCCTCGCTGGCGTCGCAGCTGGGGCTGGCCAGCTCGTCGCCCGGCGCCGGCTACGACGTGGACGCGCGCTTCGGCGTGCTCGGCGCGACCCGCCGGCCCGACCACTGGGTCCGGACGACCTGCGGGTACTGCTCGGTCGGCTGCGGGATGCTCCTCGGGGTACGCGAGGGGCGCGCCGTGAGCGTCATGGGAGACCCCGACCACCCGGTGAACCGCGGGCGGCTCTGTCCCAAGGGGCTCTCCGAGCACCACACGATCTCAGCCGAGGGCCGCCTCACGACCCCTCTCCGGCGACGGGGCCAGGGCGGAGAACAGGAGCCCGTCGACTGGGACGGGGCCATCGGCACCATGGTCACCCGCTTTCGCCGAGTGCTGCGTGAGCACGGGCCTGAGGCGGTGGCCGTGCTGAGCACGGGCCAGCTGGTCACCGAGGAGTTCTACGCCCTGGGCAAGCTCGTCCGCCTCGGGCTGGGCCTGCGCCACTACGACGGCAACACCACGTTGTGCATGTCGAGCGCGGTGGCGGGCTACAAGCGCAGCTTCGGCAGCGACGGCCCACCCGGCTGCTACGACGACTTCGAGCAGGCCGACTGCATCCTGCTCGTCGGCGCCAACATCGCCGACAACCATCCCTTGCTGGCGCCCCGGGTGCTCGGGAACCGCGCCGCCACGGTCATCGTCGTCGACCCCCGGGTCACCAAGACGGCCGGGCTGGCCGACCTCCACCTGGCCATACGGCCCCGCACCGACATCACCCTGCTCAACGGGATGCTCAAGATCCTCATCGACGAGGACCTGGTCGACCACGACTACCTGGCGTCCCACACCGAAGGCTTCGAGGAGCTCGCCGCTCACGTGCAGTCCTACGAGCTCGACAGGGTGGCCGACGAATGCGGCCTGGAGCCGGAGGCGATCCACCGCGCCACGTTGGCCTTCGGGCGCGCCGAGCGGGCCATGGTCGCGTGGACGATGGGCGTCAATCACTCGGTGCAGGGCACGGAGACGGTGACCCTCCTCAACACCCTGTGTCTGGTGACGGGAAACGTGGGGCGGGCAGGTGCGGCGCCGTTCTCCATCACCGGACAGTGCAACGCCATGGGCACGCGGGAGGCCGGCTTCACCGCCTCCCTCCCTGGCTACCGCGCCTACGACAGCGAAAAGGACAGGGCCGAGCTGGCCGCGGTGTGGGACGTCCCCCTCGAGCGGGTCCCCACGGCGCGCGGCCGCGCCTACCCCGACATCATCGACGGGATCGCCGACGGCACGATCAGGGCGCTCTGGGTCGTCGCCACCAACCCGCCGGTGTCGTTCCCCAACCGCGGCCGGCTCGAGCGGGCGTTGTCCAAGCTGGACCTCCTCGTCGTGCAGGACGGCTTCCAGACCCCGACGACGGCGCGGGCCGACGTGGTCCTGCCCGCCGCGATCTGGGGTGAGAAGGAGGGCACCTACACCAACGCCGAGCGCCGGGTGTCCCGGGTACGCAAGGCGGTCGACCCCCCGGGGCAGGCGCGTCCTGACTTCGACATCTTCCTCGCCGTCGCCGAGGCCATGGGCGTACGCGACGAGCTCTACCCGAATTGGACCGGACCGAAGGACGCCTTCGAGGAGTGGCGTCGGGTCTCCGCGGGCCGTCTGTGCGACTACAGCGGCATTACCTGGGAACGCATCGACGCCGCCGGAGGCGTCCAATGGCCATGCCCCGAGGACACGCCGCTCCCGGCCGGCGAACCCCGGCTCTACGCCGACGGCCGCTTCCAGACCGCCTCGGGCGCCGCGAGGATCTGGCCTGTCGCGCCGGAGCCCATCGCCGACGCGCCGAACCAGCACTACCCGTTCCTGCTCAACACCGGGCGCACGGTCGAGCACTGGCACACGCGAACCAAGACGGGCCGGGTGGACATCCTCGAGAAGCTCGCCCCGGAGGCGTGGGTCGAGCTGAACCCGGCCGACGCCCGCCGGCTCGACGTGCGATCGGGAGACCGCGTCCGGCTCGTGTCCCGGCGGGGAGCGGTCGACGACATCGTCGTCCGGGTCACCGCCGTCGTTCGCGAAAGCGAGTTGTTCGTGCCCTTCCACTACGACGAGTGGTGCGCCAACCGGCTGACCGTGGACGAGTTCGACCCCGTCTCCCGGGAACCCAACTACAAGCAGTGCGCCGTCCGGGTCGAGCGCTGACCCGCCGGTCCGCGGTTCGGCGCGATCAGATCGAGGCGTACGCCCGGCTCGGGATGCGGTCCGTCGCCACGCTTTTGCGGAGATAGAACAACCAGGTCACGCCGGCAAAGACGACGTAGGAGAACAGGAAGGCCCAGAGCGCGGGTACCGACCAGTCGGCGTTCGCCGCGCCGACCGCCACCTTCTCGGCCGGCGTCTTGGCCGCCCTCACGCGCTCCGACACCCCCAGGCTCGCCTGGCGGAGCACCACCTGGATGAGGAAGCCCCCGAACGCGCCGATCGCCCCGGCGATCCCGATCACCGCGGCGGCGCGGCGCTTGAACTCCACCGCCGTCTGCTGGGGGTCGAGGCCCCGCTCCGCGACCTCTCTCTGTCCCAGGGTTGCGAAGATCGACGGGATCATCTTGTACGTCGAGCCGTTCCCCATGCCGGCGAACAGGAAGATCGCCATGTAGGAGCCGAAGAACAGCGTGAAGCTTCGCTGCTGGGCTCCGGCTATGGCGGTGGCGGTAGCCACCGCCATGGCGAGGAAGACGGCCAGCGTCACCCGCGCCCCGCCGACGCGGTCGGAGATCCAGCCGCCCAGCGGGCGCGAGAGCGACCCGATCAGCGCGCCGACGAAGCTCAGCCCGCCCAGGTAGGTGGCGATGAACGGGTGGGCGGTCAGGAACTCCGGAAAGGTGTTCTTGATCACCAGTGGCAGGGCGAAGGAGAAACCGATGAAGGAGCCGAAGGTGCCGATGTAGAGGAACGACATGATCCAGGTCTGGCTGTTGGCCAGCGCCTTCACATAGGAACGCTTGTCGGCCTTGGCCACCGTGAGGCTGTCCATGTACCGCCCGGCACCGATGACGGCGAGGGCGACGAACGGCAGCCACATGAGGCCGGCGTAGGCGATGTGCACCTCGTGTTGGGGCAGCTGCACCGCCGCCGCCGGGACGCCGACGACGATGACCAACGGCACCACCAGCTGCGCCACGGCGACGCCGAGGTTCCCGCCGGCGGCGTTCAGCCCGAGGGCGAAGCCCTTCTTCCTCTCGGGATAGAAGAACGAGATGTTGAACATCGACGACGAGAAGTTCCCGCCCCCGAAGCCGGCGGTGGCCGAGCACAGCAGCAGGACCCACAGCTGCGTCTGGTGACTCTGCTGGGCCAACCAGCCGCTGGGAACGACGATGGCGAGCAGCAGCGTCGGGATGAAGAGGAGAGCGGCGCTGATCGCCGTCCACGCCCTGCCGCCGAACCGTGGGACCGCGAAGGTGTAGGGGATCCGGAGCGCGGACCCGACCAGGTTCGGCACCGCCGTCAGCAGGAACAGCTCCGACACCGAGAGCGTGATGCCGATGTTGGCGAGGTTGATGACGACGATCGTCCAGAGGACCCAGACGCTGAACCCTAGATGCTCGGCGAAGATCGACCAGGCGAGGTTCCGGCGGGCGACCCTCTTTCCCGTCGTCTCCCAGAACGCGTCATCCTCGGGATCCCAATACTCGATCCAGCGAGCCCTCCTGGCTGACTTGGCGGTCTCCCAGGATTCGCGGGAAGCGCCGACGGGAGGGCTCACGGTGTCCATCTTCGGCAGAGTAGGGGCGCGAAATTTCCACACCGTTGAGGCACCGTGTCGGCGCAGTGACGCCAGGCTTCTGGCTTTCTGTCACTGCTCCAAAGGCAGTGCCTCGCGCTGGCCGCACCGAGCGGAGGTGGGGCGCTACCCGGGCTATCGCCGTAGCTCGGCGATCAGCGCCTTGCGGATGTCACCGTGCTCGGTGACGCCGCTCACCTCGGGATTGTCTCGGGTCAGGAAGTCGAGCTTCGTCTCGCGGCCCGAGAGCAGAAAGTCGTTGATCGCCACGCGGTAGCTCCTCGCCGGGTCGAGCGGTGCTCCGTTCACGACCCACTGGTCCCGGCCCGGAGGCCGCGCCACGTTGGCGAGTTGGAGGTACCCGCCGGTGCCGGCGTTGGCCCTCCCCTGGTCCAGCGTCCGTTGCAGCAGGCTCCCGCTCATATGAGCCGAGAGGACGGTTCCGCCGAACGGCAACGTCCGGATGATGTCGTACTCGGTGACCTTGCCGGGCGGGAGCACGTCGTCGATGCGGATCGAGCCGCCGTTGAAGATGGCCAGCTCCGTGCCCGGGACGGCGTGCAACATCCCGGCGGCGATCAAGTCGGTCAGTCCGGTGGGGAAGTTGCGGACGCTCGACTCACGGCCGTCGAGGGGCTCGCTCGTCGTCGCCACCGTGTTCATGGGCTCGAACCCCTGGGCACGGAACCCGTCGAAGGCGGCGTTCACCCAACGCTCGACCGCCTGGGCGACGGTCGGCTCGTCGGCGAGCTCGGGCGTCACCCGCTCGAGCGTCGACTCCCGCTCGAGGTTCTTGGTGCCTGTGTCGTAGCGCAGCTGGTGCACGTAGACCGTTCGGGCATTGGCGTCCGCCTTGAAGATGGGGGTGAAGTCGGAGCCGCGGGCAACCTGGGCGTTCTCGTGCTCATGCCCTCCCAGGACGATGTCGATCTCCGGAACCTGCTGCACGAGCTGGATGTCGCCGTCGAGGTTGAGGTGTGTCACCGCCACGATGAGGTCGACCTGGCCCCTCAGGCTCGCGACCTGCTCCCTGGCGACCTCGATGGGATCGCGATAGGCGACGTAGCTGGCCGGGTTGCTGTTCACGGTGACGCCGAACAGCCCCACGCGGACCTCCCTGCCTGCGTCGTTCCTGGCACTGAAGACCACGTTCGGCGGCACGTTGGCGAAGGGTCGTCCGTCGGCGAGGGTGACGTTGCTGGAGAACCAGGTGAACTTGGACTCAGCGAGGCGCTGGGTCAACGCCTCCTGGCTGAGGTCGAACTCGTGGTTGCCGAAGGTCGCGTAGTCGAGACCGAGCGCATTCATCACGTCGACCATCTGCCGGCCCGCCAACCGCTGGCCATCGACGGTCGCCGTGCTCAGCGCCGAAGGGTTGAGGAGGTCTCCGGCCAGGACGGTGTAGGTGTTGGGGTTCTCCGCCCGCAGCCTGCGGCGCAGCGTCGCCACCCGCGCCAGCCCCCCTTCGGCGCCGCCACTCACCGGTGTGAGCTCGTAGACGTCGTTCATGTGGATGAACGCGAGGGAGACGACGGATGAGCCTCTCGCCGACCCCGGCTCGTCCGACCCGTCGTCCGTGCACGCCGCCATCACGGCGAACACCAGGAGCCCGCAGAGGGAGACCCGGAGGTGTCGCCCTCGTCCGCCCGTCATCGCTCCCCCTCCCGCCCGCTCGCTGGATCATCGCGCCCCGCCACTGCCCGGGCAAGGACGCCCGATGGCTCACCCCACTGCCGAGATGTCGTTCACCCAGCACGGCGAGGCTCCTCGTTCGGTCGGATCACCGCCCGAGGGTCTCTGACCGGGTGAAGGTGCGCGCCGGAGGCGGCCGCCTCACAGCGTCGCCGCGGTGGTGAAGCTGATGTCGGAGAACGCCCAGACCCCGTTGCGTTTGGTCCAGATGCGGCCCCACAGGGTGCGCCCCGGCAGCAGCTTCTTGGGTGTGTAGGCGGTGGCCAGGATCTCCCCGCTCTGGTCGACGTCGGCTCCGCCCCGCGTCGTACCGACGTAGAGGTAGTACGCCTGCACGTCGGGCACCGCCGTCCAGCTGAAGGGCGTGGAAAGGTTGACGCCTCGGGCCCCCTCGGTGGGGTACACGAACGTGGCAACCGTCGGCGTGAGGGTGGGCAACGTGGTGAAGCTCACGTCGGAGTAGGTCCAGGCGCCGTTGCGTTTGGTCCAGATGCGGCCCCAGAGGGTCCGCCCCGGGAGCAGCTTCTTGGGCGTGTAGGAGGTGGCCAGGATCTCGCCGCTCTGGTCGACGTCGGAGGCGCCGCGTGAGGTGCCCACGTAGAGGTAGTACGCCTGCACGTCGGGCACCGCCGTCCAGCTGAAGGGCTTGGAGAGGTTGACGCCCTGGGCGCCCTCCGTGGGGTACACGAAGCCGGCGGTCGTCGGCGTCATCGCCGAGGAGGTGGTGAAGCTGACGTCGGAGAACGTCCAGGCGCCGTTGCGCTTGGTCCAGATGCGCCCCCACAGGGTGCGCCCGGCGGGCAGCTGGCGCGGGGTGAAGGAGGTGGCCTGGGTCTCCCCGCTCTGGTCGACGTCCGAGGCCCCGCGGGTGGTGCCGACGTAGAGGTAGTAGGCCTGGACGTCGGGGACGGCGGTCCAGCTGAACGGCTGTGACAGGTCCACGCCGGTGGCCCCGTCGGTGGGATGGACGAACCTGGCCGTCGCCGGCGCTTGGGTGGTCGTGGTGGTCGCCGGCGCTTGGGTGGTCGTGGTGGTCGCCGGCGCCGCGGTGGTCGTGGTCGTGGGCGCGGTGGTGGTCGTCGGCGCCACAGTGGTCGTGGTCGTGGGCGCGGTGGTGGTCGGGAGCACGGTCGTGGTGGGGGCCGGCGCGGTCGTCGTCGGCGCCGCCGTGGTCGTCGGTGCGGTCGAGGCCGGGCCGGCAGGCGTCCTGATGGTCGCGACGCCCTGGCCGTCCGCCACAGTCGCCAGCGTGGGCGACCAGAGGTTCAGGAGGAACGTCTCGTCCGACTCGGCGACGCCGTCAGCCGTCACCCTCACGGGCACGATCTTCGTGCGCTCGCCGGGCCCGAAGGTCAGCTTGGCGGCCGGCAGGCCGGTGTAGTCGCCTCCGTCGACGGCGGTACCGGGCGCGGTGGCGTACTGGACGGTCGAAACGACCGCCGCGTCACCTCTGCGACTGACGCTGAAGATGGCCCAGGCCCCTCCTTCGGCCTCGAGCACAGTCACGTCGTTCACGGCCAGCGTCGGCGGGACGTCGTCGTTCGTGATGGTCCCGACCCCGGCGGAGTCGGCGAGCATGGCGCCGGCCGGTGACGACAGGTTCAGCCGGAAGGTCTCGTCCGTCTCCGTCAACGGATCGCCGTTGACGGTGACGGTGACGGTCCTGGCCGTCTCGCCCGGCCCGAGGGTCACGCTCGCCGCCGCCGGTGTGAAGTCGTCGCCGTTGGTCGCCGTCCCCCCGGCGGTGCCGTACTGCACCGACGTGGTGGCAGCCGTGCTTCCCGAGCGGGTGATCGTGAAGGTGAAGGCCGCCGTCCCCGAGTCGCCCTCGAGCATCGTGACGTCGTCGACCGACAGGCTGGCCCGGGCGTCGTCGTCGGTGATCGTGCCGTTCCCGATGTCGTCGGAGACGGTGGCGCCCACCGCGCCCGACAGCCGGACGAAGAACGTCTCGTCGCCCTCGCCTTCGGTGTCGCCGTCCACGGTGACGGTCGCCGTCGCCGTCGTCTGGCCGGCGGCGAAGGCGACCGTGGTCGGGGACAGGGCGACGTAGTCGGTGCCGGCCCCGGCCGTCCCCGCGCCCGTCGTGCTCACCTGCACCGACGAGGTCGTCCCCGTGTCGCCGGAGCGGGTGATCGTGAAGGTGGCGTCGGTCGTCCCCGAGCTGCCCTCGGGGACGATCAGGTCACCCACGCTGAGGAACGTGCTGGGGCCGGGGGTCGGGTCGTCGTCGACGATCGTCGCCACCCCTCGGGCGTCCGAGATCGTCCCGTTGACGGGCGACGACAGGTTGAGCGACAGGGTCTCGTTCGGCTCGTCGGTCGTGTCGCCGTTGACCGCCACGGTCACCGTCTTGGCCGACTCGCCGGCGGCGAAGGTGGCGGTGGCCGTCGGGACCGACACGTAGTCCACCCCCGGGACGGCCGTGCCCGCATCGGTCGTGTAGGCCGCCGACGACGTCCCGGTCGTGTCACCGGAGCGGGTGACCGTGAACGTGGCGGCGGCCGTCCCGGCGTGGCCCTCGACGACGCTGACGTCGTTGACGGCGAGGAACGTCGCCGGGCCGGCGACCGCGCCGAGGCCCAGGAGGGAGTCGTCGTCGACGATCGTCGCCACTCCCTGGGCGTCGGCGACGGTGGCGCCCACGGGGGAGGACAGGTCGAGCAAGAACGTCTCGTTGCTCTCGACGACCGTGTCCCCCACGACCGCGACGGCCACCGTCTTGGTCGTCTCCCCCGCCGCGAACGTCACCGCACCCGGGGCGACCGCGTTGTAGTCGACGCCCGCCGTGGCGGTCCCCGCGTTCACCGCGTACTGGGCAGTGGACGTGCCGCCGACTGCGCCCGACCGGGAGATGGTGAACGTGGCCGCGGCGGTACCCAGGCTCCCCTCGGTCACAGTGACGTCGCTCACCGTGAGGAAGGTCGATGGTCCGGGGAGCACCCCGTCGTCGTCGGCGATCGTCGCCACGCCCTGGGCGTCGGCGAGGACGGTGCCGACCGGCGCCGAGAGGTTCAGGTAGAACGTCTCGTTGGCCTCGGCGGCCGTGTCCCCGATCACGCTCGCGGTGACCGTCTTGGTCGTCTCTCCGGGGGCGAACGTGGCCGTCGCCAAGGGCACCCGCACGTAGTCGACGGCGCCCGCGGCGCTGGCGGAGTTGCTGATGTACTGCACGGATGACGTGCCGCTCGTGTCACCCGAGCGGGTGAGGGTGAAGGTGGCGGGGACCGTCCCCGAGTTGCCCTCGACGACGGTCACGTCGCCGACCCGCACGCTGGTCGGCTCACCGGGGTCGTCGTTGAGCACCGTCCCGACGCCGGTGTCGTCGGCGAGCGTCGCCCCCACCGGCGACGACAGCTTCACCGAGAACGTCTTCGCCGGCTGGGCGATGCCGTCGCCCTTGACCGTCACCGCCACCGGCTTGGCCGTCTCCCCGGGGGCGAAGCTCAGCGTGGTGACGGGGACAGTGAGGAAGTCGACGCCGGCGACGGCGGTCCCCGCCTCGACCTGGTAACGGACGGACGACGAGCCCGTCGTGTTCCCCCTCCGGGTGACCGTGAAGGTGGCGAGGGAGGTGCCGGAAAGGCCTTCGACCACGGTGACGTCGTCGACGGCGAGGGAGGGCAGCGCCTCGTCGTCGAGGATGGTGCCCACCGCGATGTCGTCGTTGATCGACGCCCCGCTGGGTGACGAGAGGCTCACCGAGAAGCTCTCCGCGCCCTCGGGGAGGGTGTCGCCCCGCACCGCCACGCTCACGTCCTTGGTCGTCTCGCCGGCGGCGAAGGTCACCGTCGCGGCGGACACCTCGACGAAGTCGTCGCCGGCGGTGGCCGTGCCGGGCGTCACCCTGTACTCGACGGTGGCCCCGACCTCGGTGGCGCCCGAGCGGCTGATCGTGAACGTGGCGGTCGACGTACCCGAGTTGCCCTCGCGAACGGTGCTGTCGCCGATGGAGAGGGTCGCCGGCTGCGTCGCCCCGCACGTCGTCGCCGCCTGCCTGAACGCGTCGCGTGCCGGCTTGGGGCTGAAGTCCCGGCGGACCACGCCGAAGTTGTGCTCTCGATCCGCGGGGTCGGTCCCGGGGTCGCGGCTGGAATAGACCAGGAGCAGCTTCACCCAGGGGAACTGGGGGAACGCGTTGACGGCGTCCGAGATGATGGCCGCCTGCTCGGCCTCGCTCACCGCCGTGGCGTGGGTGCCGGTCGGGGCGCCGAACTCGGTGAGCCAGACGCGCTTGTGACCGTCGCCGTTGGCGACCATGACGTCGTAGACGAGTGGGAGCCGGTGGAAGCTGTTCCAGTGCGCGGTGGACGGGTCGATGGGCCGAGCCGGGTAGCTGTAGGGGTGCATGGACACGGCGTCGAAGGACCCTCGCCCCCCGGCGTCGTAGAGCCGCTGGAGGAAGGTCGCCGGTGAGATCTCGGCACCGTCGGCCGCGTCGAGGGCGGGGGACAACCCGGCGGACAGGACGGTGGCGTCCGGGTCGGCGGCCTTGATCGCCGCGTACGCCGGCTTCAGCAGGTTGGCGTAGGCGACGGGGTCAGGACGGGGACGCCAGAACGGCGTGATGTTGGGCTCGTTCCAGACCTCCCAGATTTTGATGCGCGGCGAGTACCTCCGCACCGCCGCGCCGGCGAACGTGGCGAAAGTGTTGGGGTCGATTGGCGGGTACATGATGCTGTCGCTGCCCGCCGCCCGGGCCCAGTTGGGGGTGTAGGCCAACAGGGCGATGATCTTGATGCCCCGGCTGGTGGCGGCGTTGACGACCCGGTCGACCGGCGCCCAGTAGAAGCTGCCCCGGGTGTCCTCGACCGACGCCCAGGAGAAGTCCATTCGCAGCCACTGGGCGCCGGCGGCGACCATCTCGTCCAGGTCCCGTGCCAGGTCGGCGTCGCTCTGGCCGCCCAGCCCCGACCCCGGCGAGAACCCGACCTCCGGGCAGCCCGCCCCGGCGGCCGAGCTCCGGCGGGCGGCCGGTAGCGCCACCGCGCCGGCCAGCAGGACGGCCACGTTCAACGCGGCCACCCAGCGGACAGGCAGCTTCGGGCTCCGGGGGGACGGCAGCAGCACGGCGCGCTTCGACACGCCCCGACGGGTCGCGGTCGGCCGGCGACCGGGCACGGGACCCATGGATCCAAGAATCCCCTAAACCGCTCTATTAAACCAACTTTCCCCAATCTCCTACATTGCTCATAGGGGTCACGACTCCTGGTCCGTCCGAACGTGGCGCCCGTAGGTTCCGAGCCGACGTGGCAACAGGTGCGTTGTCGATCGAGGCTCGACCCTCCCCAGTCCTTCCTCGCCCCCGCCGGGGTGCGCCGTCCCGCTGGCGGTCGCCGGCCGCGACGACCCTTCTCTTCCTCGGCGGCGGGGTGGGCATCTGGCGCAGCGAGCGGATCGCCCTGGTCGTCATCTCCCTGGCCCTCACCGCCGTGCTCCTCCTCCTCTTCCGGGAGCTGGCCTTCCAGGCCCTTGTCGCATGGGTGGTACTGGCGCCGCTCGCCTTCGCCTTCGCCCGGTTCCCGTCGCAGCGCCCGATCCTGACCTTCGACCGGGCCTGGATCGCCGGCCTGGCCGCTGCCGTCGTGCTCTCGGCGCCCGACCGCCCGGCCCCCCGGGGCGCCCCG
>DATAAF010000037.1:0-1833 GCA_036260255.1 Acidimicrobiales bacterium | reverse complement strand
AAGCGTCGTTCGGTCAGCCGGCATCGGCGCGTCGGTCCCGCGACACCCAGGGTGTCCGGCCCCATGGCTTGAACACCGACAAGACCGTCGCCACCGCCAACACAACGACGTGTGCGATCGTGCTGCCGTAGAGCGGCGGCTGCGCCTGGCCGCTAACTGCGGCGTCGTGGGCCACTACAACCACGATGAGCACGTCGGTGACGACGACGGCGACCGCGATGATGATCTTGGCGATCACCCACCAGTAGCGAACCAAGCCATAGGTCGTACCGAGCCCGAGCAGAGACCCCGTGCCAACCGCCGTGATCCCGGCCGGGATCGACAACCACGGCAGCGTCTCCAGGGTCCGGTACAGGGCGCGCGACAGTGCGTCGTCGTCCGAGACGGCGGCGGCGATCGCGCAGAAGGCGACGGCGATAGCGATGCCGAACCAGCCGACAGACGAGAGGATGTGAGTGGTGAGCACCACCTTCTGAGGCCGCCGTCGGAGCCGGAACGCACGGCCGTCGTGGCCTTGTGCCGCCGGCGCGCTCATCGGCGGTCTCCCATCCCGCCGCTGGCCAAGCATCGTCGCGTCGGCCGAGCCCGGGGCGACGCTGAGGAGAGCGGTCGGCGTCGATACCTCCGTCCTCGACGGCCTTGCGGAGCCGGCGCCGTTTCTGCCCCCGACAGCGGCGCGAGGTGACGACAGACGCCCATGCGGACTCGGCGCTCCTCGTCGGTCAAGTGGCGCAACTTCAACTCCTCCCGTATACCGCCCGCACAGCGGCCTCCCATTCCCTGATGACGCTGATGTGCCCCGCACTCGTCACGGTGCTGAGCTCCGCGTTCGGCAGGGCGGACTGCCACCACTCCCCGTGCTGTGGTCCGGCGAGAGGGTCGTTCTGGCCGTAGACCAACAGTGTGCGAGCCCGCACCGAGCCCCACTTGAAGCCCCACGGCTCAAGCATGAAGCCGGCGATGTCCTGGGCCAGCCCAACCACCCCCTGACGGAAGGCGACTTCGAGCATGTCGCCCAGCCCTGCCCGCAGGGCATTGTCGTCGAGGGCGTCGTCGTCCGCCGGGCTGCGGGCGAGCAGCGCCTGCGCCTCGTCGCTACGCGGATCGGCGGGCGTCATGACCTGGAGTTGGCCCACCAAGCGCGCATGCACGGCATCGGCTGGGTCACCGCGCATGGACATCAACGACTCGTACTGCGGGGCGGGGACCCAGGGCACCTCCTCGTGCGGTGCGGGCGTCGCCAGCACGACGACCGCCTCGACGGCCTCGGGATGGCGAGCCGCCAGCGCCAACGCCACCCTGCCGCCCGCCGACCACCCGATCGCCGTCGCCCGGGTCACGCCCAGCGCCCCCAGGACCGCAGCGGCGTCGTCGGCGGCGGAGCCCACCGTCGCCCACCGGCCGTCGGGCATCGGGTCCGACCATCCATAGCCGGGCCGATCCACCCCGACGACGGCGAAGTCCTCAGCACCGGTCGGCAGCGTGAACACGCCGGACCCCGGTGCGGGGTGGAAGAACACCACCACCGGCCGGTCTTCCGTTGGTTGGCGGTGGAACGCGATTCGCCGCTGGTCCGCGTGGATCACCTCAGCCATCGCAGCCCCCATGCACGGGCTCGGCCTCGTGACGGAGCGACCAGGCGGCAGCCATGGCCCGCTCCTGGCGCTCGAGGTCGCCGTCGAGGGCACCCAGGGCCCGCACCTTCCCCCGGGCGGTGACGTAACAGCCGGTGACACCTGCGCCCATCACGTCGTCGGAAGCGACCGCGACCCGCGTGAGGACGCGTGCCGCCTGGTCGGCCGAGCGAGAGCGCTGGACCAATCGCACAATCGG
>DATAAF010000036.1:0-40107 GCA_036260255.1 Acidimicrobiales bacterium | reverse complement strand
TACGCACGGATGCTGCTGGTGAGGGACGATCCGGGTGACCGCGCCCGGGCATGCGAGCTGTTGACCGCGTCGTCCAACACCGCCGAGGCGCTGGGCATGACCGGTCTGGTGTCGGACATCGACGCCCTGGCGACACGGTCGACCAAGGAGCTGGCCATGAGCTGCGGAGACCGGCTCTCCCGGCTCTAAGGTTCGGCCGGCAGTTCCCCCTCCGGCAGTCGCTGGGTGAGCGTGGCGACGGGGGCGAAGGGGTCGTTGGCCTCGGCACGCCGGAGGGCGTCGTCGGCGACGAAGATGAGCGATCGGGCGTCGCCGCTCGTGGCGGCCGCCTCCACCTCGTCCCACCCGACCGGCATCGAGACGGTCGGCACCTCCCAGCCGCGGAGGGAGTAGGGCGCCACCGTCGACTTGCCGGCGTCGTTCTGGCTCCAGTCGACGAAGACCTTGCCCGGGCGCTTGGTCCGGGCCATCTGGGAGGTCACCGACTCGGGGTCCTCCTGCTCCAGGCGGCGGGCCACGGCGCGGGCGAAGGGCTTGGTCTCGTCGAAGCCGGCCGAGCCGTTGACCGGGACGTAGACGTGCAGGCCCGACCAGCCCGAGGTCTTGGCCCAGGCACGCAGGCCGAGGTCGGCGAGGAGGGCACGGATCCGCATGGCGACCCGGCAGCAGTCGGCCACCGTGGCCGGGGGACCGGGGTCGAGGTCGAAGACGACCGCCGCCGGCCGGTCGAGGGCGCCGACCGTTCCCAGATAGGGGTGCAGCTCGATGGTGGCGATCTGCGCCGCCCACACGAGCGATGGCAGGTCGTTCAGGACGGCAACGTCGAACACCTTCCCCGACCGGGCCATCTCGAAGGTCACCGTTTCGACCCACGGCGGGTGGGCCGGCGCCCGGGTCTCGAACCAGTGGATGCCGTCGACCCCGTCCGGATATCGGTGCAGGGTCATGGGATGGCCGCGGACGTGGGGCAGCAGGACCGGCGCGACGCGCCGGTAGTACTCGATGAGCCAGCCCTTGGTGAGCCCCAGACGGGGCCACAGCACCTTGTCGAGGTTGGAGAGGCTCAGTGACCGCCCGTCGACCTGGACCTCTCTCCTCACGACGGGTGGAGGACCTCGTCGAGCGACGGTGCGACGTAGGCCAGCTGGTCGAACGTGCAAGACGCCGGGTCGCGGTCGGGGCGCCAGCGCCGGAACCGGGCGGGGTGGCGCCACCGCCCGCCGGCGTCGACGTGGTCGTAGGCGACCTCGCAGACCAGCGCCGGGCGCAGGGGCCACCAGTCCCGCTCCATCGTCGCCGGGTCCCACGCTCCGGCCGCCCCGGCGAGGCGCCCGATGGGGCCCCCCTCCAACGCGAACCCGTGCTCCCAAGGGTGGCCGGCGATGGAGGTGACGTACGGGCGCACGTCCTCCACCAGCTGGCGGCGCTGCGCCTTGGTGAACGACGCGGTCACCCCCACGTGGCGGAGCCGGCCCTCGGCGTCGTACAGGCCGAGGAGGAGCGACGCCACCACCGGCTCGTCGTCGAGCAGGCGCACGCCGCCGACGACGCACTCCGCTGTCCGCTCCCGCTTCACCTTGAGCCACGACTTCGACCGGCGGCCGCCCTGGTAGGGCGCGCCGGGGTCCTTGGCGACCACACCGTCGATCCCGCCCCCGCCGAACCGGTCGAGCCACGCCGCCGCCACGTCCCGATCCTCGGTGAGCGGGGTCAGCACTATGGGCGCCGGCGCGCCGGCGAGCAGCTCGGTCAGGCGGGCGCGGCGCTCGGCGAACGGGGTAGGACGCAGGTCGCGGTCGCCCAGCACGAGCAGGTCGAAGGTGACGAACGACGCCGGCGTCTCGGCGCGCAGCCGGGCCACCCGCGAGGGCGAGGGGTGGAGGCGCAGCATGAGGGCGCCGAAGTCCACGCCGTCGGGGCCTCGCACCACGATCTCGCCGTCGAGGACGAACCGGGGCTCGGCCAGCGCGAGGAGCGACTCCACGAGCTCGGGGAAGTAGCGGGCCAGGGGACGGTCGTTCCGCGAGTAAAGCTCGACGTGGTCGTCGTCGCCGAAGACCAGGCAGCGGAAGCCGTCCCACTTGGGCTCGAAGACGAGGTCGCCGGCGGGGAGCTCACGAGCGAGGGTCGCCAGCATCGGCGCCACGGGCGGTCGCAACGGGAGGGTCATGACGGGCTACCGCCGGCCGGCTCGCCGGCGCATAGGATCTCCATGGGAGCGTAGGTACCCCGGGACGGGCGCTCGGTTCCCCCTTACCCCCGGTGGAAGTGCCGGGGGTTCTACCCTCAGGGCCAGAGCAGGATGCCCCTCGGCCCGGTCGAGGGCTGGCTCAACGGCGTCAGGCGCGCCTCGCCGAGCTCGTTCCACGTCTGGGGCACGACGATCGGGTAGCGGTACGAGGCGGGCGGCGGGTACACGGCCCGGAACGCGGCATGGGCGTTCAGGTCGGCCAACTGGAAGAGGGAGGACGCCTTCGCCTCCGGTGCGACGAGGCCGTCCAACAAGATGGTCGCCGGCCGGGCCGATGGGTTGCCGGCGAGCTGGCGGTAGGCGCGGCGGGCGAAGTGGCGCATCACCGCCGCTCCCTGCTGGTCGTGGACGAGCACGGCCTCGGTCTTGTTCCTGACGGTGAAGCGCTCGAGCTCCCGGAGCAGGAGCTGCCATGTCACGTCCCGTGGGTCCTTGGTGCCGAGCTGCTGGGTCGCCTGCGGCTGGCGCATGACGACGGCGAACGGCTGCAGGCCGATCTTGGGCTGGAGCCGCATGTGCTGGCGGTAGATCGCAAAGCGAGCCGGCTCGCTGAGCTCCAGGCGACGCAGCGGTCCCCCGTCGGGAGGAGGTAGTCCGCCTTCAGCTCGTCCGACACCTGGATGCCGAACCTGGTCCGGAGGAACTTGCGGAAGTCGATGACCTGGGCCTGGACCGGCGGCCACCTCGACGCCTGGAGCAGGACGACCGCCAACGTGTAGCGCCCGCCGCGGCCGGTCTCGCCCGACTCGTCGACGTAGGCCAGGTACACGCCGAGAGTCTGCAGCATCGGCGGCGGGGAGCGTCGCCGCGGTCGGGGCGGATCGGGGATGCTTGGGGCCGTGAGCGGGCTCGTGACGACGGACAGCATCGTTGGGCGGCGGCGGGAGCTCGACGCCCTTCGGGCCTGGCTGGCCGCCGCCCGTGACGGGCGGGGGCGCCTCGTCCTCTGCGCCGGCGAGCCCGGGATCGGCAAGACGAGGCTCGCCCAGGAGCTCTCGGGGATGGCCCTCGCCGCCGGCGTCGCGGTGGCGTGGGGACGGGCGGTCGAGGCCGAGGGGGCACCGGCGTTCTGGCCGTGGCGCCAGGTGCTCCGCTCGCTCGGGGCCGACCCCGACCTCGCGCTCGGGGGCGCCGTCGAGTCGCCCGAGGACCGGTTCGGCGTCGTCGAGGAGGTGACCGACGCGGTGCACGCTGCCGCCCGCGCCGGGAGCGGTCTGGTCGTGATTCTCGACGACGTGCACTGGGCCGACGAGCCGTCGCTCCTCGTCCTGCGCCACCTGGGTGACCACCTTGCCGGCGCCCGGCTGCTCGTGCTCACCACTCTCCGCGACGGGGAACCGGCGAGCGCCCTCCGGCGGATGCTCCCCGACCTCTTGCGGTCGCCGGCGGTCGAGCGCCTGGACCTCCGAGGGTTCGACCTGGCCGAGGTGGGCGAGCAGCTGTCCCGGACGGCGGGGGTCGGCTCCCCCGCCGACGCCCGCACCGTGCTCGAGGTCACCGGCGGCAACCCGCTGTTCGTGCGGGAGGTGGCCCGGGCCATGGCCGACGGCACGTGGCGCCCGGACCGACCGCCCCGCACGGTGCTCGACGTCGTCGGGGCGCGCCTCGACCGGGTCTCGCCGGAGTGCCGCCGCCTCGTCCGGGCGGCCGCGGTGGCCGGGCGTGACTTCTCGCTCGCCGTCGTCGCCCGGGCCCTCGCTGCGCCGGTGGCGCAGTGCCTTCCCGCGCTGGACGAGGCGATCGCCCACGGCCTCGTCCATCGCGCCGGCGAGGCCGGGGACCACCGGTTCGTCCACGCCCTCACCCGCGAGGCGGTCGAGGCGTCGCTCCCCACGGCCGAGCGGGTCGCCCTCCACCGGGCCGTGGCCGAGGCGGTCGAGGCGGAGGCGGGGCGCGCCGGCGACCTCTCCGAGCACCTCGCCGAGATCGCCCGGCACTGGGCCGAGCTGGCACCGTACGGCGAGGCGGAGACGGCCCGAGCGTGGGCGATCAGGGCGGCGGACGACGCCGTGCGGCGCCTCGCCTACGAGGACGGCGCCCGCCTCTATCGCGCCGCGCTGGCGGTCCCCGCCGCTCCGCTGCCGGCCGCCGAACACGGCCGGGTGCTGGTCGCCCTGGGCCGGGCCGCCTACTTCGCCGGCGACCTGCGGGCGGGCGCCGAGGCGGCCGCGGCGGCGGGCGACGCGGCGGGCACCGCCGGCGACGCCCACCTCGCGGCAGAGGCGGCGCTCGTCCTCGAGGCGGTGCCCGATCCCGTTGTCAACGCGGTGACCAGGCAGCTCTGCGAGCAGGCCCTGGACGCGCTGGGCGACGCCGACGACGACGGGCTTGCGGGCGCGCCTCTTGGCCCAGCGCAGCCACCTGGCGTTCTACGACGGCGAGCAGGACCGCGTCGAGGTCCTGAGCGCGGCCGCCCTCGACCTGGCGCGGTCCTCGTCCGACGACCGCGCCGTCGCCGACGCCCTGCGGGCCCGCAAGGAGGCGTGTCCGGGACCCGCGGGCCGGGCCGAGCGGATGGCCCTCGCCGCCGAGATGCTGGCCCTGGCCTCGCGGACGCAGAGTGCCCGCACCGCCATGTGGGGCCACCTCTGGCACATCGACGCGCTGGTCGAGGGCGGGCAGCTCGGGGCTGCCGTCGACGCCCTGTCGGGGCTGCAGGTGGCGGTCGAGCGGGCGGGCGGTCCCGTCAGCGCCTGGCACCTCGACCGGGTGACCGCCTACGTCGCCCAGGCCCAGGGGCGGTACGCCGACGCCGCCGCCGCAGGCCGGCGGGCGTTCGAGCGCATGCGCCCCGTCGAGCCGGGCCCCGCCCAGGGTGCCTACTTCGCCCTCCTCACCGCCCTGGCCCGCCACGTCGGCGTCACCGACGACGCCACCCCGCTGGTCGAGGGCCCGCTCGACGCCCTGCCCCGCTTCCGGACGATCGCCCCCCTCACCCGGGCGTTCCTGCTGCTGTGCGCCGGGCGGCGGGACGAGGCGGCCGCGTCCTACGAGCTGGCCGGCCCGCTGGAGGCGTGGTCGCTGCCGGCGTTCTTCGTCCTCCCCGGCCATGCCTACGCCGCCCTCGCCGCCGCCGAGCTCGGCCGTGGCGGCGACCTCGAGGTGTTGCTCGAGCGGCTCGAGCGGTTCCGGGGCGAGCACGTGGTGGGAGAGGGGGTCTTCTACCTGGGCCCGGTGGAGCTCACGGTGGGCCGTGGCGCCGCCGCCCTGGGGCGGCTGGACCAGGCGGTCGCCGACCTGGGGCTCGCCGCCGAGGCGGCCGACCGGGCCGGCGCCCGGGGCTTCGCCGCCGAGGCCCGCTACCACCGGGCGACCGTGCTCGCCGCCCGCGACGAGAACGGCGACTCCGAGCGGGCGCTCTCCGCCGCCGCCGAGGCCGATCGCCAGGCCCGGGCGCTGGGCATGTCGGCGTACGTCGAGCGCACCGGTGCCCTCCTCGCCCGTCTGGGCGCGACCCGACCCCTCGCCCTGAGCCGGCGGGAGGTCGAGGTCGCCAAGCTGGTCGCCGAAGGGCTCACCAACCGTCAGATCGCCGAGCGCCTCGTCATCTCCGAGCGCACCGCCCAGCACCACGTCCAGCACATCCTCACCAAGCTGGGGTTCTCGTCCCGGAGCCAGATCGCGGCGTGGACCGTCGGCCTGGGCAGATGAGCAGTTGAGTACGGCGATGAGTCATCCGGCGGATGGCGCAGGGAGCTCTTCTCCGTAGCTTCCCCCTTGCGACCAGCCGGTCGCACGACAGAGGAGGAAGCCATGCAGTGGATCGCAGTCGCCACCCCGCCGTTCGAGTCGATCGAGCAGTTCGACGCGGTGATGGCCCACGTCGGGGAGGAGCCTGACGGCCTCGAGGCCCGCTACGTCGGCAGGGCGTCCGACGGGAAGCTCCGCGTCGTCACCCTGTGGGAGTCGAAGGCCCACGCCGACCGGTTCTTCGCCGAGAGGCTCGGTCCGGCGCTGGCCAAGGCGCTGGGGCCAGAGCCGGTCGGCACGCCGGAGTTCATCGGGATCGACCTGGCCCGCGCCTACACCCGGGAGCCGGTGGCCTGACGGGTGACGCGGCGCGACCCACCGTCATGACATAGGGGGCACGGACGGAAAGGCAGGACGACGATGTCCGTCGTCGGCGGTGGCTACCAGCAGCTCGGGTGGCGGCAGCTGGCCGTCGGGTTCGCCGCCGCCGGGATCCTCGTCGCCTCGCTCGTCGTCGTGGCGGTGAGGTCGTCGCCGGACGACGGCAACGGGCGGGACGAGGCGGTGGGGGCGGAGGTCACGACGACCACGACGGCGGCGCCGCCGGAGACGACGACCACCGGTCCCGGCGGCGCCACCCCGGCGCCCGGGGTCGATGCGCCCGGCTCGGCGCCGGTGCCCGGGGGAGCTCCCACCCGCACCGGCACCGCGGGCGCCGCCCGTCCCGCCGCCGCGCCAGCCCCTCGGGGGTCGGCTCCCCGCCTGCGGCTGGTCACCACCAGGGTGGACTTCGGCGACAGCTCCACCGCCCAGCCGCTGCAGTTCACCAACGACGGCGGGTCGCCCCTGGCCTGGAGGGCGTCGACGTCGTCGCCCGTGCTCTCGGTCGTGCCCCCCACCGGGGCGCTCCCCCCGGGAGCGACGACCCAGGTGAGCGTCCGCCTCGACCGGTTGGCCGGGCCCGAGGGCCGGCTGGCCGGCACCGTCCGCATCTCCTCGGACGGCGGCGAGGGGACGGTCGAGGTGGCGGGGAGCGTCGCCCGCCCACCCGCGGTCCTGTGGGTGCTGTGGGACAGGTCCAGGGTGGCCCGCGCGCCCTGTTCGACCTTCCCGACCGCGGTGTCGGTGTCGGCGGCGGTCGCCGACGAGTCGCGTCTCACCGTCGTCTTGCGCTGGCGCGACCCGTCGGGACGCACCGGGAGCGGGGCGATGACCGCCGGCCCCAACGGCGTGTACCACGGCCAGCTGGGCCCCTTCACGAGCACCGGCACGGTCAACTGGTCGGTGCAGGCGACCGACGCCCTCGGCGCCGTCGCCCGCTCCCCCGAGGAGACGACGGCGGTCGATCCCTGCGCGTGACGCGATGACCCTTCGCCGGCGGCCGCGTGCGAACATGTGTTCGTGCGCTCCGAGGCGACGATCCTGCACGCCGACCTCGACGCCTTCTACGCCTCGGTCGAGCAACGGGACGACCCCCGCCTCCGCGGCCGCCCCGTCATCGTCGGCGGCGGGGTGGTGCTGGCGGCGAGCTACGAGGCCAAGGCGTGCGGCATCCGGACGGCGATGGGCGGGCGGGAGGCCCGCCGTCTGTGCCCCGACGCCGTCGTGGTCAGCCCCCGAATGGCGGCCTACGCCGAGGCGAGCAAGGCGGTGTTCGAAGTCTTCGAGGAGACGACGCCGTGGGTCGAGGGCCTCTCCATAGACGAGGCCTTCCTCGACGTCGGCGGGCTGCGGCGGATCTCGGGGCCGGCCACCGACATCGCCGTAGGGCTGCGGCGAACCGTGCGCGAGCGCGTCGGCCTTGCCATCACCGTCGGCGTGGCGAGGACGAAGTTCCTCGCCAAGGTCGCGAGCGGCGTGGCCAAGCCCGACGGGCTGCTCGTGGTCCCGCCCGACCGTGAGCTGGCGTTCCTCCACCCCCTCCCGGTGGAGCGGCTCTGGGGCGTGGGTGCGGTGACGGCGAGGAAGCTCCGCGAGCGGGGGATCGCCACCGTGGGCGAGGTCGCCTGGCTCTCCGAGCCGGCGCTGGTCTCGATGCTCGGGCGGGCGTCGGGCCGGCACCTGCACGCCCTCGCCCACAACCTCGACGCGCGGGCCGTGCAGGTCGGGCGCCGCCGGGGCTCGATCGGCTCGCAGCGGGCCCTGGGCCGCGCCTGCCGAGGGCCCGACGCGTTCGACGCGGTCGACGCCACCCTCGTCGCCCTCGTCGACCGCATCACCCGCCGGATGCGGGCGGCCGGGCGGGTCGGGCGCACGGTCGTGCTCCGCCTGCGGTTCGAGGACTTCTCGCGGGCGACCCGATCCCACACGCTGTCCCAGGCGACCGCCCGCACCGGGACGGTCCTCGCCACCGCCAGAGGGTTGCTGGCCGCCGCCACCCCGATGATCAGGCAGCGCGGCCTCACCCTCGTCGGCCTGGCCGTCGCCAACCTGGGCGACGACGGCGCCGTACAGCTCTCCCTGCCGTTCGAGCGGGATCACGACGGCGCCCTCGACGGCGCCCTCGACGACATCGCCGAGCGGTTCGGCTCGGCCGCCGTCACCCGGGCGGTGCTGCTCGGCCGCGACCCCGGGTTCTCGCACCCGCTCCTCCCCGACTGACGGGCGTCAGGGTCTGGGCACCGCTGGGGCGTGGTCGTTAGGTTGAGCCCATGACCTCGGCACGGAAACTCAATACCGGCGGATCGAGGGGGCTGTCGCGGCGGCTCGTGGCGACCGTCGTCCTCGCCGCCGGGACAGTCTCCTCACCCCTCCTCGGGCAGGCCACCGGCCACGCCCAGGCCGTCCCCGCCGGAGGGACCTGGGAGCTCACCGACGCCCTCTCGGTCCCCCGCTACGACCACACGCTCACCCTGCTGGCCGACGGCCGGGTCCTCGCCGCGGCCGGGCGCACCCTGAACGTCACCCCGGGGGTCATCTTCAACAGCGCCGAGGTCTACGACCCGATCGCCGAGGAATGGTTCCCCACCGGATCGCTCACCAACAACCGCTACATGCACACGGCGACTCTGCTCCCCGACGGCAAGGTGCTGGTGGCGGGCGGCTTCACCGATCCCTACCCGAATCCCAACCCGGCCGTCCTCGATACCGCCGAGATCTACGACCCGGCCACTGGCACGTGGACGCCTACGGGGAACATGAACGTCCGCCGCGGCCTGCACCAGGCTGCGCTCCTGGCCGACGGCAGGGTGCTGGTGGCGGGCGGCCGGAGCTGCAACGCACCGCCCCCGGCGACTTGCACCAACGCCTTCCGGATCGCCTCCGCCGAGATCTACGACCCCACCACCGGAAGGTGGACGCTCACCGGCAGCATGACCGCCGAGCGTCACAACACCGACGCCGCCGTCCTTCCCGACGGTCGGGTGCTGGTCCCCGCCGGGTTCACCCTGGCGACCCCGAACGGCAGCAACACCGCCGACCTCTACGATCCGGCGACGGGAACCTGGAGCCGCACCGGCAACCTCAACCAGGGCCGGTCACGGGCAGGGGCCGCCCTGCTCAACGACGGGCGGGTGATGGTGATGCTCGGGTTCAGGGGGCCGGCGATACCCAACCCCACGACCGAGATCTACGACCCAGCCACCAACACCTGGACGTTCGCCGACAACATCGACTTCCCGTTCAGCCGGTTCAACTTCAGCTACGGCGTGCTGCCCAACGGCAAGGTGGTGTTGGCCGGTGGCCAGTTCTTCGCCGGTCAGGCCAATCAGGGAATCGTCCGCGACTCCCACATCTACGACCCCGTCACCAACGACTGGACCAACACCGCTCCGCTGAACGAGCCCCACGGCACACCGGGCGGGCTGTCGGACAGCGAGAGGATGGTGATCCTGTCGGCCAGCCCGACCTCCTACGTCGCCGATCCGCGGGTCTGCGGGCGCCACTGCGGGAAGGCGATGGTGGCGGGGAACAGCATCACCGGCAGCACCGAGCTGTTCACCGCCGCCGGCACGTGCTTCGGGTTCGACGCGACCATCACCGCGCCGGCCGGAGGGGGCGACGTCACCGGCACCGAGGGGCGCGACGTCATCCTCGGCTCCGCCGCCGCCGACCGCATCGCCGGCCTGGGCGGCGACGACGTGATCTGCGGCGGCGGGGGCGACGACCAGATCTCCGCCGGCGGGGGCGGCGACGTGGCCCTCGCCGGCGACGGCCTCGACCGCGTCGCCGCAGGGGAAGGGGACGACTTCCTCTTCGGGGAGGTGGCGGACGACCAGCTGTCGGGCGGCCGAGGCGTCGACACCGCCGACGGCTGGACGGGGGCGGACGCCTGCTCGGCCGAGGTCCTCAGGAGGTGCCCGTAGGGGCCGGTTGGGTCGGCGGCGGCTCCGCGGTGGCTGCCCTTGCGGTGGTGGCGCGCCCGGGACGGCGGGCGACGGCCACCACGCCCAGCGCCCCGAGCAGGAGCATGGCCACGACCCCGCCCACGTAGGTCCGGCCGGCCACCTCGTCCCAGTCGACCACCTCGCCCCAGCGGGCGAGGGCCAGGAGCTGGAGGAGGCCGAACCCCGTGTAGGTCACCGCGATCGGCCAGTACGGCAGCCAGTCCCGTTCCCAGGACGCGTGCAGGGCGGCGACGCCGTAGGCGAGCAGCCAGGCGGCGACGGCCCGACTGGTGAGCGGCGTCAGCGGCCATGGCCAGAAGCGGGCGGCGGCGGCGGGGTCGAGGAAGAGGGCGGCGCCCTCGGCGATGAGGCCGACCCCGAGCAGGGACAGGGCGAGCGCCATCGCGAAGGGGAACGGCCGCCGCTCCGGTGGGCGCTCCCAGGCGCGGCGCTGCTCGGCGAGGATTGGGGCCAGGAAGGCGGGGAACAGCCCGTAGGCCACGAGCCAGGCCCAGCCGAACCCCGACCGGAAGTCGAAGCGGTCGAGGTGCATGAGTGTCGCCGCCAGGGTGAAGGGCATGAGCACGCCGACGGCCGGGATCACCAGCCGCACGCGCTCCCAGCTGCCCTGGCGGGCGGCGAGGAACGCGGCCACCGCCGTCGCCCAGAAGTTGGCCCCGAGGAACGCGGCGGTGAGGGGCGGCTCGATGTCCCACGCGAACCACCGCTCGGTGTCGTCGCTCGGGCCGTAGATCAGCGCCCCGCCCACGAACGTCAGCACGCTGGCCGCCAGGACGAACCGTCGCATGTTGGCGGTCAGCGCTCCGGCGGGCGACGTCCGCACGGCCGGGATTGTAAGGACTCGTTCAGGTCTGTTGCCGGAACCGGTCGCACGTGAGGTGACCTATCGTGCGGTCGGCGAGCGCGTCAGTCGACTGTCGACGGAAGAGGTGGGTGACATGGCCGAGATCGAGTTCGGGCCTGACGACGTCAAGCTCCTCGTCGCCGTGCTGGAGAGAAACGAGTCGATGTTGGCGGCGGCGCAGGCGGTGAAGACGGTGGAGGGCAGCGTCGGTTACCCGATCAAGGACTTCGAGGAGCTGGTCGGCGTGGCGACGGCCCTCGCGGACGAGCGAGGTGAGGTTGCCGTCGGGACGCGGACTGTTTCGGTCGACCAGATGCGCGCCTACCTCGACGCCGAGTCGTTCCCCATCGAGGACCGGGAGGAGCTCATCAGCGTCGTCCTCGCCGGGTTCGAGGTGGAACGGATGCAGATGTTGGAGCGACTGCAGGAAGAGCAGCGGAACCTGTCTCAGGAGGGAGAGACGTCCGGTGGGATCTAACCCGGTCAAGGGAGGGCGGCTCGAGCCCGGCCGTTGGAAGACGGTCCTCACCGGGTGGGGCTACTACAGCGTCACCTACCGGACGAAGGGCGACGCCTTCCCGCTCGAGGCGCGGTTCCGCCCGATCGGAGGCACCCAGATCCTCCGCGAGGGACAGGTGTTCGTCTTCAGCGCGGTGGGTTACGCCGAACTCGCCTTCCGGTCCGCCCACGGCGGGCTGTGGAGCATCATGCCGCTCGTCCTTCCGCGCTGAGCGGCGAGCGACCTCGGCTTCAGCGGGCGGCGGTGAGGACGGCGTCGTGGTCGCCTGCCAGCTCGACCCGCACGAGGGCGGCCGCCAGGCGGGCGAAGTCCGTCCTGCTCACCCGGCGGGCGAGCTCTTCGGCGGTGGTTCCCACGCCCAGGCGCTTGGCGCTGGCCAGGGCCCGGCGGTCGGCGAAGGGGTGCAGCTCGTCCCAGGCGACCTGGACCTCGCGGAAGAAGATGTCGACCCCGACGTCGCCCACGCCCTTGCACTTCTTCAGGAGCTTGCGCTCGGCGGCGGGGTCGCGGCCGGCCTCCTCCCGCAGCTTCCTGAGGTCGCCCTTCCAGCGCTCTTCGACCAGGCGGGCGGTGTCCTCGAGCATGGTCGAGGTGCGCTCCTGGTAACGGGTGTAGCCGGCGTCGTTGAGGACGGCGACCCGCTGCTGCCACGTCGACCCCAGCATGGCCTCGGCCGTGTTCCATTTGCGCTCGGCCAGGCCCTTGGCGGCGCGCATGGCGATGTCGCTGCTGATGCGGGCGCTCTGGAGGAGGGACAGGCAGAGCAGTCGGAAGAGCGGTGACGGCGTGTTCCTCTCGACGGCGATGCCCGCCTCCTCGGTGAAGGTGGTGCCGTGCGCGTCGAGGAGGGCGGCGACGATCGCCTTCATGGACGGCCTGGCCACTGACGACGAAGGTACGACGGTCGGGCGGCCACGGCACACCTCTCGAGGGCGCACCGGTCGTTCCGGCGCGGAAAGTGGTTGGGTTCCAACCACTTTCGTCACCCAATTGGCGAGGGGGTGTTGCAAACTCGCAGGATGAAGGAACAGGCGCGCGCCGGGTGGATCCGCCGGCTGCTGCCGTACCTGCGCGCCTACCGGCGCCAGGTGCTGCTCACCTTCGGCGCCGCCCTCGCCGGGCTGGCCGTCACCGCGCTGACGCCGGTGATCCAGAAGGTCGTCGTCGACGACGCCATCCTCACCCGCCGTCGTTCGCTGGGCCTGTGGCTGGGGCTGCTGGTGGCGGCCGGGCTGTTCCGCTTCGGCGCCGCCCACGTGCGCCGCTACGTCGGGGGCGCCGTCGCCCTCGGCGTCCAGTACGACCTGCGCAACGACATCTACGCCCGGCTGCAGCGGCTCGACTTCGCCCGCCACGACGAGTTCCACACCGGGCAGCTGGTGTCGCGGGCGATCTCCGACGTCGCCCTCGTGCAGGGGCTCCTGGCCTTCCTCCCCCTGTTCAGCGGCAACGTCCTGATGCTGGTCTCGTCACTGGTGGTGATGGCGGTGCTGTCGCCGCTCCTCACGGTGGTGGCGCTGCTCGTCGTGCCGGTGATCACCGTGGTGGCCCTGCGCCTGCGCACGACGGTGTTCCCCGCCGCCTGGGACGCCCAGCAGAAGGCGGGCGAGGTGGCGGGCGTGGTCGAGGAGTCGGTGGCCGGAGTCCGGGTGGTCAAGGGCTTCGGCCAGGAGGACCGGGCCCTCGCCCAGCTCAGCGACGCCGCCCACGACCTGTACGGGTCGCGCATGCGGGCGGTGCGCATCCAGGCCTGGTTCGCCTCGACCCTGCAGGCGGTGCCCACCCTGGGCCAGGTGGGCGTGCTGGCGCTGGGCGGCTGGCTCGCCCTCCGCGGCCGCATCTCCATCGGCACGTTCCTCGCGTTCTCCTCCTACCTGCTGCAGCTGGTGGCACCCGTGCGGATGCTGTCGACGTTCACCGTGGTCGCCCAGCAGGCCCGGGCCGGCGCCGAGCGCATCTTCGACGTCCTCGACTCCAACCCCGTCGTCGTCGAGCGGCCCGGCGCCGAGCCGCTGCCCCCCATCCGGGGCGAGATCCGCTTCGACGACGTGACCTTCGGCTACCTGCGCTCCGAGCCGGTGCTGCGCCACTTCTCGCTGACCGTCGACCCCGGGGAGACGGTGGCGCTGGTCGGGCCGTCGGGGTCGGGCAAGTCGACCGTCGCCCTCCTTGTCCCCCGCTTCTACGAGGTGGCCGAGGGGGCGGTGCGAATCGACGGCGCCGACGTGCGCGACGTGACCCTCGACTCGCTGCGCCGCCAGGTGGGCGTGGTGTTCGAGGAGACGTTCCTCTTCTCCGACACCGTCCGGGCCAACATCGCCTATGGGCGCCCCGAGGCGACCGACGAGGAGGTGGAGGCGGCCGCCCGGGCGGCAGAGGCCCACGACTTCATCGCCGCCCTGCCCGACGGCTACGACACCCGGCTGGGCGAGGGCGGCCTCACCCTGTCGGGCGGCCAGCGCCAGCGGGTCGCTCTGGCCCGGGCCCTCCTCACCGACCCGCGGATCCTCGTCCTGGACGACGCCACCTCGGCGGTCGACGGGAGGGTCGAGGAGGAGATCCACGCCACCCTGCGGCGGCTGCTGGTCGGACGGACCACCTTGCTCGTCGCCCATCGCCGGTCCACCCTGCGGCTGGCCGACCGCATCGTCGTGGTCGACCAGGGCGCCGTCGCCGACAGCGGCACCCACGAGGAGCTGCTCGCCCGGTCGCCGTTGTACCGGGCCCTCCTGGCCGCACCCGGCGAATTGGGTGACGAAAGTGGCTGGATCTCGCGCTCTGAGCGCGCCAGAACGGACGACGGCGACGGCGACGGCCAGGGCGAGGTCACGCCGTCGGCGTGGGCGCCGGTCGACGGGCAGGTGGGGCGGCCCCGAGCCCAGGCACTGGCGCCGGCGGGCGACGGAATGATGGGGCTGCACGGCCTGGGCAGCGGCGGCGGGGGAGGGGCCGGAGGCGTCGGCCTGGTGGCGGAGACGCCGGACCTGCGGGCCGCCGTCGAGGCCCTGCCGCCGCCCGAGGAGCCCGTCCCGGTGGACGTGGCCGCGGCCGCCGCCGAGGAGGGCGGCCGCTTCTCGCTGCGCCGCTTCGCCCGCCCCTACCGCCGGCCGCTGGTGGTCGGACTGGTCCTCGTCACGCTCGACGCCGCCGCCGGCCTGGCCGGGCCCGCCCTCGTGCGGGCCGGCATTGACGAGGGCGTGGTGGGGCGGTCGGAGAACGCGCTCTGGGTCGCGACGCTCGTGTTCCTCGGCGTGGCCCTGGCCGACTGGGTGGTCGTGCGCAGCCAGCAGATCGTCACCGGCCGGGTCGCCGAGCGCATGCTGCTCGCCTTGCGGGTGCGCATCTTCGCCCACCTCCAGCGCCTGGGCATGGACTTCTACGAGCGCGAGCTCGCCGGTCGGGTCATGACCAGCATGACCACCGACGTGGAGGCCCTCTCCCAACTCCTCCAGCAGGGGCTGGTGCAGGCGGTCGTCGGGCTGGTGACGCTCCTCGGGGTCGCGGTGGTGCTGGTCGTGATGAACCCGGCCTTGTCGCTGGCCACCCTCGCCACCCTCCTCCCTCTCGTCGCCGCCACCGTCTGGTTCCGGCGCCGGTCGGACCGGGCCTACGAGAAGGCGCGCGAGCGGGTCGCCACCGTCAACGCCAGCCTGCAGGAGAGCGTCACCGGCGTGCGGGTGGCCCAGGCCTACGTGCGGGAGGACCGCAACATCGACGAGTTCCGCCGGGTGGCCCGCCACCACCTCGACGCCCGCATGGACGCCCAGCGACTGGTCGCCACCTACTTCCCCTTCATCGAGATGCTGTCGGTGCTGGCCAGTGCCGCGGTCCTGGGGGTGGGCGCCCATCTGGTCGGCAGCGGCGGGGTGACCGCCGGCGAGCTGGTCGCCTTCGTGCTCTACCTGAATCTGCTGTTCTCGCCCATCCACCAGCTGTCACACGTGTTCGACCAGTATCAGCAGGCCCGGGCGTCGCTGCACAAGATCAGCGAGCTCCTGGTCACCGAGCCGTCGGTTCTCCCGCCCGCCGCTCCCGTCACGCCCGGTCGCCTCGGGGGCGCCCTGCGCTTCGAGGGCGTGCGCTTCCGGTACCCGGGGGCGACCGATGACGCCCTGGGCGGCGTCGACCTCGACGTGGCCCCGGGCGAGACGCTCGCGCTGGTGGGCGAGACCGGCGCGGGGAAGTCGACGATCGTCAAGCTGGTGGCGCGCTTCTACGACCCCACCGAGGGGCGAGTCCTCGTCGACGGCGTGCCCCTCACCGAACTGGACCCGGGCGCCTACCGCCGCCAGCTCGGCTACGTGCCCCAGGAGGCGTTCCTCTTCTCGGGCACGCTGCGGGACAACATCGCCTTCGCCCGCCCGGACGCCACGCCGGCCGAGGTGGAGGCGGCGGCCCGGGCGGTCGGCGCCCACGGGTTCATCGCCCGCCTGCCAGGCGGCTACCTGCACCCGGTCACCGAGCGGGGCCGCTCGCTGTCGGCGGGCCAGCGCCAGCTGATCGCCCTGGCCCGGGCCCGCCTGGTCGACCCCGCCATCCTCCTGCTCGACGAGGCCACCGCCGCGCTGGACCTGGCCACCGAGGCCCGGGTCGTCCGGGCCATGGGCCTCCTCGCCCACGGGCGCACGACGCTCCTGGTCGCCCACCGCCTGCAGACCACCCGCATCGCCGATCGCATCGCCGTCGTCGACGCCGGGCGCATCGTGGAGCAGGGCACGCACGACGACCTCCTGGCGCGGGGCGGCCGTTACGCCGCCCTGTGGGAGGTCTTCGCCGGCGGGGTGCTGACCGGCCCGACGACCTAGCCGGCGGGCTCCGGCGCGCCGACCGCGGCGGCGTCCCCGTCCAGGGCGATCTCGGGCTCGAGCTCATCGGGCCCGGCGGCCAGCCACTCGTGGTTGCGGAAGGACCGCACGTGGAGCATGTTCACCTCGCCCTTGAACGACTCCAAGAGCGAGGCGACGACGGCGGCGGCCTCGTCCTTCCCGACCCCGAGGGCGTCGCCCAGCCGGGCGCACAGGGTCGGGTCCCCTTTGAGCGGGGACGCCCACAGCCGTTCGAGGTCGGTCGCCGTCCGGACGCCGAGCCTCCGGAGCTTGTCGCGCACGGCCTTTCCGTCCTTCCCGCCCGGGAGGCGGAGCGCCAGCGTCGCCTGGTCGATCCAGTCCATGAGCTTGCTCACGGTGGTCCGGCTGCGTAGGAGGAGGTCGACCAGGTCGGCCGAGACCAGGTGCTGCATCTCCTCGATCCCCTCCTCGGCGAAGCGCGCCTCCTGCCAGATGTTGAGGCCCTCGATGGAGCTCAGCGGGTAGTCGGTGGTGATGCTGGGCAGCAGCCGGCGCATGGGCTTGGCCACCGCCGCCTGCAGCGCCTGCAGGCCGGCCTGGGGGAAGAGCCCGATCAGGAAGGCGGTGACGTTCTTGGCGTCGGCCATGGTCTCCGAGGCCACCGCGCCACCCTCGTCCCACCAGGGCAGCCGGTCGATGGCCACGATGATGAGCACCACGAAGACGATCCGGACGGTGGACGCGATGTAGGCACCGGTCTTCAGGTCGTCCCGGAAGTACCGGCGGGTCAGGTCCTGCAGGATGAAGGCGTAGGCGCCGAGGAACCCGAACCGCAGAGCGTCGTTCGGGACGTTGGGCGGGCTGAACGACCCTTCGCTCGCGACCTCCAGGACCAGCATCCAGCCGAGGCCCAACAGGACGGTGGCCATCAGCACGGGGAAGAACGCCTCGGTGCGCTCCCTGATCGGGTGGCCGTCGTGGATGGCCTCGAGGGTGCTGACCGCGTTCTTGCCGTAGACCGACTCGAACTTCTTCCGGTAGAGGTTGTCCTTGGTCTTGGTCGCCAGCTTGCGGTGCTCCCGCTCCCACAGCAGGTAGTAGCTCGTGTGCTGCGGCGGCATGGGCAGGTTCGAGTACTTGTCGATCTTCAGGCGGAAGAGGTTGAGGACGTACTCGTCGTACAGGCTCTTTCCCCGGTTCTTGATGAACTGCAGGTAGATCCACCCGGGGATGAACGACAGGACGGCGACGGCGGCGACCTTCAGCGACACCGCCTCTTCGTCGTCGATGACGACGGCGAGGGTCGGGATGCCGACGACGAAGGCGCCCAGGACCATCCAGGGGACGAGGCGGCCCAGCCCTTGGGCGATCAGGCGCCTTGCCCCCGCCGGCGCCGGCTTCTGCCCCCTCGTCCTCGGCGAAGACGCCTCCGGTCTCTGCATGCGCGTCGCCCCCCTCCCGGAGAACCTGCCACCCCGGAGACAGAGCGCTTCCGTCTGCCGTCGGATACGACGCTACCGGGCCGTCCCTCGGCGATCAGGCCTCTGGCTGCTCCGGGGGCGGCCGGACGGGCGCCGCCGCTCCCTCGGCCTTGACGACGATCGTGCCGGCGGCCCGGTCGTGCCACCCCCGGCGCAGGGGGTCGGCGGCGGCGACCAGGTAGATCACGGGGGACAACAGGACCAGGCCCGGGACGGGGACGAGGGCGGGGAGGACGGGCAGCAGGTAGCGCATGATCGACGCCGACCAGTCCGGGTGCCGCCCGTCGGTCACCCGGACGACCTCGATGCCCACCGCCCGCTTGCCGACGGTCTGGCCCCGCTGGCGGATGAGCACCACCTCGTACACGGCGGCGATCCCCGTGGCCACGAGCTGGGCCCACAGAGGCGTGCGGACCGTGCGCCGCCCCTCGTCGATCTCCGACGTGGCCAGCACCAGGATGAAGGCGGGGAGGCCGATGATCAGGGCGTCGAGGAGGCGGGCGGCGGCGCGCTGGCCGATGGTGGCCAGGGGACGGGTCGCGGCGACGTCGCGCGCAGTCGCCTCCTGGTCGCTCACCGGGCCTCCGGGGTGGGCGGCACCGGCGCTCCCGCGGTCGGCCGGGCCCACAGCTCCTCCTCGCCAGCCTCGGCAGCATCGCCAGCATCGCCAGCCTCGGCAGCATCGCCAGCGCGGGGAGCCGCATCTGCACCCGCACCCGGAGCCGGCGGTGCCGGCGGCGCCGCAGGGGCCCCCACCGGCAACGTCACCCGGACGCACGTGCCCCGCCCCGGCGCGGTGTCGATCGTCGCCCGTCCCCCATGGGCCTCGGCGATGGCGGCCACGATCGACAGCCCCAGGCCGCTGCCGCCGGCCGACCGGGTACGCGAGGAGTCACCCCGGTAGAACCGCTCGAAGACCCGCGCCGCCTGCTCGGCGTCCAGCCCCGGCCCGTGGTCGGCAACCTCGAGCACCGCCCGACCGTCCTCCGCCCGAACCCGTACCTCGACGGCGGCGTCGGGCGGTGTGTGCTGCACCACGTTCGAGAGAAGGTTCGCCGCCACCTGGCGCAGCCGCGCCTCGTCGCCCTCGACGACGAGGCCCTCGGGAGCGTCCAAGGTGATGGAACCCCCGGGCGCCGACGCCCGGGCGTCGTCGACGGCGTCGGCGGCGACGCGCACCAGGTCGACCGGCGCCCGCTCCAGCGGGCGGCCCTGGTCGAGGCGCGCCAGCAGCAACAGGTCGTCGACCAGCGCGCTCATGCGCCGCGACTCCTCCTCGATGCGGCGCATGGCCTTGGCCAGGTCGTCGGGCCGCTCCGCGGCGCCCCGCCGAAAGAGCTCGGCGTAGCCGCGGATCGACGTGAGCGGCGTGCGCAGCTCGTGGGACGCGTCGGCCACGAAGCGGCGCAGCCTCTCCTCCGACTGCTGGCGCGCCTCGAACGACGTCTGGATCTGGCCGAGCATGGCGTTGAGCGACCGCGCCAGCCGGCCCACCTCGGTGCGCTCGTCCGCCCCCGGGACCCGCTGGCTCAGGTCCCCGGCGGCGATGTTGCCGGCCACCTCGCCGATGTCCTCGAGCGGGCGCAGCCCGGCGCGCACCAGGCCGTAGGCCGCCAGCCCGACCAGCGCCAGCACGAGGGTGGTGGCGACCGCCTCGATGCCGACCAGGCGCCGCAGGGTCTGGCTGACCTCGGTCAGGGGGATGGCGACGAGCAGCTGGTTGCCGGCGTTGTCCAGCCGCGAGACCCGCACCCGGTAGCGGACGCCGCCCTCGGTGCTGCCCACGGTGAACGGCGAGGTCCGGGCCAGCTCGATCTCGTCGAGGGCCGGGCGGGCGGGGTCGGGCAGCTCCCCCTCGTAGGTGAACGGCACGCTCTTCAGCAGGCGACCGTTGAGGTCGAGGACGGCGGCATACGTGCCGTCGGGGATGATGGCGTCGGACAGCGGCTCGGTCCGCCGGCCGGTGCCCAGGAGCTGCTGGGCCACCGGCTTCTGGGCGGCGACGAGCTGGCGGTCGACCCGGTCGAGCAGGAACGAGCGCAGGGCCCGGTAGGTCAGGACGTCGGTGGCGAGCAGCCCCAGGGCGGCCAGGCCGACGACGACCAACAGGAGCCGGCTGCGCAGCGACACGGTCAGCCGTCCTGCAGGCGCAGGGTGTACCCGACCCCCCGAACCGTGTGGATCAGCTTGGGCTCGACCTGGTCGATCTTCTTGCGGAGGTAGCTGATGTAGGTCTCGACCACGTTGGCGTCGCCGTCGAAGTCGTACTCCCAGACGTGGTCGAGGATCTGGGCCTTCGACAGCACCCGGCGGGCGTTCAGCAGCAGGTAGCGGAGGAGCTTGAACTCGGTGGCGGTGAGCTCGATCCGGGCCCGGCCCCGCCACACCTCGCGGGTGTCCTCGTCCATCTCCAGGTCGGCGAAGCTCAGCCGGGCCGGCCCTCCCACGTCGTCACCCCGCGTGCGCCGCAGGACGGCCCGCACCCGGGCCACCAGCTCCTCGATGCTGAACGGCTTGGTGACGTAGTCGTCGCCTCCGAGGGTGAGGCCGTTGACCTTGTCCTCGGTGGCGTCCCGGGCGGTCAGGAAGACGACCGAGACAGGGACGCGCTCGTTTCGCAACCGCCGCACGATCTCGAAGCCGTCGAGGTCGGGCAGCATCACGTCGAGCACCATGAGCTCGGGACGGAAGGTCTGGCCCTTGCTAAGGGCGCCCCGCCCGGTGTCCGCCACCTCCACGTCGAAGCCCTCGTAGCGCAGCGCGGTGCCGACCAGGTCGGTGATGTTGGGCTCGTCGTCGACGACGAGCACGCGCGTCTTGGTCACGGCTTCATGGTGGGGCTCGACCCTGTGAGTTCGCTGTGAAGCGTACGGCGGGTCGCCGGGTCAGTTGAGCCGGGCCCGCAGGGCGGTGGCCTCGGCGAGCAGCGGACCCTCCAGCTCGGGGAGGGTCTTGGCCAGGCCCTCGAGGACCTCGGCCGCCTCCACGAACTCGCCGGTTGACCCGAGGACCCGAGCCAGCTCACGGCGCTCGATCGCCGGAGTGCCCGGGATCGAGAGGCGCAGGGCGAACACCCAGGCCAGGCCGTCGAGGTCGCCTCTCGCCGCGTAGATGGCTCGCAGGTTCTGCAGCATGCGCCCGACGATGGCCCGACGCCCGACGGGGTCCAGGTAGGAGTCGACGAACGGCGTGTTGAGCCCGTTGACGGCGTGGAAGCGGTCGATGCACCCCTGGCGGTCGAGCAGCCGGCCGCCCGCGAACGGGTCGACGTACACCGGCGGCCCGTCGCCGTCGTGGCGGAGCAGGAAGTGCCCGGGAAGCGCCACGCCCTGCAGCCGCAGCCCCAGGCGCCGCCCCACCTCGATACCGAGGACGGAGAGGGTGATGGGCAGCCCGGTGCGCCGCTCGAGCACCTTGTTGAGGAAGGAGTTGTCGGGGTCGTAGTAGTCGGACACGTTGCCGGTGAAGCCCTGGTCGACGAAGAGGTACTGCCGCCAGCCGTCGAGCGTGGGATCGGGGCAGCGCTCGGCCAGCCCGTCGAGCAGCTGCAGCTCGAAGTCGACGTCGAGGTCGGGATAGGCGTGGGCGGCGATCAGCAACGCCGCCTCGTCGAGCGGGAGCTCGTCCTCGGGGCCTTGGACGAGCTGGGCGAACCGCGCCGTCGGGTCGTCCGCGTCCACGACGGCCACGGTACCGGCGCCGAAGGAGGTTCCAAGTACGATCCGAGCGATGGCATCTGCGACTCCTTCGACCACCCCCAACCCCAACGCCATGAAGTACACGCTCGACGTGAAGCTTCCGGCCACGATCAACTACCCCAACGCCGAGGCGGCGGCCAACGACCCGTTCGCCTCGGCGGTGTTCGCGGCCGGCGGGGTGGCGTCGCTCTTCGGCGTCAACGACTTCGTCACCGTCACCCGCCAGCCCGGCGCCGACTGGGACGCCATCACCGCCGCCGTCCAAGCCGCCGCGGCGGAACACCTCTAGCTCCGCGCGCCTCCGTGACGATCAGCGTGCGCAGAACGGCTGGGGGTGCTTCACCCACTCGGTGATCTGCTCGGGGGGCGCGGCGGGGGACAGGAGGAGGCCCTGGCCGTACTCGCAGCCCATCGAGCGGAGGGCGTCGAGCTGGGGCTGGGTCTCGATTCCCTCGGCCACCGCCGCCAGCCCCAGGGTGGCGGCCAGCTTGACCACCGCCCGGGCCAGCGCCGACTCATGGGCGTCGCCGGTGACACCGTCGACGAACGCCTTGTCGATCTTCAGGAAGTCGACCGGCATGCGCCGCAGGTACGCCAGCGACGAGTAGCCGGTGCCGAAGTCGTCCACCGCCAGGCGGACGCCCAGGGCCCGCAGCTCCGAAAGGCGCCGCAGCGACACCTCGGTGTCCTCCATCAGCGTGCTCTCGGTGATCTCCAGCACCAGCCGCTCCCCAGGCAACCCCGAGGCGGCCAGGGCGGCCGCCACCTCGGCGGTCCACCCGTCCTCCCGAAGCTGCTGGGGCGACACGTTGACCCCGAGGGTCAACCAGCGTCCCGGATTGGAGGCGCGCTGCCACTCGGCGGCGTGGCCGAGGGCCTCCCCCAGCACCCAGCGCCCGAGGGGGAGGACCAGCCCGCTCTCCTCGGCGAGAGGGATGAACTCCGAGGGGGGGAGCAGGCCCCGCGAGGGGTGCGCCCAGCGGACGAGGGCCTCGACTCCGCCCATGCGGCCGTCGGCGAGGCTCACGACCGGCTGGTAGAGGAGCCGCAGCTCGCCGCCGGCGATGGCCCGCCGCAGCTCGTGCTCGGTGACCTGCCCCCACGGGGCGGTCGCCCGCATGGCCTCGTCGAACACCTCGACCCGCCCCCGCCCCCGCCGCTGGGCCCAATACATGGCCTCCGTCGCCTCGCGGAGCACGCCGTCGGCGTCCCCGCCGCCCGACGCCGTCGCCACGCCCGTGCTGGCTGTGACCCAGACCTCGACGCCGCCGACGGTGAACGGGGTGGCGAACGCCTCTTGGGCGCGGCGCGTGACGTCGGCCACGGCGTCGACCCCGTCGAGGTCCTCGCACAGGACGGCGAACTCGTCGCCGCCGATGCGGGCAACCGTGTCGTCGTTCCGCAGCCGGTCCACGAGTCGGTCGGCCACCTCGCTGACCACCAGGTCCCCGACCTTGTGCCCGAAGCTGTCGTTGACCGACCGGAAGCGGTCCAGGTCGCAGTAGACCACCGCGACCGTCGAGCCGGTGCGGGCGGCGCGCGCCAGGGCGTGGCCCAGCCGGTCGAGGAACAGGGCCCGGTTGGGAAGGCCGGTGTGGGGGTCGCGGAGGACGCCCTGGGCCAGCTGGTGCTCGAAGTCGCGGCGCTCCTCGTCGGCCGACCCGGCCAAGGCGGCGAAGCGCTCCTCCGACCGGCGGAGGGCGGCGACCGCCCGCTCCAGCAGGGCGACCAGGGCCAGCCGCTCGAGGTTCGAAGCGGCGGGCGGCGCCTCGGGCCCATCGCTCGACATGCCCGACCAGGATGCCATCACCGGCGTGTCAGGCGGCCGTCTCCCGGACGCAGGGGTCGTTGCAGGCGTGGGTCACGCTGGGCTGGGTGACCGCCACCACCGGAGTGGCGCGCCGCACCGTCGCCCACGCCACCGCCGCCCCGACGACGCACAGACCGGCCGAGAGCAGCAATGCCCGGCTGACGCCGTCGCGGTAGCGGGGGTCGCTCGGGGCGAGACCGCCCAGTCCGGCGGCCAACGGCAGGACGGCGACCGAGAGCAGCTGCCCCACCCGCGCCACCGCGTTGTTGACCCCCGAGCCGACCCCCACGTGGCGGTCCTCCACCGCGGCCATGACGGCGGCGGTGAGCGGCGCCACCGTGAGCGCCAGGCCCAGGCCCACCACCACGATCCCCGGGAGGACCCCGGCCACGTACGTGTCCCCTGGCCGCAGGCCGCTGAGGAGGGCCAGCCCGGCGGCGATGAGCACCGGTCCGGCGGTCATGGGAAGGCGCGGCCCGACCCGCTGGCCGAGGCGCGCGGCGCGGGCCGACAGGACGAGCATGAGGAGGGTGATCGGCAGCAGGGCGGCACCGGTGGCCAGCGCCGAGTAGCCGAGCACAAGCTGGAGCTCGAGGCTGAGAAGGAAGAGGGCCCCGCCGAAGGCGGCGTACACCGTGAGGGTGGTGGCGTTGGCCCCGTTGAACTGGCCCGACCGGAAGATCTCCAGGGGGACGAGGGGCTGGCGGCGACGCCGCTCCAGGAACGGGAAGGCGACGAGGGCGGCGGCGCCGGTCAGCCCGACGAGGAGGACGGCCGCCGACCCCTCGCGCTCCGACCACTGGATCAGGGCGAACACCACCCCGCCCAGGCCGGCGGTAACGGTCAGGGCGCCGGGGACGTCGGGCCGGTGCGCGGCCTCGCGGTCGCGGCTCTCGGGCACGTGGCGGAGGGTGACGGCGACGGCGACGGCCGCCAGGGGCAGGTTGATCAGGAAGATGAGCCGCCACGACACGGCGTCGACGAGCCACCCGCCCAGGAACGGGCCGATGGCGGTGGCGACGCCCGCCAGCCCCGACCACGCCCCGACCGCCGAAGCCCGGTCCTCGACCTCGAAGGTCGCCGCCAGCAGGGCGAGGCTGCCGGGCACGAGGAGGGCGCCGCCCACCCCCTGCAGGACGCGGGCCACGACGAGCGCCCGCATCGACGGGGCGACGCCGCACAGCACCGATGCGCCGGTGAAGGCGACCAGGCCGGCGACGAACGTCGCCCGGCGCCCGTAGAGGTCGCCCAGGGAGCCGCCCAGGAGGAGGAGCGAGCCGAGGGTGAGGAGGTAGCCGTCGACGATCCACTGGAGGCTGGACAATCCGGCGTCGAGGTCGCTCCCGATGGCGGGGAGGGCGACGTTGACGACGGTGCCGTCGAGGAAGGCGATCCCCGAGCCGAGCACGGTCGCGCCGATGACCCACCAGCCGGCGGGTGTGCCGTAGCGCAGGTGACGGTCGTCGGCTGCCGCGGTCGCCTCTTCAGACCGACCAGGTGGTGCGGACGGTTGGCTCGTAGGAGCAGAACGTGCCCACCCGCACGGAGTGACGCAGGTGACGGGCGAGGGCCGGATGGCCGGCGTCGAGGGCGTCGAGGGCCAGACGGATCCTCGTCGCCACCGCCCGGCGGGCGCGGTCGACGGGGTCGGTGGGGGCGCCGTCCTCGTCGACGGCGCACAGATCGGCGGTGAGGATGTCTCGCTCGGCCCGGAGGAGGGCGGCCGTGACGCGGTCGCCGTCGGCCACCGCCCGGGCCAGCTCGTCCTCGAGCCGGGCCAGGCGGGCGCGGTACTCGCCGGCCGTCTCGGGGTCGAGGCGGCGGCGTGCCCGGAGGCCGTCGGGCCCGGCGGCGCGCCACGGCGGCGCCTGGCCGGCCCGACCGAGGGCGGCCAGCGCGGCGTCGGCGGGTGTCCGGCCGGCCAGGAGGTCGGCGACATGGATGCTCCGTCCGGGGTGGGCGAGCAGGCAGGCCAGGTCGGCCAGACCGCGGGCGGGCCCCAGCCGGGCCGTGCTCCGCCGGTAGCGGACGACCCACCCGTCTCCCTCGCGGCGGAACAGGTTGGGCCCGGCGGCGCCGTCGCCGTCGGTCTCGGTCGAGCGGGCCAGCACCGAGCTCGCCTCGGCGGCCAGGGTGTCGACGCCGAGCCGGCGGTAGATCCGCTCGGCCTCGGAGAGAAGGTCGATGGCCTGGTCCCAGTGGCGATCGTCGCCACCGGCGCGCAGCAGGGCGCTCCACTGGCGGCACGTGTGGGCCACCAGCAACGGCGCGCCGAGCCGGCGGTTCTCGGCCAGGGCGGCTTCGAAGTGGCCGAGAGCGTCGTCCCAGCGACCCAGGACTTGGGCGAGCAGCCCGACGTAGCGGGCGGCCGAGCCGTGGCAGACCGCGCCGTCGGCCTGCACCACGACCCGCCCCCGGTGGGGCAACAGCAGGTGGTAGAGCGCGGCGGCGTCCGCCCGCTGGTCGAGGACGGTGACCAGCTCGGCCAGGAGGGCGAGGGCGGCGACGTCGTCGGTGACGGCGGCGAAACGGTCCCTGGCCAGGCCGCTCAGCTCCGCCCGCGCCGCGCCGTCGCGGCCCAGGAGGCCCAGGAGCCAGGCCAACGAGGCGCGGAGCCCGACATCGGCCGCGGTACCGCCGGGCGCATCGTCGAGGACACCGCGAAGGAGCACCTCGGCCTCGGCCGGCCGTCCCCGGGCGACCTGCAGGTGGAACGCCTGCACCGCGCACGCCAGCTCGGCCCGGGCGCCGTCCCCGGCCACCCGCTCGGTGGCCGCCTGGTTGGCCCTCCGGCACTCCTCGAACCGGCCCTCCAGCAACGCCCGCATCCCTCGCCAGAGCGCCGGCTGCACGGACGCCGACGCCGACGCGTCCGCGCCGGCGACCAGCGCCTCGAGCTCGGCGTCGACCGCGTCGATGTCGCCGCCCTGCAGCGCGTCGAGCAGGCGGGCACGACGCTCGTGGAGCCGCTCGCCGGCCGCGTCTCCCGTGCCCACGCCCTCCATGATCGCCGCAGTGAGGAGGTTGTGCGCCGCCGACGGGAGCGGCGGTGTCAGGCGGTGGCGCCCGCCCGGTCGGCCACGACGGACAAGAGGTCGCCGTAGGTGATCAGCGAGGAGGTCTCGTGGTCGGGCAGGGCGATGTCGAACTCGTCCTCCAGCACCATCAGCAGCTCGACGGCGGTGAGGGAGTCGACGCAGAGGTCCTCGCCCAGCCGGGTCTCGGCCGAGATGCGGCGGGCGTCGACGTCGAGATGGCTGGCCAGGATGGTGCGGACCCGGTGGTCCACGTCCTGCGGGGTCACGTCTCGGCGCCTCTCCTGGTGGGGGACAGCTCGGCGAGGAGGGTCTCTCGGAGGAGGCGCTTCTCGATCTTGCCCGTCCGGTTGCGGGGAATGCTATCGACGACGCGGACGTGCCGGGGAATTGCATAGTCGGCCATGCGGGCGCCCACCCAGCGCTGCACGTCGCCCGGGTCCAGCGTGCGCCCGGCGGCCGGCACCACGTAGGCGGCGACCGCCTCGAAGGCGAGCCGGTCGGGCACGCCGAACACGGCCGCCTCGGCGATGTCCGGGTGGCTGACCAGGAGGTATTCCAGCTCGACCGAGTACACCTTGAACCCGCCCCTCGTGATCATGTCCTTCATGCGGTCGAGGATGAACACGTAGCCCTCGTCGTCGATGCGGGCGTAGTCGCCGGTGTGCAGCCACCCGTCGGTGATGGCGGCGGCGGTGGCCTTCGGGTCGTCGAAGTAGCCCGACGTCACCATCGGACCCCGCAGCCACAGCTCGCCCGGCTCCCCCGGGGCGACGTCCTTGCCGTCGTCGTCGACCACCCGGGCGTCGGCGCAGGGGAGGGGACGGCCCACCGAGCCGGGTTTGCGGCGGAACTCGTGGTCGAGGAGGACGGTGGCCGGCGAGTGCGTCTCGGTGAGGCCGTAGGCGTCGAACAGCCGGAGCTGGGGCATGCGCTGGCGCAGCGCCGAGACGGTGGAGAGCGGCACCGGGGAGCCTCCGAAGGCACCGATCTGCACGTGGGCCAGGTCGGGCCAGCGGAACTCGGGAACCCGCAAGAGCAGCGTCCACAGCGTGGGCACCACCATCAGGTAGGTGATGCGGCGCTCGGCCATGAGGCGGACGAGCTCATGGGGCACAACCTCGGCGACGGTCACGCACGTGCCGCCCACCAGCATCATCGGGGTCACCTGGGCGACGTGGCCGGTGATGTAGAAGAGCGGGAAGACGATCGCCGTTCGGTCCTCGCCGGTGAGGGCCAGCGTGCGCACGTAGGCGGTGGCCGAGTGCATCGCCCCCCGGTGGGTCACCCGGCTCGCCTTGGGCCGGCCGGTCGTGCCCGACGTGTAGATGACGGCGTAGGTGCTGTCCTCGTCGGGGAAGGGCACGGCGGCGCCGCGCCACTGGCGTCGCCGTCCGACGAGGTGGTCGCCCACCTCCCGCACCCGGTCGGCGGGCAGGCCCGCCTCGGCGCCCGCCGCCCGCAGCCCCTCGGCGAACTCGGGGTGCCCGAGGGCGAGCTTGGCGCCCGAGTGCCTCAGCATGTAAACCCACTGCGGCGGTTGCAGGCGCGTGGAGAGGCCGACGAAGACCAGGCCGGCGCGGGCGCAGGCCCACAGGGCGACCACGATGTCGAGGCCGTTGCGCAGACAGACCGCCAAGCGGTCGCCGGGGCCCAGCCCCTCCTCGGCCAGCCGCTCGGTGGCCCCCTCGACCAGCTCCGCCAGCTCGGCGTAGGTGACGTCGCCCTCGGCCGTCTCCAAGGCGGTGCGGTGGGGGAAGGACGCCACCGCCCGATCGAGGGCGGCGACGATCGTGCGGACCCGGTCGGGGTAGCAGCGCACCAGGGTCCCGAGCCAGGGCTCGAGAACGAGCCCGTCAGGGGCCGACTCGTCGTTGTGGAGACCGCCGTGGGACATGGGGGAGAGGAAAGCGCGCCGGGGCGGCGCTGTCTAACAGGGGTCGTCGATGGGCGGCATGGCGTCGACCGCCGCGCCGGTGGCGCCGGCCAGGCGCCCCAGGCGCTGGTAGAGCTCCTTGACCGCTTGGCGGTTGGCGGCGTAGCAGACGAAGTGCCCCTTCCGGCGCCGCGTCACCAGGCCGGCGTCGGCCAGCACCGAGAGGTGGTGGCTGGCCAGCGACGGGGGCATGCCGACGGCCTGGGCGAGGAAACCGGCGCTGCGCGCCCCCCGCCGCAGGTGGCGCAGGACGAGCAGGCGGTGGGGCTCGGCCAGCACGCCGAGCTCGTCGGAGAGGCGCTCCGCCTCGGAGCGCGTCAGGGCGGTGACCACGGCTCAACTGTAGCGAGGCCCCGTCCGGATCAGCCCGCGGGCGCCGTCGCCGAGCCCGTTCCGACAGGGTCGATGCCGAGGTCCCGGTAGGTGGTCAGCGGGGCGTAGGCGACGCCCCTGGCGCGGACCGCCGGGCCGGCCGTCTCCCCGCGGTCGAGCAGGGTGACGGCGAGGACGACGGACGCCCCGGTGGCCTCCACCGCGTCGAGCGCCTGGAGGAGCGACCGGCCGGTGGTGACGACGTCCTCGACCAGCAGCACCGACGTCCCCGGGCCCAGCTCGGCGCCCTCGACGAGCCGTCCCCGGCCGTGCTGCTTCGACTCCTTGCGCACCGAGAACCAACGCGCCCCCGAGACCACCGCGACGGCGTGGGCCAGCGGGTCGGCGCCCATGGTGAGTCCTCCCACCGCGTCGAACGCGACCCCGGCGGACGCCGCCCGGGCCACGACCGCCTCGGCCGCCAACCGGAGCTCGGCCCCGCCCGCCAGCGCCCGCTTGCCGTCGACGTAGTCGTGGCTCCAGTCGCCCGACGACAGCTGGAACGGCTCGGCCCGCCGGACCCATCCCCGCTCTCGGAGCACGCTCACGACCTCGGCGCGGAGTCGGGAAAGGGCGTCGGCCGGTCCGGGAGACGGCTCCACGGGCGCATGGTGGCACGCCGCCGGTGAAGCGGCGAGCACCCGTCGCGGCAGCCGAGCGCCCGGCGCCGTTTGCCGAACGGGACGTTGTGGGTAGGCGCGTGATGTCTCATCCAGACCCAAGGAGTGACCATGCCGAAAGTCGATCCCAACACCCACGAGCCGATCTCCGACGCCCCCGACCAGGCGGACGAGGACGCGGCCGGCGGGGAGGGCTTCGGCGGCGACACGGGCCAACTGGTGGATTCCGACGTGAGCACTGGCCCCGACAACCCCCGTGAGTCCCAGGCCGGCTCGATGTCGACGCCCGAGGGGAAGGGGCCCAGCGAGACCGGCGGTGGCATGTAGCACCACCGGACAACGCGCGCCGTCCGGCCTCGCTGACGGGGGAACGGCGTCGGTTCTTATGCTGACAGCATGTTGCCCCCGCGCCGGGCGGCGCGCCTCGCCTTCACCGCGTTCGCCCTGATCCTGGCGCTCGTCGCCACCGGCTGCGGGGGGCGGCGAGCAACGCACTGCTACGTCGGGCGGCTCTCCCGGCGCCACCACCGCCACCACCGCCCGGCTCCGACCTCGCCCGCGGCTCGGTCGTCGCCGCGCTGGGAGACGGCCACCACCTTCAGGCGCTCGGCCCCGACCGAGACACCGAGTCCGCCATCGTCGCCAACGCCATCCAGTGGCGGGTGCGATGGACCTGCGAGACGGGCACCCATTACCACGAAGCCGCCCCCTGGGCCGAGCGGACGATGGCGCTGGTGAAACACCGCGATGGCCGACGCCGGCGTCGCCGCCTGGGACGCCAAGTACACCTACTGGGATCCCCGGCCCGAGAACGGCGTCCGCGGCTCGGTCGACCCGGACTGGAGACCGTTCATCGCCGCGCCCGTCTTCCCGTCGTACGGGTCCGGTCACGCGACCTACTCGGGAGCGGCGGCCAAGGTGCTGGGGTTCCTTTCCCGGAGAGCGCGGCCGAGTTCGAGGCCAAGGCCCAGGAGGCGGCCATGTCGCGTCTGTGGGGTGGCATCCACCGGCGCGCCGACAGCGACACGGGGCTGGACATGGGCCGGCGGATCGGCGAGCTGTTCGTCGAACGGGCCCGGGCTGACGGAGCGTGACCGAGCACGGCGAGAGGGGCCGCCGGCCCGTGCTCCTCGCCTCCCGCCCGCCCGGGCCGGCGGCCCCTCGGCGCCAGCCGACCGCAGGTCACCAGGACACATGGTGAGTCGGCCGGACCGCGAGTGGGAGATCGATGAGCGGCTCGCGCTCCGGGGGCCGACGGTGGTCCTGCGCCCACCTCGGGAGGACGACGCCCAGGCCGTCTGCGAGGCCGTCCGCGAGTCGGTCGCCGAGGTGGGTGCGTGGCTCGCCTGGTGCCACCCGGCCTACGACCGGGACGACGCGCTGGCGTGGGTCCAGGGGTCGCGAGGGGCGCGGGCGCGCGGTGAGGAGTGCGCGTTCGTGATCACCGACGCCTGGGACGGCGCCGTGCTGGGCGGGTGCGGGTTGAACCAGGTCGACGCCTCCAGCCGCCGGGCCAACCTGGGCTACTGGGTCCGGAGCACGGCGACCGGCAGAGGCGTCGCCACCCAGGCGGCCGGCCTCGCCGCCGAGTTCGGCCTAGGTGTGCTGGGCCTCGCCCGGCTCGAGATCGTGGCGGCGACGGGTAACCGGGCCAGCCAGCGGGTGGCGGAGAAGCTGGGAGCCGTGCGCGAGGGAGTGCTGCGTGCCCGCTTCTGGATCGCAGGGGAGCCCGTCGACGGGGTGCTCTACTCGCTCGTGCCCGGCGACCTCGAGCGCGCCGGCCGGCGGTGGCTGGCGCACCCAGACGGGCCACGGGGGCCGAGGTGAAGGGTCCCTTCGCCCTGCAGTGCGAAGGTGCCGTTCCAGGAGGGTTGCTCGGCTGACCCGTGCCCGTCCGCTTCATCAGTGTCGGAGGGGGGCCCGGAAAACTTGAGAACTGGCCATTAGGTTCACCCCTGATGCTCGGCGCCGAGACCGCGTTCCTGGGCGAGGACCTGCTGGCCTGGCTGCTGCTCGCCCTGGGCGGCGCGCTGGCCGTGGGCAACGGCCTGGCCCTCGTGCGCCCGCCCCGGGAGGCTCGCCAGGGTGAGCTGGCCCGGGCCCCGGTGGCACGCAGCCTGGTCATGGCGGTGGTCGGCCTGGTGGCGGCGATCTGGGCCCTCGCCACCCTCACCGGCTGACCTCCCGTCACGCCCCCCGCGGGCACGCCCCGGGAACCATCTCGCCGAACTGATCGGCCAAGTGGTCGCTGGAGAGCCACTTCCAACCATCGGTCCGGCCAACCGGGCGCGGCGCGGCCCCGCCGGTGTGGACCCTCAGGTGGTCGAGGAGGGCCCGCTCGGCACGTACCAGCCGGTGCCGGCGGACGCCAGCGTGGGGGCGGGCTCGGCCTCGCGGGCCGGCGGCGGGCTCGACGACCCCGGCGATGGCTGGCGGGGACGCCCGGCCGGCGGGCGCCGGACCCGGGTCGCGGTGAACGCAATCAGCCCCACCCACAGCGCGATGAGGACGGCCAGCCCCGAGTACGCGAGGAGGGACGGCCACGCCGGCCCCGGGTGCTGCTCGCGGAGGAGGAGCCGGGTGTTGCGCACGAACGTGACCTCGCGGGTGGGCAGGGCCGGCTCCTCGGGCGCCCCGATCTCGGGGTCGGCCGGGAGGTAGACGGGCGCCGCCATCACCTGGTCACCCCGCAGGAGGCTGACCAGCGACTTCCAGCTCCCCGTCACCGGCACCGCCTCCTCGGTGCGGTAGTGCCCGGGCCCAATCTCCTTCAGGGCGGCGTGCTCGGTCCCCCCGCCCTGCCACGATGTGACCTCGAAGGCGACCGAGTCCTCGGCCGCGTCCGGCGGCACCAGGGTGACGTCGACGACCGCCCGGTCGCCCTGGCGCTCCAGGGCCACCACGCCCCTCACGTCGCCCACCCGCCGGGGCAGGGGATAGGCCAGCACGCCCACCAGGGCGACCCCGGCCAGGGCCAGCGCCCCCACCGGAACACCCCGCCGAGCGCCCCCGCCAACGCCGGCGCCTTCGCCGCCGACCTCGACCTCCGCGCCCGTCCCGGCACCGGCGAAGGCCCGCCCCAGACCGGCGCCCAGCACGCCGCCGGCGACCCCCGCCGGCAGCCCCAACAGGGCGGTCTTGAGGGCGAGCGAGCTCACCGGCACGCCCCAACCCGAGAGCAGCACCCAGGCCATCTCCCCGGCCAGGCCGGCGCTGCCGGCCAGGGCGCCGGCGACCAGGCCGAACCTCAGCCGGTCCCGGGTGCCGACCCAGGCGGCGGCGCCCTCGACGGCCAGGGCGATGGGCAGGTACAGCGCGAAGCGAGGGTACGTGTGGTCCAGGGCGCCCCCGATCATCAGGCCCAGGAGCACGCGCAGCACGAGGAAGGCGACGACGGCCTTGACCGCGCCCCACCGCCCCATCGCCAGCCGGGCCAGGACCAGCGTGAAGGCGCCGGCGGCGGCGATGAGGACCGGCAGGTAGACCGCCTGGAACTGGGGGCCGCCGAACTCGAACTCGCCCTGGAAGATCGTGAGCCCGGTGAGGGTGGCGCCGGCGGCCAGGGCGTGGATGCCCCGGCCCAGCATGGTCGGCTCCGACGACGGGAGCACCTCGGCGATCAGCAGCCACAGGGCGATGGTGGCGAGCGCGCCGCCGGCCATGAGCTGGAGATGGGTCGGGCTCCAGAGCGTCACGTCCACCCCGTAGGCGTCGTGCCAGAGGGCGTCGAGGGGGAAGGCGGCGACACCGCCGAACCCCAGCGCGGCCAGGAGCACCGACGGCAACGGGATGCGGAGGAACCCGAGCCGGAGCCGGGTGGGCACCTTGTCGACTGAGGCGAAGACCACCGTGATGACGGCGGTGTAGAAGAGGCCGCCGAGGCCGGCGAGGATCATCACGTGGGACGGGGTGAACAGCTCCTTGTCGCGGCCGAAGTCGTAGTGCCAGGCGACGTCCCAGTAGAAGCCCATGACCGCGATGCCGAGCATCAGCAGGCCGCTGAGCACGCCGGCCATGGCCCAGCCGGCGAAGCCGGTGGCCCGCTGCAGGCTGTCGGAGATCTGCCCGAAGAAGAAATCGGCGAACGAGTCGGGGTCCCGCCGCCGCCCGACGGCGAACAGGGCCAGCGAGATGACCGAGTAGATCCCCAGGGGCACGACCAGCCAGAGCCAGGATCTCCAGGTCCATCCGCCCGAGGCGGCAAGAATGGGCGAGGTCATCGAGCCTCCCTTGCAGCGGTCCCTGTGGGAACGTTAACATCTATCAATGTAACCGTCAACGGCGTCAGGTACACCCGGTGAACGACGGCCACATGACGATCGACGAGCTGGCCCGGGCCGCCGGGACGACCACCCGCACGATCCGCGCCTACCAGACCCAGGGCCTGCTCCCCCATCCCCGCATGTCGGGAAGGGTCGGCGTCTACGACGAGGGCCACCTGGCCCGCCTGCGCTACATCGCCCACCTCCAGGAGCGGGGCTTTTCCCTCGCCGCCATCCGCGACCTGCTCACCGCCTGGGAGGAGGGGAGGAGCCTCAGCGACCTGCTCGGCTTCGAGGAGGCGCTGACCGCCCCGTGGAGCGACGAGACACCCGAGACGATCGACGGCGAGGGCCTGGCCGAGCTGTTCCCCGACCTGGGCGACGAGGCCGAGGACGCCGTGCGCCGGGCCGTCGACCTCGGCCTCCTCGTCCCCGAGGGCGACGGTTGGCGCGTCCCCAGCCCCACGCTGCTACGGGTGGGCGCCGAGTTGGTTGCCGCCGGGATCCCGCTGTCCGCCGTCCTCGACGAGCACGTGCTGCTGAAGTCGGACATGCACCGCGTCGCCGAGCGCTTCGTCGCCCTGTTCGAGCACCACGTCTGGGAGCCGTTCGTCATGGAGGGCCTCCCGGCCGAGCGCCTGGGCGAGGTAACCGACGCCCTCGTGCGGGTGCGTCCGGCGGCGTCCCGGGCGGTGCAGGCGGTGCTGGCCCAGGCCATGGAGGAGGCGGTGGCGGCCTCGACCGCCCGGCAGGTGACGCGCCTGCAGGCGGCCGCCGAGGCGACCGAGCGGCGCCGGGCCCAGTAGCCCGGCGTGGCCCCCCTCCGGTTGGGGTAGTGGGGATCTGGATGACCGTCGATCGGGCCAGTGGGCACGTCGTAGCCGAGCGGTACGAGCTCAGGGAGCAGCTGGGGCGCGGCGGCATGGGCGTCGTGTGGCGGGCGTTCGACACGCTGCTGCAGCGCCCGGTGGCCGTGAAGACGCTGCAGATCCCGCCGCTCCTCGAGGACGCCGAGCGCGAGGCGCTGCGCCAGCGTGTCCTGCGCGAGGCGCGGGCGGCGGCCCGCCTGAACCACCCCGGCGTGGTCACGATCTACGACGTCGTCGAGGACGCCGACGCCCCGGTGATCATCATGGAGCTGGTCGACTCCCCCACCCTCGCCGAGCTCGTGCGGCGGCACGGTCCGTTGCCGCCCCGCCGGGCGGCGGCGATCGGGTCGGAGGTGCTCGACGCTCTGGTCGCCGCCCACGCCGAGGGGATCGTCCACCGCGACGTGAAGCCGGCCAACGTCATGGTGCCCGAGCGGGGGCGGGTCCGACTGTCGGACTTCGGCGTGGCCGCCCTGCTTGACGACCCGCTGGTGACCACGTCGGGCGCGGTCGCCGGCTCGCCCTCGTACATGGCGCCCGAGCAGGCCACCGCCCAGGCCCGGGGACCGGCCTCCGACCTGTGGTCGCTCGGCGCCACCCTGTACTACGCGGTCGAGGGGCGGCCGCCCTTCGACCTGGGCACGGCCATCGCAACCATGACCGCCATCGTCAACGAGCCGCACCCGCCGGCGACCCGAGCCGGTCCGTTGGGCCCGGTGATCGACCGCCTGCTGGCCAAGGACCCCGACCACCGCCCCCGCGCCGAGGAGGTCCGCCGCCTGCTGGCCGGCGTGGCCGACGACGCCGGCGACGACTGGACGGCGGCTCTCGACTCCTCGCTGGTGACGGAACGGGTGGTCCCGACCCGCCCGAGCGGCGGCGAGCGCCTGTCGCAAACGGCGCCGGCCCATTCCCCGCGCGCCGACGCTCCCGAGCGTCCACCCCCGGCGCCCACCCCCGGTCCGGCGCGGGCGCCCACCCCGGGTCCGGCGCGGGCGCCCACCCCGGGTCCCCGCCCCCGGCCGGCTCCCGACGACTGGCCCCGCCGGACGGGCGTCGCCGTCGCCCTCGTCGCCGTCCTGGCGCTGGTCGCCGGGCTCCTGGTGTGGGCGACCGCCTCGGACCAGGCGCCGACCCCGGCCGACCGCGCCGCGCCGGCCACGCCCACGACGGCTGCGCCCTCGGCGGCGCCGGCCGTGCCCGCCAGCTGGAGGCCCTACACCGACCCCGACACCGGGTTCAGGATCTCCCGCCCGGCCGACTGGCGGGTGAGGAGGAACGGAACGCTCACCGACTTCGTGGACCCCGACTCGGGCGCCTACCTGCGGGTCGACCACGTCCAGCCGCCGGGGCCCTCGCCCGAGGGGGCGTGGTACGACTTCGAGCCCCGCTTCGCGGCGCAGAACCCCGGCTACCGGCGCATCCAGATCACCCCGACGACCTTCGCCGGGTTCCGCGCCGCCATCTGGGAGTTCACCTACGGCACCGGCTCCCGCCAGCGCCACGCCGTCGACCTCGGCTTCGTCACCCCCCGCTACGGGTTCGCCCTCAACTTCGACACCCCCAGCAGCGAATGGGAGCGCCTCCAGCCGGTGTTCGAGGCGTTCAAGGCGTCGTTCCGGGCGCCTGCCTCCTAGTCGGGGGCCCGGCCTCACTCGCTCCCCGTCTCGTAGCGGGGGTGGTCGACCGGCTTGGACTCGGGCGAGCCCTGCTGGCGCAGGACGATCGACAGGACCACGAGGGAGCCCACCGCCAGGAACTCGCTCTGCCAGTTCTGCATGGACTCGAACCAGAAGCGCGAGGTGGTCATGTACTCGAGCACCGACGGGCGGGGCTGGCCGTGGGCGGCCTGCTCCTCGCCGTACTCCTCGGCGCCGCCGACCGCATGGAGCACGAACGACACGGCGAAGAGCAGCAGCAGGACGATCGAGAGCGAGTTGCGGTACAGGGCCAGCGCCAGGCCGCCCCGGCGGACCGGCGCGGGGGCGCCCGGCCGGTCGGGGTCGGGCTCCGAGTCGACGTCCTCCTTGCCCGTGACCTTCTTCGACTCGGGCGAGCCCCGCTGGCGCAGGAAGATCGTCAGCAGCACGAACCCGCCCATCTGGAGGAACTCGCTCTCCCAGTTCTCGAAGACGCTCTCCTTGAAGTGGCCGGTGCCCAGGTACTCGAGGTAGCCAACCGTCTCCTCGCCGTGCTCCCGCTGGTCCTCGTTGTACTCCCGGTTCCCGGTGACGCTCTGGACGAGGAGGAAGGCGAGAAAGAGCCCCAGGGTCACCAGGGCCAGACCGTTCCTCCGCCACATCTGCCGCATCGTCACCTCCGGAGACGCCTTCTGTCGCTGTCCGTGCCTACCCCGCGCCTGTGCAAGCATGCGGGAACCCGACGACCACGCGGAGGCCGGATGACGTCACTCGATCCCGCCGACCGGCCTCGACCGAAGCCAGCGGTTCAGGTCCCGTCCATCGACGCCGTGCGCGCCCTGGAGGACGTGTACGCGCCCGACGACGAGCGCCCACTCACCGCCTTCGCCGGCATCATGGCTGCCTACGGGGCGACCGTGGGAGGGCTGTCCCTCCTCGTGCGGGCGACCGGCCGCCGGCTCCCGGAGCGCATGCCCCTGGGCGACGTGGCCGCCACCGCGGTGGCGACCTACCGGGTGGCGAGGATCGTGGCCAAGAGCCCGGTGACCAGCCCCCTGCGGGCGCCCTTCACCCGCTTCCGCGGCGTCTGTGGCGAGGCCGAGCTGGAGGAGGAGGTGCGGGGAACCGGCTGGCGCAAGGCCATGGGGGAGCTGGTCAGCTGCCCGTTCTGCCTGGGCCAGTGGGTGGTCACCGGCTTCGGCTTCGGGTGGGTCTTCGCCCCCCGCGCCACCAGGATGGTGACGTCGATGCTCTCCGCCGCTGCGGTGGCCGACACGCTTCACTACGGCCACGCCGCCCTCGAGCGGACGAAGGGCTGAGCTCAGCTGCGCTTGGCGGCGCGGCGGCGGTCGCTCTCCAGGAGCACCCGCTTGCGCACCCGGACTGCCGACGGGGTCACCTCGACCAGCTCGTCGTCGTCGATGACCTCGAGGGCCGTCTCGATCGTGAGCGTGCGCGGTGGCGTCAGCTTGATCGCCTCGTCCGAGGCGTGGGTCCGGATGTTGGTCTTCTGCTTCTCCCGCGTGACGTTGACGACCATGTCGCCCGGCCGGGCGCTCTCTCCAACGATCATCCCCTCGTAGACGACCTCGCCGGGCCCGATGAACAGCTCGCCGCGGAGCTGGAGGTTGTCGAGGGCGTAGGCGGTGGACACGCCGCGCCGGTCGGCCGCCATGGCGCCGCCCCTCCGTCGGGGCAGCTCGCCCGCCCACGGCGCCCAGCCGCGGTGGCGTGTATGGAGGAGGGCGGTGCCCCGGGTGGCGGTCATGAGCTGCGACCGGAAGCCCAACAGGCCCCGCGCCGGCGCCTCGAAGCAGACGATCATGCGCCCGGGGTCTCCGGCGCGCAGGTCGACGACCACTCCCTTGCGGGGCGCCAGCGCCTGCGAGACCGTCCCGACGTGGTGATCGGGGACGTCGGCCACTCCCTCCTCGACCGGCTCGTGGCGCTTCCCGTCGATCTGGCGCGTGATGACCTCGGGCCGGCTGACCTCCAGCTCGTAGCCCTCGCGGCGCATCGCCTCGATGAGCACGGCGAGCTGCAGCTCGCCCCGCCCGGCGACCTGGAGGACGTCGGGCGAGTCGGTGTCCTCCACTCGGATGGCGACGTTGCCGAGCACCTCGCGTGCCAGACGCTCGCGGAGGTGACGGGAGGTCAGGAACCGTCCGTCCCGGCCCGACAAAGGCGACGTGTTCACGCCGAAGGTCATGCGCAGGACCGGCTCGTCCACGGTCAGGCGGGGCAGCGGGTCCGGGTCCGCCGGATCGGCGAGAGTGTCGCCGATCTCCACCTCGGGGAAGCCGGCCACCACGAAGAGGTCGCCGGCGGGCACCTCCGGGGTGGCGGTCCGGCCGAGCCCGTCGACCGCCAGGAGCTGCGCCGGTCGGCGGGCGACCACAGGACCGCCGGACTTGACCAGGGCGACGGGGGCGCCCGCCCCGAGCGTCCCCCGGACGACCCGGCCGACGGCCAGACGACCGACGTAGTCGGAGGCGTCGAGGTTGGTGACGAGCGCCTGCAACGGCGCATGGGGGTCGCCCAGGGGGGCGGGCACCGTGCGCACCACCGCGTCGAGCAGGGGAGCCAGGTCGGCGTCGGCCTCGGGGACCTTCACGCCCTCGACCGACCTGCCTTCGCGGGCCACCGCAGAGACCACCGGGAACTCGATGTGGTGGTCGGGGACCTCGAGGTCGAGGAACAGCTGGTAGACCTCGTCGAGCACCTCCTCGGGACGGGCGTCGGCCCGGTCCACCTTGTTGAGGACGACCACCGCGGGGAGGTCGGCGGCGATGGCCTTGGAGAGCACGTACCGGGTCTGGGGCAGCGGCCCCTCGGCGGCATCGACCAGCAGCAAGACCCCGTCGACCATGGCCAGCGCTCGCTCCACCTCACCCCCGAAGTCGGCGTGACCGGGCGTGTCGACCAGGTTGATCTTGGTGCCCCGCCAGCGCACTGACGCCGCCTTGGCCAGGATCGTGATGCCCCGCTCGCGCTCCTGGTCGTCGGAGTCGAGGACGCGCTCGACCACCTCCTGGTTGGCGCGGAACACGCCGGTCTGGCGGAGGATGGCGTCGACGAGCGTCGTCTTGCCGTGGTCGACGTGGGCCACGAGAGCGACGTTGCGGATGGCGGGTGGGCCCATGACGGAGCGGCCCAGCCTACCGGTGGCCCCGGCGCTAACTTTCCTGCCCTTGGCCTCGGCGTTGAGCCCCGACGACGTGGTGCGGCTGCTCGGTCTGGCCGCCCATCCCGAGGGCGGTTGGTACCGGGAGACCTGGCGGGACGTGCCCGAGGCCGGTGGGCGCGGGGCGGGGACGGCGATCTACTACCTGCTCAGGGCGGGCGAGGAGTCGCGCTGGCACCGCATCGACGCCACCGAGATCTGGCACCTCTACGCCGGCGGCCCGCTCGAGCTGTCGCTGTCGGCCGACGGCTCGTCCGTCGAGCGGCGGGTCCTGGGCACCGACCTGACGGCCGGCCAGCGGCCGCAGCAGCTCGTGCCGGCCGGCGCGTGGCAGTCGGCCCGACCGCTGGGTGACTGGGCGCTGGTCGGGTGCACCGTCTCGCCCGCGTTCGAGTTCGCCGGGTTCGAGCTGGCGCCCGACGGCTGGCAGCCCGGGCGGTGACGTAGCCGCGGCGCCTCCGGGCTACCGGACCGGCGGTGCGGCGGTGAGCCGTGCGACCACCGTGCCCTCACCAACCATCGGGTCGCCAGCGGACGCCTGAGGCGTAGTCGTCGTGGGGGCGAGCTCCCATTCGACGACGAAGCGGGTGCTGCCGGTCTTCGCGACCTCGGGGTCGCGTCCGGTGTCGCCCGCAGAACCGATGTCCGTGGCCATGTGCGTCTCCTTGGTGGAACGGTCGACTTCTCCAGCGACCGTGCCCTCGACCTGGAGACGGCGCCGGCCGGTCGGGGAACCTGCCAAAGACCCGACCGGCCGGCCGG
>DATAAF010000035.1:0-2260 GCA_036260255.1 Acidimicrobiales bacterium | reverse complement strand
CGCGGCGGCGGTGGTGATCGCCGCGGCACGGAGCAGGCCGTGGCCTGCGGTCCTGGAGCCGGCGCCCGGGGTGACGGTGGAAGCGGAGTGGGAGCTCATCGGTGTGTCCTTTTCATTCGGAGCGGCTGATGTTGCGTACGTCCAGGATCGGGCGCCGGAGCCAGCGGCGGAATGGGCGACTTCGGGCGACCTATGGACGTCTTGGGCGTCGTCCCCCGTGACGAGGCGCTTCTCGCGGGCATCGCCGGCCTCGCCGTGGCGGAACACGTGCGGCGTACCGGCGGGGAAGTCGAGGGCCGCGACCGCAGCGGGCAGGTCGTCGACCCGGTGGATCGTCGTTCGGGCCGGGCCGCCAGCGGCTGCTCGTCGGTCGCGGGGGCCACGTGGGCGCTCGCGTCGGCGAGCACCTGCGCGACGGGTGCGGACACGCCTGCCCGGGCGAGCACGGAGGCGTGCTGCCCGGCGGGCATGTCGGTGCAGCCGATGTCCCGGCCGTCGCCGTGGAGGGGCGACCGGGCGCCCGCCTCGGCGGGCGCCCGGTCTGGGGATGGGTCAGCCGACGCGCAGCGCGAGCTTGCCCTGCGTGTGGCCGCGGTTGAGGGCGCCGAGCGCCTCGGGCGCCTCGTCGAGCTCGTACGTCCGCTGGATCGGCACCTTGATCGTGCCGTCGGCGAGCAGGCCGGCGACGCGCTCCAGCGAGTGGCGGTTGAGGATGGCGCCGTGCGAGACGTTCGTGCGGCCGGGCCCCTCGCCGGCGGCGTTCGTCGGGGAGGCGATCCGCCCGCCGTCCGCCAGGACGCCGTCATACGGGGTGGGCTGGTAGGGCGTGACCAGGTCGACGAGCGCGTCCACGCCGTCGGGGTACCGCTCGCGCGCGGCGGCCACGAGGTCGCCCTCGCGCGGGAGCACGTCGTCGACGCCTAGCCCGCGCAGGAACTCCTCGTCTTCGGGCAGCGCCGGGGCGACGACGGTGGCGCCGGCGGCCTTCGCGAGCTGCACGACGATCGACCCCACGCCGCCGGTGGCGCCGACGACGAGAACGGTCTGCCCGCTCGAGAGCTCCAGCGCGTCGACCGTGGCGAGCGCCGTGAGCGAGACCACCGGGGCGGCACCGGCCTGGGCGCTGTCAACACCCGCCGGCTTCTTGGCGAGGAAGTCCTCACCGACGACGATCTGCTCAGCCCAGGCGCCGTTGTGGACCGGGGGAACGAACGCCGAGACCTCGCCGAACACCTCGTCGCCTGCTGCGACGTAGGTCACGCCGTCGCCGACCTGCTCGACGACGCCGGCGAAGTCGCGCCCGAGGGTGATCGGGTACTCGTGGGGAAGCATGTCCTTGAGCATCCCGGCGGCGATGCCGCCGTCGAGGGGGTTGATCGAGGACGCCTGCACGCGGACGAGCACCTCGCCGGCGTTGGGCGGGCGGGTCTCGATGTCGGCTGCGGCGGCCGCGGCGCCTTCCTGGGCAATCGTGACGGCCTTCATGGTGTCCTCCAGTGGGGTGGGTGATCGATTGCGACTGGACGATAGCCAATCGTTGACTATAATCAACGATATCTTGAGGTCAACGATAGACAAGCGTCCCGAACCTGACCGGAGAGCCCCGATGAACCAGACCGCTTCCACCGCAGCCGCGACCTCCACATCGAGCGCTGAGATCCTCACGCTGGGCCCGGTGCATCTCGACGTCACCGACGCCGACCGTTCGCTCGGCTTCTGGCGCGACCTCGTCGGCCTCGAGCACCGCGGCGAGGAGGACGGCGCCATCAGCCTGGGCGCCGGCGACGAGACGCTGCTCGTGCTCCACCCGGGCGCGACCTCGCCCGCGCGGCGCGGGCACGCCGGGCTGTACCACGTCGCGATCCACCTCCCGGACGAGGCCGAGTTCGCTCGGGTGCTCGCGCGGCTCTTCGATCGCCGGACGTTCATGTCGCCGACCGACCACGTGTTCTCCAAGGCCATCTACCTCGATGACCCCGACGGCCTCGGCCTGGAGTTCACGCTCGAGACGCCCGAGCGCCTGCGCTCGATGCGGATCACCCCGCTGGGCCCCGAGGTGGTCGACGCGGACGGGAACCGGCGCAGCGGGCGCGACCCGCTGGACGTTCGCGAGGTGCTCTCGCACCTGCCCGACCGCGACCTCTCCCGCCCGCTCCCGGCCGGGACGAAGATCGGCCACATGCACCTACACGTCGGCGACATCGAGGCGGGCCACCGCTTCTACCGCGACGACCTCGGGTTCCTCGACGCGAATGACTTC
>DATAAF010000034.1:0-38682 GCA_036260255.1 Acidimicrobiales bacterium | reverse complement strand
GATCAGGTGGTCGTTGCGGGCGTCGTCGGGGGCCGACCAGTCGTAGTGGAGGTACTTGTCCACCAGCACGGCCATGAGGTCGGCCGCCGACATCGACGACGTGGGGTGGCCCGAGCTGGCCATCCCTGAGCAGCGCACGGCGTCCACCCGCAGCTGCTGGCCGATCTCCTGCCACCGCTCGTGGTCGTTGGTCCCGTCTGTCATTGGGCGCTGCCTCTCTTCGCCGGCGGTTGGGCGGCCGGGTCCGCCCGGTCGCGCCTTATCCTACGGCCGCTTCGTGGTGCCGACCAACGGTCCGGCCTCCGGCCACCCCGGTGGCGGGGAGTACCGTCGAGGCATGGACATCCTCGCCGCCCTGTTCGTTGAAGGGATCGGCCAACGCCAGGCGGCGGGCCCCTCGGCCCGCATCGACCTCACGGGGGTCATGTTCTCCCTCGCCGCTCCCTCACCGCCGCCGGTGACGGTCTCCCCCCACCTCGTCGTACTCGTCCGGTGCCGCCCCGACGAGAGCGGCACCGGCACCCTCGAGGTCGAGTTCGTGGACGGCGCCGGCAACCAGGTGGCCCGCAACGTCCAACCGGCGAACGTCGTCCCGGGCAAGTTCGGGCGCCTCCTCGTGAAGGGCGACCTCACCTACGAGGACTATGGGACGATCGAGGCGCGCTGCCGTCTCGACGGAGGGGCCGAGGTCGCCGTCCCCCTGACCCTGCTGCCGCCCGGATGAGCGAGCACCGAAGCGGAGCGGAGGAGCGCAGCTCCCGGCAACTGAGCGCCTCGACCGCGGGCTTCGCCGCCGGCCTGTCCCAGCACCCCGACGCCGCCACCGCCGTCGGCGAGGTGGTGGGCCAGGTGCTCGAGACCCTGCCCGACGCCGCCGACCGCCCCCCCGACCTGGCCCTTCTGTTCGTGACGCCGCCCCATCTGGGGGCGGTCGCCGACATCGCGAAGGCGGTCCGGGCGACGCTGCGCCCGGGCGCCCTGCTCGGCTGTGCCGCCGTTTCGGTGATCGGCGGCGGCAAGGAGGTGGAGCGGGGGCCGGCCGTGTCTCTGTGGGCCGGCCGTACCGGACCGGTGACGCCCTTCCACCTCACCGTCGCCCGCACGCCCGACGGCCAGACGGTGACGGGGTGGCCCGACGCCGTCCCCGACGACGCCACCGCCATGCTGCTGATCGCCGACCCCTTCTCCTTCCCTGCCGACACCGTGCTCGACCGCCTGGCCGACGACCACCCCGGGCTGCCGGTCGTGGGGGGGCTGGCCTCCGCCGCCAATGCTCCCGGGGGGAACCGTCTGGTCATCGACGACCGGGTGGTCACCGGCGGGGCGGTCGCCGCCTTCCTCGGCCCCGCCGTGCGGGTCGCCACGGTGGTGTCCCAGGGGTGCCGCCCGGTGGGCGCTCCCTTCGTCGTCACCAAGGCGGAGGCCAACATCGTCTACGAGCTGGCCGGGCGGCCGGCGCTGGAGCGCCTCCAGGAGGTGGCCGGCACCCTGTCGGACGACGACCGGCGGCTGATGTCGGAGCTCGTGCAGCTCGGGCGGGTGATCGACGAGGGCAAGGCCGAGTTCGAGCGCGGGGACTTCCTTGTCCGCACCGTGGTGGGAGCCGACCCCGACGTGGGCGCCATCGCCGTGGGCGACTTCGTCGACGTCGGGTCGACCACCCAGTTCCAGGTGCGCGACGCCCGGTCGGCCGACGAGGACCTCCGCCAGCTGGTGGGCGGCCGCTCGGCCGACGCCGCCCTCCTCTTCACGTGCAACGGCCGAGGCGTGCGGCTCTTCGGCGCACCGGACCACGACGCCGGGGTCGTCTCCGAGCACCTCGGCGGCGCCCCCCTCGCGGGGATGTTCTGCGCCGGCGAGATCGGCCCCGTCGGAGGCCGCAACTTCCTGCACGGCTTCACCGCCTCGGTGGTCCTGCTTTCGAAAGGCTGACGCCCCGGGCCTCCTCTAGGATTGGCTCAGCCGGCCGAGAGGGGGGCCCATGACGAAGCTGCAGCGCCTCTACGCCGAGTGCGGCCAGAGCCCTTGGCTCGACAACCTCCGCCGAAGTTCCCTGACCAGCGGGGAGCTCGATCGCTTGATCGACCGGGGCATCCGCGGCATCACGTCCAACCCGACGATCTTCCAGAAGGCGATCAGCAGCGGCGCCGACTACGACGAGCAGTTCGAGTCGTTGGTCCGGCGCCACGAGACGGTCGAGGACGCGTACTGGGACCTCACCACGTCCGACGTCTCCAGGGCCCTCGAGCTGCTGCGGCCGCTCTACGACGTCAGCGAGGGTGGCGACGGCTTCGTCTCCCTCGAGCTCTCCCCCGCCCTGGCGGCCGACACCGAGGGGAGCGTCGCCGACGCCCTTCGGCTGCACGAGCGCATCAACCGGCCCAACCTCCTGGTCAAGATCCCGGGGACGCCCGAGGGGGTCCCCGCCTTCCGGCGCGTGATCGCGGCGGGCAGGAGCGTCAACGTCACGCTGATCTTCTCCCTCGACCGCTACGCCGAGGTCATCGAGGCCTACCTCTCGGGCCTGGAGGCGTGTGAAGGGGATCTTTTCGGCGTCCACAGCGTTGCCTCGTTCTTCGTGAGCCGGGTCGACACAGAGGTCGACCGCCGGCTGGAGGCCATCGGCACGGACGAGGCCCTGGCGCTGCGGGGGAAGGCAGCCGTCGCCCAGGCCAAGCTCGCCTACGCCCTGTTCCGGGAGCGGTTCGCCGGCCCTCGTTGGGAGGCCCTGGCCGCCCGGGGAGCCCGGTTGCAGCGCCCCCTGTGGGCGTCGACGTCGACGAAGAACCCCGCCTACCCCGTCACCCTCTACGTCGACGAGCTCATCGGCCCCGACAGCGTGAACACCATGCCGGAGGTCACCCTGGAGGCGTTCGAGACCCACGGCACGGTCGCCCGCACCGTCGACACCAACCTCGACCAGGCCGCCCAGGTCATGGACGACCTGGCCCGGGTGGGCGTCGACATGGCCGACGTGAGCCGCACGCTCGAGCACGAGGGTGTGGCCGCCTTCGCCAAGTCCTACGACGAGCTCCTGACGTCCCTCGGGGACAAGGCCGCCCAGCTCGGCGTCTGACCGGCCGGCGCTCGCCGGAGGAGGTACCAATGACGGTCGACAACCCCCTCCTCGAGCCCACGCTCGAGCGGGTCGCCCCCCCGGCCGCCCTCGTCGTCTTCGGAGCGTCCGGCGACCTCACCAGCCGCAAGCTCATGCCCGCGGTCGAGCGCCTCGCCCTCCGCCGGCTCCTGCCGACCGGCTTCTCGGTCGTAGGGGTCGGGCGCACGCCGATGGACGACGAGGACTTCCGCGAGCGCATGCGCACCCTCGTCGAGGAGGGCGGCGGCGGGGGCGACGAGGCCAAGCACGTGTGGGACGCCTTCCAGGGCGGCTTCCGCTACGTCGCCGGCGACTACGGCGACGCCCAGACCTATGCCCACCTGCAGGGCGTGCTCGACGACCTCGACCGCGAGCGGGGGACCTCCGGCAACCGCCTCTACTACCTGGCCACGCCGCCGGCGACCTTCCCTGTCATCGTCGGGGGGCTGGGTCGGGCGGGCCTCAACCGCGCGCAGCACGACGACGCCTTCGTGCGGGTCGTGATCGAGAAGCCCTACGGCCACGACGAGCCCTCGGCCGCCGCCCTCGACGCCACCGTCCACGAGGTCTTCGAGGAACCCCAGGTCTACCGGATCGACCACTACCTGGGGAAGGAGACGGTCCAGAACGTCCTGGCCTTCCGCTTCGCCAACGCCATCTTCGAGCCGGTGTGGAACCGCCGCTACGTCGATCACGTGCAGATCACCGTCGCCGAGGCCCTCGGCGTGGGGCACCGGGGCGGCTTCTACGAGCGGGCCGGCGCCCTACGCGACATCGTCCAGAACAACGTCATGCAGGTCCTGGCCCTCACGCTCATGGAGCCGCCGGCGACCTTCGACCCCAACCGGATCCGCGACGAGAAGGTCAAGGCCCTGCGGGCGGTCGACATCTTCACGCAGGAGCAGGTGGCAACCGAGGTCGTGCGGGCCCAGTACAGCCGCGGGTGGGCCCAGGGCGCCGAGGTACCGGGCTACCGCGACGAGGAGGGCGTCGACCCCCACAGCCTCACCGAGACCTATGTGGCCATGCGGCTCAAGGTGGACAACTGGCGCTGGGCCGGGGTGCCCGTCTACGTGCGCACCGGCAAGCGGCTGCCCAAGCGGGTCACCGAGGTGGCCATGCAGTTCAAGGAGGTCCCCCACCTCCCGTTCGCGGCCAGCCAGACCGAGGGCCTCGACCCCGACCTCCTGGTGCTGCGCATCCAGCCCGACGAGGGCATCACCTTGCGGTTCGGGGCCAAGGTGCCGGGCCAGGCCTTCCAGGTGCGGTCGGTGTCGATGGACTTCTTCTACGGTGCCGCCTTCCTCGAGGAGACGCCCGAGGCCTACGAGCGCCTCCTGCTCGACGCCCTCGTCGGCGACCCCACGCTGTTTATCCGCACCGACGAGGTGGAGCAGGCATGGCGCATCTGCGAGCCCGTGCTGCGGGCGTGGGAGGAGGGCGACGCGCCCCTGGCCCGGTACGAGGCGGGGACGTGGGGCCCGGCGGAGGCGGACCGCCTGTTGGAGGAACACGGCCGCCGTTGGCGAAAGCCGTGAGCATGGGCGAAGGCGCGGTGACGACGATCGGGTCGTGGGAGGCGGAGAACGTCACCGTCGCCCAGGTGGAGGCGGCCCTTTCCGACCTCCGCCGCCACGAGGTACGGGCGGCCGTGCGCACCAGCGTTGTCAACCTCGTGACCGTCGTTGACGACCAGCGGGAGGCCGACGCCGCCCTGGAGGTGGTCTACGACCTGGGGTCCCGCCACCCGTCCCGAACCGTCGTGGTGGTAGTGGGCGACGAAGGGGACGAGGGCATCGACGCCGCCGTGTCGGTACACGCGGTCGAGCGCGACGGCACGGCCATGTCCTACGAGGACGTCGTCCTCCACGTCCGGGGCCGGGCCCGCTACCACCTCGACTCGGTGGTCGAGCCGTTCACCGTCCCCGACCTCCCCGTGGTGGTGTGGCTGCCCGCCCACCTGCCCTCGCCCGGTGACCCTCTGCTGGACGTCGCGCACAGCCTCGTCGTCGACAGCCGCGTGGTGCCCGAGGGGGGCGACGTCCTCCGGCGTATCTCCGCCCTCACCCGCCGCCGCCCGGTCAACGACCTGTCGTGGATCCGCCTGGCCCCGTGGAGGAGCCAGCTCGCCGGCCTCTTCGAGGGCGGCGTCTGCTGTCCCTTCCTTCACGGCGTCCGGACGGTGGAGGTTGCCGGCAACCACGGCCCCCGGCACCTCCTGGGCGGCTGGCTGCTGCGACGCCTGAACCTGCGCCGGGAGGCGGTCATCCTCGAGCCGGCCGAGCACGTGTCCATACGGCTCACCGCCTTCAGTGAGGGGCGCAAGGGGACGTTCGGCGTGCGGCGCGCCGGGCCCGAGCGGGTCATCGAGTCGTCGATCGACATCGAAGGGGGGCCGTGCGTGCAGCAGACCATGCGCATCCGGCGGCAGTGGCCGGGGCTGTCGCTGGCCAACGCGCTGACGCGCATGTCGGGCGACGAGGCCTACCGCGTCGCGCTCGACGGAGCGTTGGAGCTCTCGTGACCGGCGCCCTCGACCTGGTCGACGCGCCCCGCGGCGAGATCGTGGTGGTCGACGACGTTCCCGCCGCCTTCTCGGAGCGGGTGATCGCCGCCTTCGCCGAGCGGTCCGAGGAGGGGTTCTCCCTCGTCCTGTCGGGGGGCGACACCGCCCGTCGCTGCTACGAGCGCCTGGCCGCCGACGCCGCCGACCGCATCGACTGGTGGCAGGTCGACGTGTACTGGGGCGACGAGCGCTGCGTAGCGCCCGACGACCCCGCCTCCAACGAGCGCCTGGGGCGGGAGGCCCTCCTCGAGCGGGTGGGGGCGGCCAACGCCGTGTTCCCCATGCGCTGCGACGACGGCGCCGACCCCTACCAGCAGCGGGTGGCCCAGGCCGGGCACTTCGACCTGGTGCACCTGGGCCTGGGGCCGGACGGGCACACCGCGTCGCTCTTCCCCAAGTCCCCCGCCCTCGACGCCGACCCCGGTCGCCTGGTGGTCATGAACGACGACCCCCTGGGCAACAACCCCCATCCCCGCATGACGTTGACGTATGCCGGCATCGCCAGGGCGCGGCTGGTGATCTTCACCGTCTCGGGCGAGGAGAAGCGGGAGGCCTTCGCCGGCGTCTGCCGGGGCGACCCCGCCCTCCCGGCCACCCACGTGCGGGCCGGCCGCATCCTCTGGATCGTCGACCCCCCCGCCTCCGGCTGACCCGGCGCCGGCGCAGCGGCGAGCGGCGGCCCGGGCGAAGGCGACGACCTCGGCGTCGCCCAACCGGCGGCCGTGGTCGATCCAGGCGGCGAGCTGTCGCCGGCCGGCGCGCCGTTCGATCGTCGTGACGACCTCGGCGAGCCGCTCGCGGTCGGCACCGAAGAGGGGCGGGGCGGTGAGACTCGCGGTCAACGCGCCGTAGAGCACGGCGGCGGGCTCGTCGCGGCCGAGGCGCGCGAGAGTCGCGACGAGGGAGCGCAGCATCGTCCATTGCTGCGTCCAGTTCCCCATCTGACGTGGTTGGCGTGGGCGAGCAGCACGGCCAGCAGTCGCCGTTCCTGGGCCCGGCCAGGGGTCGTCGCCTGCCCGCCGTCGGCGACCTCGACGGGACCGAGCACACGGAACTCCATCGTCTCGAACGGTAGTGACGGCGTGCTGACGCGGTCACGACACCGCCGTGAAAGCGGCGGTCTCCATGCTCGGCCCGACGACGCGATCAAGGAGGACGACCGTGAACGAGACCAAGCTGCACGAGCTGATCGGCAAGGCGGTGGCGGAGATGTCCGTCGCCGAGTCGGCCCCGCTGATCTACATCGGCGACAAGCTCGGGCTGTACCGTACGCCGGGTCGACCTTCCTCTGCACCCCCCGGCGCGCTGGCCCAGCCCGGGGGGCACACCCTCGGCGCCCAGGCGGAGCCCTCGACGTGTTCCCGCCCGGCCTCCCGCCTCGGGTTCCCGTTGAGCAGGTCGCCTTCGACCTCTCGCTCCCGGACGACCTCCTCGAGCGTAAGCTCGCCGCCTCCGCGCCCACGCCAGCCAGGTCGCGCCTCTCCTCGACGTGCTCGGCGAGGAGGCCTTCCGGTCCTGGGTCGCCGACGAGTGCTTCCGCCCGGCGACGCCTGCTACCGCGACAGCTCGGTGTTGACCCGGCGCAGGAGCTCCTGGGGCACCTCGTTCACCCGGCAGGAGAGCCGCAGCACCCCGGGGCCGGCCTCGGCGTTGGTCACGCACGGCAGGAGCGGGAGCTCGGGGATGGTGATCGGCGGGATCGACAGGCGGCCGGCCGAGAGGCGCAGGACCCCTTCACGGATGCTGGCCTCGACGGTCAGTGAGACCCCCCGGACGGTCACGCCGATCCTCCCGTTCTCGAGGACGACCGGGAGGCCGCCCAGCGCCTGGCGGAGCGCCCCCTGGCTGAGCTCGGCCACCGCCATGCCCCGGTCGATGGTCTGGAGGTCGAGGCGGCGGTCGGCGACGAGGCGGCTGCGGTCGACCTTGACGTTCCGTAGCTCGACGCCGACCCGGTTGAACCGCAGCCGCGAGACCTGCACGTCGTCGACCGATGCCCGGACCTTCGGCACCCGCCCGGAGAAGGCGAGGCGCCCGAGGAACGGGAACGAGTCGAGGCGGACCTGAACCCGGGTGGCCGACGGCACCTCCCGGCGGACGTTGTCCTCCAGCTGTGCCTCTACCGCCCGGCGGGCGGCCACGTCGGCCACCAGGAGCAGCGCGACGACGGCGAGGAGCAGGACGAGCTTGCGCAGGCCAGGACCCTAACGCCGCCCGGTCGCCGCCCCCTCTCAGACCAGCGAGACGAAGTCCTCGAACTTCAGCCCCTTCTCCCGATCGATGTGGTCGAGGTAGGTGAACGACACGTTGAAGGGATGGGACAGCCGCTGCTGGAGGACGGCGGTGAGCTCGCCCTCCTCGGCGGCGGTCAGAGGGCGCGGCCCGACGACCCTCGCCTCGAGGCTGTCGAGGTCGCGCTGGACGACCTGCAGCTGGCGGACGGCGTCGAGATGGGCCCACGCCCGGGCGCCGAGCAACGGCCAGACCTGCTCCCCGGTCGGCAGCGTGAGCATGTTCCGCTGCCGGCCCATGATGCGGGTCAGCACCGGCAACCCCCGCCCGCACGAGCAGGTGCCGCCCACCTCCGCGTAGTCCCCCAACTCGTAGCGCAGGAGGGGCATGGCCAGGTTGTGGAGCGGGGTGACGACCACCCGCCCGATCTCCCCGGGGCGGCACGGGCGGGCGAGGTCGTGGAGCACCTCGACCCGGACGGTCTCCGACTGCACGTGGTACTGCTCGCTGGCCGGGCACTGCAGGGCCAGGTAGCCGACCTCCTGGCTGCTGTACATGTCGACCAGCTCCACCCCCCACGCCTGCCGGCACACGTCGCGCACGTGCGGCCCCAGCGCCTCGCCGTAGCTGCAGACCTGACGGAGCTTGGTCAGGCGTGCGCCGGTCGCCTGGAAGTGGCGGGCCAGCGCCACCAGGTTCGACGGCAGGGTGAGGAGGTACTCGGGGTCGACGGCGACGAGCCACTCGGCCTGGCGGGCGATGTCGTGCTGGACGCTGAACAGCGCGCACGGCCCCGTCTCGTAGACGAGGTCCACGGCCGCGCCCCAACCCGCCAGCCGCGCTCCCTCGGGCGGGATGACGCCGGCCGACGGCGTGCGGATGGCGGCGAGGGTGGCGGTCAGGTCCCGGCCGTGCCACAGCTGCTCGCGGAGGGTGAGGGCCATCCAGAACAGGTGGGTCACCGCGGTGGTCACCGCCCGCACCGGCCTGCCCGTGGACCCCGACGTCACCGTCTCGTTCAGCGGGAGGTGGTCGGAAGGGATGCTCTGGCTGCGAAGCGACTCCCCAGCCTCCTGGAGCTCGGCGCGGGTCAGCACCGGGAGCCGCCGCCAGCTCTCCGGAGTGAGCGGTTGGGCGGCCACCTGGGCGTACTCCGGTCTGTCGCGGTAGTAGGGAACCGTCCGGGCGGCGTGCTCGAGCAGGCGGTCGAGAGCGGCGAGCTGGAGGCGGTCGAGGGCGCCGGGCGAGAGCCACTGGGTCGACGCCAGCTGGTGGTAGATCGCCAGGAGTCGGGCGGCGGCGTCGCTCGGCACCGCGGGCCAGTGGATCCCGGTGACCGCCGAACGCGGGATCACGGCGATGGCGCGGCCGCCGCGTGGCCCGGGCACCGCAGCCCGGCTCGGTCCCAGTCGAAGGCGAGGGGCTCGATCGCGCCGGCGTCGATCTGTTCGACGCGGGCGTCGGACAGCGGCCGCCCGAACTGGGCGTTGCGCATCCGCACCCGCAGCTTCATCTGGGCGACCGTCATGTCGGTGAGCAGGGCCCAGCTGCCGCTCGTCAGCCGGGCGTCGTCGAGGCCGGCGATGCCGGCGATCATGTGGTCCCACTCGTCGTCGTAGACGCGGGCGCAGGCGGCGGCGATGACGTCGTCGGCGCCGCCCCTGCCGGCCAGGCGCATCCCCTCGGCGTAGAGCGTGCAGTAGCCGCCCTCGGTGAACGCCTGGGCCCGCCGGCCCAGCTCCCCGTGGCGGCGGCGGTGGCGGGCCCGCAGCGCCGCCAGGGCGGCGTTCTCCGGCCAGTTCCCCATCTTCTCGATGCGGGCCATGGTGAGCCGGGGCTCGCCGGCGCGGATGGCGTCGTGGGCGTCGGCGAAGAGGCAGTAGTGGGCCAGCTCCTCGTTGGCGTCCTCGGCCACCTCGAGCAGCTCCCACCGCGAGGTCGTCCCGTCGAGGCGGGGGAACCCGGCGCGCAGCTCCCGGAGGCGGGGGAGGAAGCCGTCGAAGAGCTCCTTGTAGCACTGGCGGGCCAGCCACCGCAGGTCGCCGGCCCGGCTCCGCCGGGGCCAGTCCCAGTAGGTGCGGAAGACCTCCGCCTCCCCCGCCCACAAGGGGGCGTTGGCGGCGATGAGCGCCGCCAGCGAAGCGCTCGCCTCCCGCATCTCAGGCACGGCGGGCGACGACCTCGGCGTAGCGGGCGCTCTGACTCGTGCTCGGGCCCCAGATCCCGGTCGTGGCCGGGCCCTCGACCTCCCGGACCTCGAGGTGCTCGACGCGAAGGCCGCCGTCCTCCAGCAGCCGCACCACCTCGTCCGCCGACGTCACCGTGTGGACGGCGATGTTCTCCGCATAGCGGCGGGCCCGCTCGGCCACTGCGTCGGGCTCCAGGTCGAGGCGAGGGGCGAGGCGGCCCGCTTCGGCCCGCGCCCGCTCGGCGAAGGCGTCGGCCTGCGCCGGGGTGAAGCGGGCGACGCCGGGTGTCCCCGGCGGGCTGACACGGGTGGTGGTCACGGCCGTGCCGCCGGGCCGGAGGAGGTGGCGCCAGCGGGCGACGAGGGCCGGGCGGACCGGCGTGGGGAACTGGGAGAGGAACGAGTGGGTGCACACCACGTCGAACGAGGCCGGCCGCGCCAGGTCGAGCACGTCGGACACGAACGTGTGCAGGGGCATCGCCCGGAGGCCGGCGTACCAGCCGGAGAGCACGACAGGGGTGGCGCACCGGTCGACGACGGCCAGGTCGAGGGCGCCGGCCACCTGGCCGTAGGCGGCGGCGACATGGGCGGGCATGGAGTAGTCCGCCGTCCCCGTGACGAGGACAGCGGGATGGCAGCCGTCCCGGGCCAGCGACCCCAGCGCCTCGGCGAAGAAGGGCCGGTGGCGCGCCGGGTCGGCGGCCAGGCCCAGGAGGCGCAGGTACTGCCAGGTGCCGTGGTACCAGGCGCAGCCGGCGCAGAGGGTGGACGCCAACGCCCGCGCCAGCGGGGCGCTGTCGGCGAGCGGCTCGTCGAGGCCCACCGCAGTGCTCATCCCCGGTACCCGACGTCGACGTCCACCTCGAGGCGGCCGACCCGCTCGATCTCGACGGCGATGCGATCGCCCGGAGCGAGCGGGCCGACCCCGGCCGGGGTGCCGGTGGCGATGACGTCGCCGGGCTCGAGGGTCATGGCCGCCGAGATCTCGGCGATCAACTCGGGAACGCTGCGGAGGAGCTCGGACGTCGACCCGTCCTGGCGGAGCTCGTCGCCCACCCAGCAGCGCAGCCGCAGCGCTCCGGGGTCGCCGACCGTCTCGGGCGTGGCGAGGAACGGGCCGATCGGGGTGAAGGTGTCGAACGACTTGCGGATCGAGCGGTCGCCCTCACCCCGCACGCTGATGTCGAGGAGGCACGTGTAGCCGAGCACGTGGTCGAGGGCGTCGCCCGCGTCGACGTGGCGGGCCGGTCGCCCGATGACCACCCCGAGCTCGGCCTCCTGGTCCGTACGCCGGTCGGCGAACGGCAGCAGCACGGTGGCACCGGGCCCGACCACCGACGAGCTCGCCTTCAGGAACAGCCCGCCTGTCTCGACGGTGGGGCCGGCCTGCATCTCCTCGGCGTGGGCCCGGTAGTTGAGCGCCGCCCCGACGATCTTCGGGGGTCGAGGCATCGGCGGGCCCCACCCGGCGCCCGCAGCGTCGCCGGCCTCCGGAAGGTGGCCGGTCCCACGGCGGGCAAGGGACGTGTGCACTCGGGGCCACTCCTGGGCCAGCTGGAGCATGCGGCCCGCTCCGGGCGCCGCCCGCGGCTCGTCCAGCAACTCGGACAGGTCGAACGCGTCGCCGCCGTCGACCGCGACGGGGCGGCCCTTGAGGCAGCCGATCAGCAAGCGGGCGGGCCGGCCGAGCGGTACATCCCGAGGGCCCGGACGGCGGGCTCGTCGGTGAGGGAGAAGAGGAAGGCGGGCTCGGTCGGCGAGGCGTTGGTGTGCACCACGTCGGCCCAGCCGGGGACGGCGAACACGTCCTTGTCCGACCATGCGAGCGGCGTGCCGCCGACCGTCGAGGTCCCCGCGCCGCGGACGACGTGGAAGATGCTGCTCGCCGTCTCCCGGCGCGTCACCGTCGTCCCGCCCGGCCGCAGCAGGTGGGCCCGGCAGCCGAGGGTCGGCGTCGCCGCACCGCCGGTCAGCGGGTTGACGTAGTCGAGGGTGACCAGGGCCTCCTCGAGCGCGGGGTCGTCGGACGCGGCCAGAAGAGCCCGTTCGGTCGCCGCCCACGGGTAGCTGACGACCGGGGTGGAGGCCGACGGCCGGCCCCCCCTGGGCTGCAGGGTGGCGTGGACGAAGCGCCGCTTGGAGTGGTCGACCGGCTTGGTCACCGGCTGGCGGGGCTCTGGATGGAGCTCGAAGAAGCCCGTTTCCAGAGCCCGCACGAGGGGCACGTCGAGACCGTCGAGCCAGAGGACCGGCTCGGCCCCCTCGTTCTCGTGGTCGTGCCACGCCCAGCTGGGGGTCATCACCAGGTCGCCCGGCGCCATTTGGGCCCGCTCTCCGTCCGTGACGGTGTAGGCCCCCGTGCCCTCGACGACGAACCGCACCGCTGCGGCGGTGTGGCGGTGGGCGAGGGCAACCTCACCGGGCAGGAGCATCTGGACGCCGGCGAGCAGGGTCGGGGTCGTGGCGAGGAGGGGGTCCAGTCCCGGGTTGCGCAGCAGGAGGACCCGGCGCTCGGCGTCCTCGGTCGTCATGGTGGCGCCGGCCTCGGCCAGGGCCGAGCGCACCGCCACGTACGGCCACACGAACGGCACCGCCGAGGGACGGGGCTCCGGGGGCAGCAAGTCGCGGGCGTGCTCCCACAGCGGCGCCAGCGACAGGCCGTCGATGCGCCGGCGGAAGGAGAGGATGCGGGAGTGTTCGACGGCGGCGGCGTCGCTCGGGGTCATGCTCCCCTCGGCCAGTCGACGGTTGTCCCTCGATGTAAGCACACGGCCCGGACGCGGAGAAACGGCGCCGGGGAGGCGCCGCTTCTCGGGGCAGGTCCCCGCCGTCAGCTGACTGGGATCCGCCGCCTCCGGTCGCGGGCCGCCTTGGGCACTCGCAGGGTGAGGACGCCGGCGTCCATGCCGGCCTCGACCGCCTGCTCGTCGATTTCGCCGGGCAGGGTGACCTCGTAGTGGAACCGTCCGACGCTCCGGGTGCGCCGCCGCAGGATGCCCACTCGCTGGCGCTCGGTGCGCTCGCCGGTGACGGTCACCCGCCGCCCCGAGACCTCGACCTCCACGTCGTCCTTCTTGACGCCCGCCAGGTCCAGCTCGATGACGTAGGCGTCATCGGTCTCCTCGATGTCGGCGAGTGGCGTGAAGGCGCCGGCGACGGGGGGGACGAGCTCGTCCCAGTGCCCCATGAGCGACTGCAGCTGCGACGTGAGACGCTGCAGCTCCGACCACGGGTCGGCCGGGGCGACGTCGCCGTTGGAGTGTCGTCGAACCGGAAGTGCCATGGTCACCTCCCCCGCCGATCAGGCCGCGGTGGCGTTGGCCTCGATGGCCTGCTGCTGCAGGTGCCCGCTCTGGATCTCCACGTGCCGGGGCTTGGCCGCCTGGGCGACTGGGATCCGCAGGGTCAGCACGCCGTGCTCGTAGGACGCCTGGATCTGGTCGACGTCGAGGTTCTCGCCCAGGAAGAGCTGGCGGGTGAAGCTGCCCTGAGGCCGCTCGGCGGTGACCACCTCAACGCCATCGGCCGGCTGCCACGAGCGCTCGGCCTTGAGGACCAGGACGTTCCGCTCGACGGTCAACTCGATCGAGTTGGGGTCGACGCCGGGGATGTCCACGTGTACGACGAACTCGTCCCCCGAGCGGTAGGCGTCGAGAGGCAGGAGCGGCGTGCGCGCCTGGCCCCAGAACTGCTGGCCGATGCGGTCGAACTCGCGGAACGGGTCGAATCGCATGAGCATGTGCTGCCTCCTCTCGTGTGATGCTCTTGGGTTCCAAGGGCTCGGTTTTCCTGACACTTCTACGCGCAGGTTTATTCCCATGGTCCGCAGGTCGGCGCCGGCGTCGTAGGCTGCGCCCGTGCGCACGGCCGAGCTGCTCGACGCGCCGCTGGCGGACGTGCTCTCGGCCGCCTCGGCCCGCCGGGTGGCGGCCTTCGCCAACCGGGTGACGTGGTCGCCCAAGGTCTTCGTCCCCCTCACCCGGCTGTGCCGGGACCGCTGCGGCTACTGCACCTTTGCCACCGCCCCGGCCCGGCTGGCGGCGCCCTACCTGTCCCCCCCCGAGGTGGTGGCGATCGCCCGGGCCGGTGCCGCCGCCGGCTGCCACGAGGCCCTCTTCACCCTGGGCGAGCGGCCCGAGGACCGCTACCCGGCGGCCCGGGCGTGGCTCGAGGGCAACGGCTTCGCGTCCACCGTCGAATACCTGGCGGCGGCGTGCCGTCTGGTCCTGGAGGAGACCGGGCTCCTCCCCCACGCCAACGCCGGCGCCCTCTTCCCCGACGAGCTGGCCCGCCTGCGGCCGGTGACCGCGTCGCAGGGCATGATGCTCGAGTCGCTCGACCCCGGCCTGGCCTGCCACCGGGGCTCGCCCGACAAGACGCCCGAGCGCCGGCTGGCCACCCTCGAGGCGGCCGGGGAGCTGGCCATCCCGTTCACCACCGGGATCCTCGTCGGCATCGGCGAGAGCCGGGCCTCCCGCCTCGACGCCCTCGGCGCCATCGCCGCGAGCCATCGCCGCCACGGCCACGTGCAGGAGGTGATCGTCCAGAACTTCCTGCCCAAGCCGGGGACAGCGATGCACGGGGCCGAGCCGTGCCCGCCCGAGGAGTACCTCTGGTCGGTGGCGGCGGCTCGCCTCGTCCTCCCGGACGACGTCCACGTACAGGCGCCACCGAACCTGTCCGACGACTTCGGCGCCCTGCTCGACGCCGGCGTCGACGACTGGGGCGGGGTGTCGCCGGTCACGCCCGACCACGTCAACCCCGAGCGGGCCTGGCCCCACGTCGAGCGGCTGCGGGAGGTGACCGAGGGGAAGGGCCGCACCCTTGCCCCCCGGCTGACGCTGCACCCGAGCTACGTCCTCGATCCATCCCGGTGGCTCGATCCCGCCCTGTGGTCGCCCGTGCTGCGCCGCTCCGACGCCGAGGGGCTCGGCCGCGACGACCCGTCGTGGGCGGCGGGCGGCGAGGCCCCCCCGCCCCGGTTGCTGCCGCCGTCGGGTGGCCCCGGCGGCCCTTCCCGGAGCGCGGTCGCCGACGTGCTGGCGGGCGTGCGGGCCGGCGAGCAGGTCGGCGAGGACGAGATCGTCACCCTGTTCTCGGCGCGCGGCCCCGAGGTGGCGGCCGTCGCCGAGGTGGCCGACGAGCTGCGCCGCCGGGTGGTGGGCGACGCGGTCACCTGGGTGGCCAACCGCAACATCAACTACACGAACGTGTGCACCTTCCGCTGCCGGTTCTGCGCGTTCTCCAAGGGACCGCTGTCGCTGAACCTGCGGGGCCAGCCCTACCTGCTCGGCGTCGAGGAGATCCAGCGCCGGGTGGCGGAGGCCTGGGACGGAGGCGCCACCGAGGTGTGCCTGCAGGGCGGCATCCATCCCAGCTTCGACGGCGACTACTACATCGACGTGTGCCGGGCGGTGGTGGAGGCGGCGCCGGGCATCCACGTGCACGGCTTCACCGCCCTCGAGGTCACCGAGGGCGCCCGCCGGCTGGGCGAGCCGCTCGCCTCCTACCTCGGGCGCCTGGTCCAGGCCGGGCTCCGCTCGCTCCCGGGGACGGCGGCGGAGATCCTCGACGACGAGGTGCGGGCGGTGCTCTGCCCGGACAAGATCGACACCGAGGAGTGGCTCGAGGCCCACCGCACGGCCCACGCCGTGGGCCTGCGGTCGAACATCACGATCATGTTCGGTTCGGTCGAGCGGCCCCGCCACTGGGCCCGCCACCTCCTCCGCACCCGCGCCCTGCAGGCGGAGACCGGCGGCTTCACCGAGTTCGTGCCCCTCCCGTTCGTGCACATGGCCGCCCCGATCTACTTGCAGGGACGGGCCCGACCCGGGCCAACGTTCCGGGAGGCGCTGCTCATGCACGCGGTCGGGCGCATCGCCTACGGCGCCTTGGTGCCCAACGTGCAGGTGTCGTGGGTGAAGATGGGCGCCGCCGGCGCCGCCCAGGCCCTCCGCGCCGGGGCCAACGACCTGGGCGGGACCCTGGTGGACGAGAACATCTCCCGCGCCGCCGGCGCGTCCCACGGCCAGCGGATGGACGAGGCGTCCTTCGCCGCCATCACCGGGCCTCTGGGGCGCCCCCTCGAGCAGCGCACGACGCTGTACGGCCGGGTGGCGCCGGCGGTCTAGGTACGTCTAGGTCGGGCGTCGCTCGGGCTCGGGCGGCGCCTCTTCGAGCATGTCCTCGAGGAGGCGCTGGGACTGCTCGGCGACGAGCGCCTCCACGTGCTCGGGGCGGGTGCCGCGCGACCGGGCGCTATGGAGGATCAGCGAGCGGGGCGACAGGACCCGCTGCTCGAACCACGACACGACGAACAGCAGTGAGTAGACGAGCGCCAGGGAGGCAGGGACGAACAGCACCTCCCAGGGAGACACAGCCCACATGTTCCCGCGCCGGTGCCCGCGAACCAAGTCGGCCACCCCGGTCCAGGCAGCGCCCTTTCCCGTCGTACTCTCCAGTGATGGTCGACCGCCTGCCGCGTCAGCGCAGCGGCGACGCCGCGCTCCACCGACGGCTGCGGGAGCTGCTGCGGGCCGCCGGCGCCACCCGCGACCTCGACCAGCTCCACGAGATCCTGCTGTCCGCCGTGGGGCTGGCCGGCGACGGCGCCGACCGCCTCGACCTGAAGATCACCAACGCCGCCCTGAAGGAGATGCGGGAGGCGTTCCGGGTGTTCGCCCCCTTCCGCGACATCCCCAAGGTGACGATGTTCGGTTCGGCCCGCACCTTGCCCGACGACCCCTCTTACCGACAGGCGCGCGACCTGGCCGAGGCCATGGCCGGCCGAGGGTGGATGGTCGTCACCGGCGCCGGCCCCGGGATCATGGCGGCGGGGATCGAGGGGGCGGGACCCGAGCGGTCGATCGGCGTGAACATCCGGCTTCCCTTCGAGGAGGGGCCGAACGCCTTCATCGCCGCCGACCCGAAGCTCGTGGTCATGAAGTACTTCTTCACCCGGAAGCTGATGCTCATGAAGGAATCCGCCGGATTCGTCGTCCTCCCCGGAGGCTTCGGTACCCTCGACGAGACGTTCGAGCTCCTCACCCTGCTGCAGACGGGCAAGGCTTCCCCCGCCCCGATCGTGCTGCTCGACGTGCCCGGCGGCGGCTACTGGGAGGCGTTCGAGAGATTCATCTCCTCCGAGGTCGTCGGGCGGGGGATGGCGGCCGCCGACGACCTGGGGCTGTACCGGATCACCGACGACGTGGCCGCCGCCACCACCGAGGTCCTCGGCTTCTACCGCAACTACCACTCGATCCGCTGGGTCGGGGCGCGCCTGGTCGTGCGCCTGCGCGCCGCCCCCACCGCCGAGGAGCTCGAGACCCTGCGGACGTCGTTCGCCGACATCGTGCGGCCCGGCGGGCTCGAGCCCACGCCGCCACTGGCCGCCGAGGTCGCCGACGGCGACCACCTGGACCTCCCGCGCCTCGTCCTGACGCTCGACCGCCTCGCCTACGGGCGCCTGCGTGCCCTCATCGGCGCCCTCAACGACCTGCCCTCGGCGCCGGCCCTCGCCACCCCGGCGGCCGCCGCCGACAGCGCCCACTCGGCCGCCCCCCTGCCCGACGACTGAAGCGGGCCGGCGCCCTCAGGCACCCGGCGTGCCGCCCGCGCTCGTTCGGGTGGGCGCGCCCTCGTCGACCCCGTGCTCGGCCGCCACCCTCGACCAGAGGGGAGCCGGGATCTCCGGTGCCTGCTGGCCGATCTTGCTCATCTCCTTGCGGATGGTGGGCAGGTACTCGGCCGGGGGCTTCCGGGCCACCGGGGGAAGGGCCAGTGCCTCGTCGACCCCTCGCCGGACCGCCGAGTACCAGTCCGCGGCGATCACGTGGCGCTCGGCCCGCTCGGCGAAGCGGAGGAACGTCTGCAGCGAGGCGAGCACCGCGGCGGCGACGCTCACCACGCCGATGACAAGGCGGACGTCGGAGTCCACCGACGCCTCGTTGAGCGTGGCGAACAGGCTGGTGCCGACGACGCTCGAGAGGACCACGACGGGGACGCCCAGCGCCACGTTCCGCCGCCGGCAGCGATAGGCGAGCCGGTAGTGGGCGGTGGCCGCCGCCGCCGCACGCCTGCGCCAGTCGACCAGGAGCCGCTCGGTGTCGGCGTCCCAGGGCGCCGTCGCCGGCGGAAGGGGCGTCGCCTCACCCGTCGCCGCGCCGTCGGTGGCATCCGTGCCGTCCACTGACACGAACCTAAGCTTCCTCCATGGGGGAACGCCGGGCGGCCGCGATGGCCGGCGTCCTGTTCACCGACCTGGTGGGATCCACCGACCTGATGTCTCGGGTGGGCCCGGAGCGGTTCGACGAGCTCCGGCGGGACCACTTCAACCGGCTGCGGGGCGCGGTGGCCCAGAACGGCGGGCGGGAGATCAAGACGCTCGGCGACGGGATCCTCGTCGTCTTCGACTCGGCCAGCGACGCGGTGGCGTGCGCGGTCGCCATGCAGCAGGTGGTCGACCTGCAGGCGCGGATGAGCAAGGCGCCGATCGCGATCCGCGCCGGGCTCGCCGTCGGGGAGGTGAGCTTCGAGGAGAGCGACGTCTTCGGGCGGCCCGTCGTGGAGGCGGCCCGCCTGGTGTCCCAGGCCCAGGGCGGGCAGATCCTCGCCACCCATGCGGTGCGGCTGGTGGCCGGCAGCCGCCCCGGCGTCGCCTTCCGGGAGCTGGGGGAGCTCCACCTCAAGGGCCTTCCCGACGCGGTCGTGGCCTTCGACGTCGGTTGGGAGCCGCTGCCCGGGTCGTCGGTGCCGCTGCCCGCGCTGCTCACCGATGTGGGGCCCATCTTCGTCGGGCGCCAAACCGAGTTCGCCGAGCTCCGGCGGGCGTGGGACGAGACAGCCCGGGAGGGGCTGCGGGTGATGCTGCTGGCCGGCGAACCAGGGGTCGGCAAGACGCGGATGGCCGCCGAGCTCGCCGCCCAGGTGTACGCCGAGGGAGCGACCGTCCTCGCCGGCCGATGCGACGAGGACCTCGGTGTCCCCTTCCAGCTCTTCGTGGAGGCCCTGCGCCAGTTCGTCGACCACACCCCCGACGACGAGCTGCCCGAGCGCCTGGGACGGTACGGCGGCGAGCTCGTGCGCCTGGTCCCCGAGCTGGCCCAGCGGGTGCCCGGGCTCCCCCTGCCGCTCTCGGCCGACCCCGAGAGCGAGCGCTACCGGGTCTTCGAGGCGGTGGCGTCGTGGCTCGGCAGCGTCTCGTCGGACCGCCCGTTGCTCCTCGTGCTCGACGACCTCCACTGGGCGGCCAAGCCGAACCTGCTGCTGCTACGGCACGTGCTGCGCTCGACGGGGGTGGGACGGCTCATGGTCGTGGGCACCTACCGGGACACCGAGCTGACCCACGGCCATCCGTTGGTCGAGCTGGTGGCCGACCTGCGCCGGGGGACGACCATGCGCCGGCTGCTCCTCGACGGCCTCAGCGAGGAGGGGGTGGCCACCTACCTCGCCGAGGCGGCCGGAGCCGAGCTCGACGAGAACGGCAGGGCGGTGGCGCGGGCGATCCACGCCGAGACCCAGGGCAACCCCTTCTTCGTGCGGGAGGTCCTCCGGCACCTCGTCGAGACCGGGGCCTTCGACCGGCGGGAGGGCCGCTGGAGCTCGCAGCCGGTCGAAGCCCTCGGCATCCCCGAGGGCGTGCGCGAGGTCGTCGGGCGACGGCTCACCCGGCTGTCCGAGACGTGCAACCGGGTGCTGCGGGCCGCCGCGGTGATCGGGATGGAGTTCGAGCTGCCGGTGCTCGAGGCGGCCAGCGACCTCGACGAGGACCGGGTTGTCGCGGCCCTGGACGAGGCGATGGCGGCTCGACTGGTGAGCGAATCGTCCAGCCAGGCGTTGCGCTACCGCTTCGCCCACAGCCTCATGCGGGAGACCGTCTACCGGGACCTCACGACCGCCCGGCGGGTCACGCTCCACCGCCGGGTCGCCGAGGCCCTCGAGAAGGTCTACGCCGGGCGCCTCGACGACCACCTGCCCGCGCTCGCCCACCACTACGCCCGGGCGGCCGCCCCGGTGGGAGGCGCAGTCAAGGCGGTCGCCTTCGCCCGCCGGGCCGGCGACCGGGCTCTGGCCCAGCTGGCCCACCACGACGCCGCCGCCTTCTACCAGCAGGCCCTCGACCTGGTCGAGATCTCCGACGGCGACCACGACGTGAGCGAGCGTCTCGACCTCCTCGTCCGCCTGGGGGAGGCGCAGCGGCGGGCGGGCGACCCGGGGCACCGGGAGACGCTCATCCGCGCGTGCAAGCTGGCGCTGGACGTCGGCGACGCCGACGCCCTGGCCCGAGCGGCCCTCGCCAACTTCCGGGGGATGTTCGCGATCATCGGGGCGGTCGACGAAGAGCGGGCGGCGATGCTGGAGGCGGCCCTGGAGGCGCAACCCCCGGGCGAGACCACCGTGCGGGCCCGACTCCTCGCCAACCTGGCGGTCGAGCTGGTGTACGGCAGGGACCGCGACCGCCGTTACGTGCTGAGCGCCGAGGCGCTCGCCATGGCTCGGCGACTGGGCGAGCCCAAGACGCTGGCCCATACCCTGCTCGCCCGCATCGTCGCCATCTGGGGGCCCGACTCGGTGATCGAGCGCCTCGCCCTCACCGAGGAGCTGGTGGCGCTGGCCACGAGCCTCCAAGACGCGGTCCTCGTCTGCTCGGGGTGTTGGCACCGCTTCGTCGCCGCCGCCGAGGCGGGCGACGACGCCGAGGCCGACCGTTGCCTGGAGAGGTCCGAACAGCTGAGCGCCGAGCTCGGCCAGCCGACGATGCGCTGGCTCACCATGATCCTGCGGGCGTGCCGCGAGCTCACCAAGGGCAGGATCGGCGAGAGCGAGAGGATCGCCGCCCAGGGATACGCCCTCGGCGAGGCGGCCGGTCAGCCCGACGTGTTCCTCTACTACGGGATCCACCTCTTCAACGTCCGGTTCGAGCGGGGGAACCTGGGCGAGATCGCCGACGACGTCGTGCGGATCGCCGCCGCCAACCCCGGGGTGGCGTCGCTGCGGGCCAGCCTGGCCCTGCTCCACGCCGAGACCGACCAGCTCGACCAGGCCCGCCCTGTCTTCGAGGCGCTCGTCGACCAGCTCGGGGAGATCCCGCGCGAGGCGTCGTGGCCGCGGGCGGTGGCCCAGGCCGCCCTCACCTGTGCCCGGCTCCACGACCGGGACCGGGCCCGGGCCCTGCTCGACTACCTGGCTCCCTACCGCGACCAGATGATCTGCACCGGGCTCACGTGGTACGGGTCGGTCGCCCACTTCGTCGGCGTGCTGGAAGCGGTGCTCGGCCGGCTCGACCAGGCCGACGCCAACCTCGCCCACGCCGAGTCGGCCCACGCACCCGTACCGGCTCCCACCTGGCTGGCCCGCAGCCGGCTCGAGCGGGCAAGGGTCCTCCTGGCCCGTCGGGCCCCACGGGACGTCGAGCGGGCGCGGGAGCTGCTGAGCCAGGCGCAGACGACGGCCGAGGAGTACGGCCTCACCCGAGTGGAGCGGGCGGCGGCCGGGCTCCTTGCCGAAATGGAGTCGCCGGCACACCGGCCTTGACAGCCCGGTGTGCTCGCCGTCAGGCCCATTGCGTGACGGCGGACATTGTCATTGCTCCCTTCGTTCTCTAGGCTCCCAAGGGCATCCACCGGCGCGGGTTCGAGCGAAGGGTGCTTACCATGTGGAAGCTGCGGAAGCTGTTTTGGGACCTCTTGCTCAGCGCCAAATTCCGGGCCAACAAGCCCCGAGAGGTGCCGCTCCCGCCTGATGACGAGCGGCGTTTGGTGCCGATCCGCTTCGACGAGCGGTACCCGTCGGTACCCATCAGGAACATCCCGGTGGCCGACCATCTCCCGGCCGACGAGACCGATCGGCTGCGCCTGGCGTTCATCCGCTTCCAGGTCTGGCTGTACCGCCACTATCCGCTGAACCGCCCCGGCCTGGCCGAGATCGACGAGGACCCCTTCGCCGCCATCACCCGCGCCTACCCGCCGGTCCATCGCAAGATCCACGCCGCTCCCGTCCTGCCCAAGGAGTACGCCGAGCCCGTCGACCTGGGTGAGCTGGCGGTGGCCGGCCCCTATGCGTGCTACCTCGAGCGCCGCGACGGCGGCACCTACGAGTGGGACTTCGGGTACCTCGGCGACTACGAGCACCACCCGGGGCTGCGGTCGCTCGCCTGCCGGGCGGTGTTCCGCGCCGACGGCGGGCGCCTCGCCGCGGTGGAGATCGACTCGGAGCTGGGCGTGTCCAAGCCGGGTGACGACAGCTGGCCGCTGGCCCAGAAGATCGCCCTCTGCGCCGCCACCAACGACCTCTCGATCGTGCGCCATTTCAACGGGATCCACCTGACCGCGGTGTCGAACGTGGCCATGATCACCCGGAACAACCTTCCCGGAGACCATCCGCTGCGGCGCCTGGTCTGGCCCCACGCGTGGGGCACGCACTACTCCAACGAGCTGGTCACCGAGATCATGCTGATGCCGGGCGGTGACTTCGAGAGCGTCTTCAGCTTCACCCACCGCGGCCTGTGCAAGCTCTTGTCGGACACGTACGAGCGGTACGACGTCCGGGTTGTCGACCCGGTGGTCGACGCGGACCGCCGTGGCATCCGGAACGGCGAGCTGGAGCTCCCCTATCTGGAGAACCGGCGGGCGCACTGGGACGTCATGCACGACCACGCCCGCAACTACCTCGGCCTGTACTACCGGTCGGACGACGAGCTGGACGCCGACCAGGACGCCCAGGCGTGGCTGGCCGAGCTCGACGCCCGCATCCCCGGCGGCATCTCCGAGTGGCTTGGGAAGGACATCGGCGTCGACGACCTGGCCCGCTTGGTGGCCGGCTTCATCTACCTCGGCTCGGTCGAGCACGAGGTCCTCGGCACCGGCCTCTGGAACTACCAGCTCTGGCACCATGTGCAGCCGACCCGCATCTACACGTCGGGCCGGCGGGAGTCGATCGACGTCTACCAGCGGCTCGTCAACTACAACTTCATCCTCAACGTGCACCGCACGGCGCTGTGCAGCGACTTCTCGCACATGGGCCTCGACCCCGCCGCCAAGACCGCCTTCCACGACTTCCGGCGGGCCCTCGAGGCCCTGCAGGACCGCCTCGACAGGGAGGAGTACGCGACCTGGAAGGTCTCGCCGCGGATCCTCGAGTCCGGGGTGAACGGCTGACCGATGACCGACACCCTGGAAGCGAGGCGGGCGCCGGCCGGCGACGAGCGGGCCCGGCGCATCAAGGTCCCCCCGAGCCGCCCGTCCACCCTGAGCCGGATCGTCGACCGCCCGGCCCGGTGGCTCGAGCGCACCTTCGGATGGGAGAAGCTGCCCCTGCCCCTGGGCATCGTCACTCTGGTGGGCGTGCGAGACCGGTTGCGGGCGGAGTGCCTCCACGACACCGGAGTGCCCGAGGAGGGCGGCACGCCCACCGAGGCCCAGCACAAGTACCGCACCGCCGACGGACGGTGGAACGACCTCGAGCACCCGCGAATGGGGGCGGCGGGCACCGCGTTCGGCCGCAACGTCCCGCCCGAGAAGAACCTGCCCGAGACGGGCACGAGGCTGCGGACACCCGACCCCGGCGTGGTGAGCAAGGTGCTCCTCACCCGTGACCAGTTCCTTCCCGCCACCGGGCTCAATGTCCTGGCCGCCGCCTGGCTCCAGTTCGAGATCCACGACTGGTTCAGCCACAAGACCGACCCCAATCGGCGGCTGCCCCTGGGCGACACCGAGATCGACGCCACCATGGAGGCCGACGGGACGCCCGGGAAGTTCCTGAGCGAGGACACCCACTGGTGGGACGGCTCCCAGGTCTACGGGACGAGCGAGGCCGAGCGCGCCCTCCTGCGGGACGGTCCCTACCTGCGGGTGGAGGAGCAGACGCTGCCCCTCGACGTGGCCGGGCAGCTCGACTTCCAGAGCCGCCACGCCGGCTTCTGGAGCGGCTGGGCGATGCTGCGGAGCCTCTTCGCCATGGAGCACAACGCCATCTGCGACCACCTCCGCCAGGAGGAGGGGCGGACGTGGACCGACGACGAGCTGTTCGAGACCGCCCGCCTGGTCAACGTGGCCCTCCAGGCCAAGATCCACACCGTCGAGTGGACCCCGGGGATCATCGCCCACCCGACCACTCAGCGGGCCATGAGCATGAACTGGTGGGGTATCTCCGAGGAGCTCAAGCGGTCGTGCGGGCGCCTCTCCGAGAGCGAGGTGCTGAGCGGCATCCCGGGGTCGCCCACCGACCACCACGGCGCGCCGTACTGCCTCACCGAGGAGTTCGTGGCGGTCTACCGGATGCACCCGCTCATGCCCGACGAGTACGTCTTCCACTCCGTCGACGGGCGGGCCGAGCGGGGGCCGATGGGACTGACCGAGCTCCGCGCCGACTCCGCCGTCCCCGCCCTCCGGGAGATCGGCGTGGCCAACGCCCTCTACAGCTTCGGCACCGCCCACCCCGGCCAGATCACCCTGCACAACTTCCCCCGGTCGCTGCAGAGCTTCGAGCTCGGCGACCGGACCCTCGACCTGGCCGCGGTCGACATCTTCCGCAACCGCGAGCGCGGCGTCCCCCGGTACAACCGCTTCCGCCAGGCGTTCCACAAGCCGCCCGTCCGCAGCTTCGACCAGCTGACGTCGAACGCGGCGTGGGCCCAGGAGATACGCGAGGTCTACGACAACGACCTCGACGCCGTCGACCTGATGGTCGGGCTCTACGCCGAGGACCTGCCCCGCGGCTTCGGCTTCAGCGATACCGCCTTCCGGGTGTTCGTCCTCATGGCCTCGCGCCGGCTGAAGAGCGACCGCTTTTTCACCAGGCACTACAACGCCGACCACTACACGGCGGCGGGGCTGCGGTGGGTGAACGGCTCCACCATGAAGTCGGTGTTGCTGCGCCACTTCGGCGAGCTGGAGCCGGCGCTGCGCCCGGTGGAGAACGCTTTCGTACCGTGGGCGCGCGTCGCCCACTGACCGGATCGCTCACCGTCCTCAGGGCCGGCGGCCCGCCCGGTCCAGCGCCCGCAGCGCGGGCACCGCGTCGATCACCCGGCTGAACGACACCAGCTCCCCGGCCACGTTCAAGGCGCCCACCACGACGAGGGCCACGGTGCGGGTGGTCGGCGTGGCCGCCACCACCAGGCCCAGGCCCAGCGCCGCGCCGAGGGCGTTGCTGCCGGTGTCGCCGAGCATGAGCCGCTCGCGGAGGTCGTCGAAGAGCAACGCCAGGGCGGCCCCCACGACCAGGGCGGTGCCCTCCAGCTCGACGCGCTGGCGGGCGGCCGCCACGATGCCGACGAACGCCGCCGCCGTCACCTTGAGCAGCCGCCCGGGGGCGCGGTCGAACAGGTTGGCCAGATTGGCGCACAGCGCCACCAGGGCGGCGTCGGCGACGAGGCGGCCCAGCGACGGGCGGGCCAGGGGCGCCACCACCACGACGGCCAGGGCGGCGCCTCCCACGAGCTTGACGAACCCGGTCGTGGGCCGGCCTTGGGCCACCGCCTCGAGGTGGGCGCGGAAACCGTGCACGTCCCCCGAGCCGACCAGGTCGTCGAGGGCGCCGAGGAGGGCGAACCCGGCGACGGCGGCGACGACGAGCAGGCGGGCCAGGGTCAGGCTGTCGGGGTCGGAGGCCGCCGCCGCGCCCACCGCCCGCCCGCCTTCGACCAGCACGACGACCAGCGGGATGACCACCCCGGCGGCGGTCGGGACGGGCTGGCCCCGCCAGTTGGGCCGGGCCAGGCGGGGAGCGTCGAACAGCGGGCGGACGGCCACCCACACGAGCCGGGCGGTGAAGCAGCCGACGATGGCGGCGACGACGACGCGGATCATCGGCCGAGCCGGTGCCAGAGGGCGAGGGCGATGTCGCGGCCCTGGCGTCCGCGGTGCACGAAACCGCTCAGGTTCCGGCCGGTCGGGCGATGGCGGAGGTCGACGTCGATCTCCGCGACCCGGGCCCCGGCGCGGAGGGCGTCGATGGTGAGGGCGGTCTCCAGGCCGAACCGGGGCGCCAGGTCGAGGCGCCGGAGCAGGTCGGCGCGCACGGCGCGCTGGCCCGAGAGGGGCGCCCGGGGGCGCCAACCGGTCGCCCGGGCGATGCCCGCCCCCGCCAGCGCCCGTACCAGGCCCAAACCGCCGCTGCGCCCGGCACCGGGCGGGACGGCGATGACCATGTCGGCCTCGCCCGCCAGCACCGGCCCCAGCAGCTCGCCCGCCGCCGATGCGCTGGGCCCGAGGTCGGCGTCGAGGAGGAGGTAGACGTCGGCGTCGGGCGCGGCCGCCAGCCCCGCCGTGACCGCCCCTCCCTTGCCGACGTTGGCGGGCAGGCGGACCACCCGGGCGCCGGCGGCTTCGGCGGTGCCGGCGGTGGCGTCGGTGGACCCGTCGTCGACGACCACCACCTCGTCGACCGGGAGGCCGCCGACGGCGGCCACCGTGGCGCCGACGGTGTCGGCCCGGTCGTGGGCGGGGACGATGGCCACCACCCGGCTCAGCGGCCGCCCCCCGGCGCCGGCTCGAGGGCGCCGCGCATCCCTCCGGCGCGCCAGCGCTTGAGCTCGGGCGCCCGGAGCCAGGCCTGGACGGCCAGGTACACGGCTCCGGCGGCGGCGCCACCGAGGGCCAGCGCCAGGGCCGCCGCCGGCCGGCCGCCGGCCGGGAGCCGGTCGGCGACGAGTCGGGCGGCGACGCCGGCGGCGACGCCCGCGCCGAGCCCCCGGAGCAGCGACCCGGCGGGGACGCACGCCTCCCCCGCCCGGCGGCCGACGACGGCCAGCAAGGTGGCGGCGCCGGCGACCATGGCCACCGAGTGGGCGAGGCCCAGCGCCACGACCCGGTCGCCGCCGTCGGCGACGGCGAACAGGGCGAGCATCAGCGCCGACCCTCCGGCCGCCACTCCGAGGTTGACGATGGCCGGCGAGCGGGTGTCGCCGGTGGCGTAGCTGGCGCGGGTGAGGAGATGGAACCCGGCGTAGCCGACCAGCCCGAGGGCGTAGGCGGCCAGCACGTCGGCCACCAGCGCGGCGCCGGCGGCGTCCAGGCTTCCGAGTCGGAGGAGCGACAGGGCCGGCCGGCCCAGGGCGACCAGCACGGCCACCGCCGGGGCGACGAGGAACACGACGACGGCGGCCGACCCCCGCAGCGTCTCGGAGAAGGCGCGCCAGCGCCGGGCGGCCGCCTCCGCCGCCAGCCGGGGGTAGACGGCGGTGATCGTCGGATGGGCGAGCACCGCGTGGGGCAGCAGGAACACGGTGAAGGCCAGGTGGTAGGCGACCACGCCTCCCTCGACACGGTTGGCCAGGACGAGGGTGACGGCCACCAGCACCTGGTTGAGGGCGAGGTAGGCCGCACCCCACGCGCCGGCCCGGCCCAGGCCCCGCAGGCCGGGGTGGCGCGGGGCCCACCGGGGACGGACACTCAGTCCGGCCCGCCAGGCGTCGACCAGCGGCACCAATGTCATCGCCGCCACGCCGGCGGTCGTCCCCACCGCCAGCACCAGGCGTTGGGAGAACGGCAGCTCGAGGCCCCCGGCGCCTGCCGCCGACGGGTCGCCCCGCCGGAGCAGCCAGAACACGCCCATGGTGGCGATGACGACGAGGTTGTTGGCCACCGGTGCGAGCGCCGCCGCCCGGAACCGGCGGGCGCCGTGGAGCAGGGCGGTGGTCACCGCCCCGACGGCGTAGAGGAGGACCTGGGGCAGGAAGAGGAGGAGAAGGAACGAGCCCAGGCGAACCTCGCGCGCCCGCACGAGGGGGTCGTCGACGGCGACAGTCAGGGCCCGCATGATGGCGTCGCGGCCCAGCAGCCCGAGGACGGTGACCGCTCCCAGCCCCACCAGGGCGACCCCGAGGACGGCGCCGGCGACCTCGCGCGCCTCCTCGGCGCGCGCGTCGTCGAGGAGGCGGACGAACGGGGGGACGAGAACGGACGACAGCAACCCGGCGGCCAGCAGCTCGAAGAGGACGTTGGAGACGAGGTTGGCGGTCTGGTACGTGTTGCCAAGGAAGGTGGTCCCGAGGACGCCGGCGACGGCCAGCACCCGCACGAACCCGGTGACCCGGGAGGCGACGTTGCCGGCCGCGATGTGGGCGGCGGCCCGAGCCACCCCGTCCGGCCGGTCGCCGTGCTCGGTCATGCCTGATCGGTTGGCAGGAGGCGCTGGGCGCCGGGGCCGACGCCGTAGTGGCCGGTGCGGGGCACGGCCAGGTCGTCGAGAGCCAGCACCGCCGCCGCCTGGCCCATCGTTGACTCGAGGTTGTCGATGGTGGAGATGCGGGCGCCGACAACGTCGTCCTTGCGGAGCAGCCCCACGAACACCCCCCTGCCGCCGGGCGTGTCCTGGCCCGCCTCGGCGGCCACGACCCGGGCCGAGGACAGCCCCAGGGCCTGAGCCAGGGGCAGCGCCACCTGGTCGTCGCCCACGCTGGCTCCCGCGCCCGACACCAGCGCGACCCGTACACCGCCGCTGGGGAGCGACTCCAGGGCGGAGGTCGGAGCGCTGGCCTGGTCGGGAGGGCCCTCGTAGGCGACGAACCCGGCGGCGAGCAGGGCGGGCAGGACGTCGGGCTCCGACCCTCCCTCCAGGGCGGCCGCCACCCGGACCAGCGCCTGGCGGCGCAGCACGTCGGGCTGGTCGCCCGCCAGGCCCAGCGCGCCGGCCAGCGCCCGGGCGTCGCCCTCGTTGTCCAGGCGCATCTTGGCGGTGAACCACAGCGTGCCGGCCAGGTTGGCCTCGGAGCTGGCCACCGCCTGACGCAGGCCCTCGACCGGCTTGCGGTCGATCCCGGTGACCGCCACCACCAGGACGGTCACGTCCCGGAGTTGGCCCTCGGCGATGCGGTCCCGCGCCTGGTCGGCGAAGTCGCGCACGGTCCGCAGCTGCTCGTCGAGCCGGCGGTTCTCGGCCTGGGTCGCCTTGACCGAGTTCTCGACCCGGTCCACCTGGGCCTCCAGGGCGTCGACCGTCACCCGGTCGATGACGGTGGAGCCCATGACCACGCCCACGCCCAGGGCCAGGAACACCGCCACCAGGGAGACGACGTGGTACCGGAGGTTGATCACGAGCCGAACACGGCCCGCCACGTCTCCCGGAGGCTGAGCGACAGGGCCCGCAGGAAGACGTGCAGGGGCTGGGCCACCGCCACCATCACCAGCATGGCGAACACGGCGGCGGCGACGAGGAACGCCATGTCGCGCCGCCGGACGCGGCCCTGGTACAGGCGGTTCACGCCCTTGGCGTCCACGAGGATGGGGCCCACCTTGAGCCGCACGAGGAAGGTGGACGCCATCCCCTCACGGCCCTTGTCCAGGAACTCGACCATCGAGGCGTGGGTGCCCACCGCCACGATGAGCTCGGCCCGCTTCTCGTAGGCGAGGAGCATGGCGACGTCCTCGCTGGTACCGGCCGCCTCGAACACGGTGTACGGCAGGCCGAGCTCGTCCAGCCGCCCGGCCCCCGGCGCCTCGCCACCCGGGTAGGCGTGCACCACCAGCTGGGCGCCGCAGCGCAGGGCGGTGTCGGAGACAGAGTCGAAGTCGCCGATGATGAGGTCGGGGCGGTGCCCGGCGTCGAGCAGGGCGTCGGCCCCGCCGTCCACCGCGAACAGCACCGGCCGCACCTCCTGGATGTACGACCGCAGGGCGGCCAGGTCGTCGAGGTAGTCGGCGCCCCGGACCACGACCAGCACGTGGCGCCCGGCCACTTCGGTGGCCAGCTCGGGGAGCAACGGCGCGTCGGTGAGCAGGTGGTGCTCCCGCTTCAGGTACGAGAGCGTGTTCTCGGCGAAGCGGCCCAGCTCGTCGCTCACCGCCCGCTTCGACGCCTCCAGCTGGGCCTCGAGCGACTCGAGGGTGTGGCGGGTGCCCGAGCCCACCTGGGTGGCTCCGGCCCAGACGGTCGCGCCGTCGATCCTCAGCACCTGCCCCTCGTGCACGTCGGTCATGACGTGCGGCCCGACGTCGTCCACCAGCGGGATGCCGGCGGCGGCCAGCAGCAGCGGGCCGACGTTGGGATAGCGCCCGGAGATCGAGCGGGAGGCGTTGACGACCGCCCCGACCTTGGCCTTGATGAGGCCTTCGGCGGCCAGCCGGTCGAGGTCCTCGTGGTCGATGACCGCCACCTCACCGGGCAGGACGCGGGTGAGCAGCGTCTTGGTGCGCCGGTCGACCCGGGCGGGGGCGACGACCCCGCCGCTCGCGCCCGGCTCAGCTGCGGTGGGGGTGTCGTCGTCGGCCGAGCCATCGCCGGCGAGACCCGGGGGTGCCTGCAGGCGGCCGGCGGGGCGGCGGGCCATCACCGCGCCCGCTCCCGGGACGCGGCCGCCAACAGCTCGGTGGCGTGGCCCTGGGCCGTCGGGCTCGCCGGCTGGCCCGACAGCATCCGCGAGAGCTCGACCACCCGGTCCTGTCCCTCGACGTGGCGGGCCCGGGCGACCGTGCGCCCCGCCTCCTCGACCTTGGCCACCGCCACCTGGTGGTCGGCGAACGCCGCCACCTGGGGCAGGTGGGTCACCACCAGCACCTGGTGGTCGGCGGCCACGGTGGCCAGCGCCCGGCCGACGGCCAGCGCCGCCTCGCCCCCGACGCCGGCGTCCACCTCGTCGAACACGAGGGTGGGCGGCGCCTCGGTCAGCACCAGCCGGACGGCGAGCATGCAGCGGGCCAGCTCCCCGCCCGACGCCACCTTGGCCAGCGGGAGAGGGTCCTCGCCGGGGTTGGCGGACAGCAGGAAGGTGACGTCGTCGCCGGGGTCGTCGCCCCCCACCGCCACGTACACGCGGGCCCGGGGCATGGCCAGGGCCCGCAGGTGCTCCTCGACCGCGGCAGCCAGCGCCGGGGCGGCCCGGCGCCGAGCCCGTCCCACCGCCGCCGCCGCCCCGGCCTCGTCGGCGCGGGCCTCTGCCTGCTCCGCCTCGAGGGCCGCCACCCGCAGGTCGTGGTCCTCCAGCTCGGCGAGCCGATCGCGGGCCCGCTCCCGGTAGGCGATCACGTCCGACAACTCCTCACCGTACTTGCGGCACAGCTCCCGGAGCAGCTGGCGGCGCGCCCGCACCTCGTCGAGACGCCCGGCGTCGACGACGATGCCCTCGACCGCGCCCCGGAGGTCGGCGGCGGCGTCGGCCAGCTCGGCGGCCAGCGCCCGCAGGCGGCTCTCCGTGCCGGCGAATGGGCGCCGGCCGGAGCAGGCGGCGACCGCCGACCCCACCGCGTCGGTGGCGCCCCCGTCGGCGGTGAGCGCCTGATAGGCGGCTTCGCCCGCGCGCCGGTGGGCGTCGGCGTCGGCGAGGAGGTCCTCCTGCGCCTCGAGGGCGGCGTCCTCCTCGGGGTCGTCGAGGCCGGCCCGGTCGAGCTCGCCGACCTGGAACCGGAGGATGTCGACCTCCCGCGCCACCGCCCGGGAGTCGCCGCCGGCGGCGCCCAGCGCCGCCTCGACGGCGGCCACCCGGCGGCGGGCCGCCTCCAGGGGGCCGAGGTCGACGGCGCCGAAGCGGTCGAGGCCCCGGCGCTGGGTGCGGGCCGCGAGGAGCGACTGGTGGGCGTGCTGGCCGTGGAGATCGACCAGGCGGCGCCCCCGCCCGGCCAGCTCGGAGACCGTCGCCAGGCTGCCGTCGACGTACGCCCGGGACCGGCCCTGGCGAGGCACGACCCGGGCGAGGACGGTCTCCTCGTCGCCGTCGACGAACCGCCCTTCGACCCGCGCCTCCGACGCCCCCGGCCGCACGAGCACCGGGTCGGCCCGCCCACCGACGAGCAGCTCGATGGCCTCCACCACCAGGGTCTTCCCCGCGCCGGTCTCGCCGGTGAGCGCGGTCATCCCCGGCGACAGGAGGAGCACGAGGTCGTCGATGACGCCCAGGTCGCGGACGTGCAGCTCGGCCAGCATCACCGGTCGGACAGGCCGAACTTCGACTTGAGGACGCGGTAGAAGTCCCACGGGCCGAGGGACACGAACCGGGCCACCTCGGTGGCGGCGGTGCAGGTGACGGTGCTGCCGGGGGCGAGGGACCCGAGCTCGCGGCCGTCGACGATGAAGCGGGCGGGGCGGTCGAGCACCTCGAGGCGCAGCTCCTGGGTGGGGTCGAACACCAGGCTGCGGTCGAAGGCCATGTGCGGCGAGACCGGCGTCAGGAGGAGAGCACGGTGGTGGGGGGCGATGATCGGGCCCCGCGCCGAGAACGAGTAGGCGGTCGAGCCGGTCGGGGTGGCGACGATGAGGCCGTCGGCGGCGTAGCTGGTGAAGAACTCGTCGTCGACGTGCACGCCGACGTGCACGACCTGGCCGGCCGAGGCCTTCTCGACCACCGCCTCGTTGAGGGCCAGGAGGGGGTTGGGCTCGATGTTCCGAGGGGCGGCGGCGCCGGCCGGACCGGTGGCGGTCACTCGCACGCAGAGCAGGAGTCGCTCCTCGAGGAAGGCGTCGCCGGCGACGACCCTCGCCATGGCCTCGCTCAGACCCTCGGGCTCGACGTGGGCGAGGTAGCCGAGACGGCCCACGTTGACTCCGAGCACCGGCACCTCGTGGCACGCCACGAGGGACACCGTGCGGAGGATCGTGCCGTCCCCACCGAGGCTCACCGCCAGGTCGGCCCCCGGGCCCACCTCGCCCGGCGGGCAGCCGTACTTGGCCAGGCCGGCGGCGGCGGCGTCCTCCTCGGGGAGCCGCACCTGATGGTCACGGGCGGTCAACCAGTCGGCCGCCTCGTGGGCCAGCTCGACGGCGCGTCGGCGCCCGGTGTTCACGACCAGCGCCACCGTCGCCACCGTCTCAGCTCCCCTTCTCCGTCCGCCGCAGGGCGGCGGCGGCGTCCACGGCGGCGTCGAGGTCGACGGAGGCCGGCGCCCCGCCCGCCCCTCCGGCGACCAGGTGGACGAGGAACTCGACGTTGCCCTTGGCGCCCAGGAGCGGCGACACCATGAGCCCCATCATCGCGGCCCCGGCGCCGGCGAACGCGGCACCGACCTCGTCGAGCGCCCGCCGCCAGACCGCGGGGTCGGCGATGACGCCCCGCCCCCGGTCGGCCTCCCGCCGCCCGGCCTCGAACTGCGGCTTCACCAAGACGACGAGGTCGGCGCCCGGCCTGCTCACCGCGACGAGCGCCCCGGCGACCAGGCGGAGGGAGATGAACGACAGGTCGGCGACGACCAGGTCGAAGGGTTCGTCGGGCCGGGAGAGCGACGCCAGCGTGAGGTGGCGGACGTTCGTCCCCTCGACCACGCGCACCCGCGGGTCGCGCCGCAGGCGCTCGTGGAGCTGCCCCCTCCCCACGTCAACCGCCGTCACCCGGGCGGCGCCCCGCTGGAGAAGGCAGTCGGTGAACCCCCCGGTGGAGGCGCCGGCGTCGAGGGCCTCCCGACCGGCCACCTCGATGGCGAAGGTGTCGAGCGCGGCGGCCAGCTTGTTCCCGCCCCGGCTCACGAAGCGACCGCCGCCGTCGGCGAGGAGCACCGGGTCGCCGGGTTGGACGAGGCGGGCGGGCGTCAGCGCCGGCGCGCCACCCACGGTGACCCGCCCGGCGGCGATCTCCTCACGAGCCCGCTCGCGGCTCGGGACCAGCCCCCGCCGCACCAGCTCGACGTCGAGCCGCCGCCGCTGCGACGTCAGGTCCCGTCGCCGGGGGCGGCCGGCGGGGCGGCCGCCTCGGTCGCCGGGGGCGCGCCCGAGACCTTCTTGGCCGCGGCGGTCTTGGCCGCCTTGCGGATGCCGGCGCCCTTGGTCGCCGGGGACGCTTTGGTGGCCTTGGGCATCTTCTTCACCGCCCCCGCCGGGCGGGCGGGGGCGAACCCCTCGGCGGGCGCCTGGGCCTCCGTCTGGGCCGACCGGAGGTCGTCGATCTTGGCCTCCAAGCGGGCGATGTCGTCGGTGGTGGCCACCCCCATGCCGCCGAGCTGCTCGCGGATCTCGCGCCGGACGAGCTCGCGCAGCTCGTCGGTGACCTTGCGACTGCGCGCCAGCACGTCGTCGATCGCCTGCTGGGCCCGTCCCTTGCGCAGGTCTCCGGCCTCGACCCACTCCTTGACGACCGTCTCGGCCCGCTCCCGCGACATGTCCAGGAACGACGTCCCCGCCTCGAGGGTCCGCTTGAACAGGTCGGACTTGGCCATGGGTGGCGCCCTCCCCGGTCGCCGTGCAGCTTCGGGCTGCTCGCCACCGAGGGTACCCATGGCACCGGGGAGCGACAACGGCGGTGGAAAGGGCCCCGCCTACACTCCCGGCGGTGGTCATCCCCGTCAAGGACGAGAACCCGACTACCAAGGTCCCGTGGGTCACCCTGCTCCTGATCGCCGCCAACCTCGTCGTCTTCGTGTTCCTGCAGCGGCCGTACGACCGAGGCCTCAGCGAGGCCAACTTCTCCTTCGAGTTCGCCGCCATCCCGTGCGAGATCGTGAGCGGCCGGCCGCTCACGACGGAGGAAGTGGACCAGACGCTCTACGAGAGCCAGAGCGAGGCGTGCCAGTCGAGCTCGGCCGGTGGGCGCGACGACGCCCGCTTCCCGGGTAAAAACGTGTACCTGGCCGTGATCTCCTCGATGTTCCTGCACGGCAGCTGGCTGCACATCGGGGGGAACATGCTGTTCCTCTGGGTCTTCGGCAACAACATCGAGGACGGCCTCGGCCCGGCGGCTTACCTCGTCTTCTACCTGCTCTCCGGCCTGGCCGCCGCCGCCGCCCATGTGGCCGTCCAGCCCGACAGCACCGTGCCCGTCGTCGGTGCCTCCGGCGCCGTCGCCGGCGTCATGGGCGCCTATCTGGTCCTCTTCCCGAACGTCCCCATCCGGACGCTCTTCCTCGTCCTGCTCCGCGAAGTCCCCGCCAAGTGGTTGCTCGGGTTCTGGTTCGTGTCGCAGTTCTTCGTCAACCCGGCCGAGGGCGTCGCCTGGGTCGCCCACGTGGGGGGTTTCGCCTTCGGTGCCCTGGTGGCCCTGGTGCTGCGGGACCGGCTGCGGCCCGAGCGGGAGCGAGCGGCGACTCCCTAGCGGCGGGCGGTTCCCGTGACGGGCGCCGCCATCTGCTACCAAGGGCCCGTGGCCCGATTCGAGCCCTTCCCCGGGATCCGCTACGACCGCGACCGGGTGCCGCTGGACGACGTCGTCGCGCCTCCGTACGACGTCATCGCCGAGGAGGAGCGCCGCCGGCTGGAGGCCCGCAGCCCGTACAACGTGGTGCGGGTCGACCTCTCCCGCGACACCGCCGGCGCCGACCGGTACGAGGCGGCCCGGTGCCTGTTCGAGGAGTGGCTGGCGGAAGGCGTGCTGGTGATCGAGCCCGAGCCGGTGTTCTACGTCTACCGCATGGGCTTCCGGGACGAGGCGGGGCGGTCGCGCCAGACGACCGGCGTCATCGGGGCGCTCGAGCTGGCCCCGCCGGACGGCAGCCTGCTGCCCCACGAGCGCACGATGGGCAAGCCCAAGGACGACCGCCTCCGGCTCCTGCGGGCCTGTCGGGCCAACGTGTCGCCCATCTGGGGGCTGTCGCTGGCCGAGGGCCTGAGCGCGCTGTGCGACGTCCCCGGCCCGCCGGTGGCCCGTTGCACCGACGACGGCGGCGTGCACCACCGGCTCTGGCGGGTGAGCCAACCGGCGGTCATGGACGCCATCGCCCGGACGGTGGCGTCCGCCCCCGTCGTGATCGCCGACGGCCACCACCGTTACGAGACGGCCCTGGCGTACCGCGACGAGCGCCGGGCCGCGGTCGGCGCCCGCCCTGGCGACTACGACCTGGTGCTGGCCTACGTCGTGGAGCTGGCCGACGAGCACGTCTCGGTGGGCCCCATCCACCGGGTGGTGTGGGACCTCCCCGACGGGTTCGACCCGGCCGAGGCCCTCGCCTCGGAGTTCGAGGTCGGCGACGCCGGCCCGCCCGGGCCCGACCTTCCCGAGCGGTTGGCCGCCGCCGGCGCCTCCGCCCTGGTCGTGCCCGGCCGGACGTGGTGGCTGCGGCCGCGGCCGAACGGTGCGGGCGGCGGCGTCGTCGACGAGCCCGACGCCGCCCGGCTCGACCGGGCCCTGGCCGGCTGGCCGACCCACAACACCGGCTACCCCCATCGGGCCACCGACGTGCTCGCGGCGGTCGACACCGGCCAGGCCCAGGTAGGCCTCCTGTTGCGCGCCGCCACCGTCGACCAGATCGCCCGTACGGCCCGGGCCGGGCGCCGCATGCCCCAGAAGACGACGTTCTTCCGGCCCAAGCCCCGTACCGGCCTCGTCTTCCGCCGCCTGGCCGATTGACGGCACGCCGGCCCGGGCTTCGGTGGCGCCCTCATCGCCCGATGCCGGTGCCGGTGCCCGTGCCGGCCACCGCCTCGTCGAGGAGCGCCCTGGCCCGCTCGAGCGCCCCCCGGGCCCGCTTGACCTGGCGGGCCGACACCACCGTCTCGGCGACCACCTCGGTGCGGCTCTGGGTGCCGCCACCGGCCCGGAAGAACCGCCGGCGCACCCGACCGACCACCACGACGCGCTCGCCCACGTCGTGATCGGCCGCCGTCGCCGGTGCCCCCAGCCAGACCACCGGCACGCCCTCGGCCCGCTCACCCGGCCGCTCGACGGTCACCTCGTAGGTCACCAGGCGATCGCCCGACGGCAGCTCCCGCCACTCCGCCGGCCGGGCCAGCCTGCCCACCAGGGCAACCACGTTCGTCATCTCTCGCCTCCCTGCTCGTCCGCCGGGCACGCCGCGTGCCCGGCGTCACCGATCGGGGGAAGCGACGAGGCCAAGAGTAGAACCGGGGTGTGACATACGGTCCCTGCCCGGCCGCCGGGCGGGACCGTCAGGAGAGCGCCTGGAGGCGCTCGGCCGTGTCGGCCAGCGACGGGTCGGCGGCGGCCACCCGGCCGAACAGCTCCCGCGCCCGCGGGGCGTCGCCGACCCGCTCGTAGAGGTCGGCGAGGGCGTACCAGAGGCGGAGGTGGTGCTCGGCGGGGCTCCGCCGGGGCTTGGGAGCAGCCTCCAGCAGCCTGATGGCGTGGCGCAGGTGACCCTGGTCGGCGAGGGCCCCGGCCGCCACGATGCGCCCCTCGGTGACGAGGGCGGCCGACGGCGACGCCCGGCGGAGCTCTTCCCACAGCTCGTCGACGGCGGCGAAGCGGCCTAGGGCCCGGTAGCAGTCGGCGAGAACGGGGTGCTGCTCGACCGATCCCGACAGGCGGCGGAAAGCTTCCAGGTGCCCGACCGCCTCCGACCATCGCCCCAGCCGGTACAGCGACAGGCCGGCCAACTCGCGCACGGCCGGGGCCTCTGACGCCTCGGCCAGCACCGGGCGCAGGGCGCGGAGTGCGTCCCGCGGCCGGTCGACCTCGAGGGCGACCGCCGCCTCGGCCACCCGATCGAGCACCCGGGCCGCTCGCCGGGCAGGGACGGTCGCGCCGATCTGGCGGGCGACCTCGTCGTCCACCCGTTGGCGGTCCGGACGCCGCCCACGGCGGAGCGGCGGTCGACGTGCCGCCGGGGCGGCGTCCCCCGAAGACGGCTCCTCGACCCACCGCTCGGGTTCGGGACCGGTCGACGGCCGCCGGGTCGGGCGTGCGGGCGGGGTCGTCGCCCGCCTCGGTCGGCCAAGGTCCGGGCGGTCGTCGGCGACCACCTCTCGTGCGCCACGGCGGGCGACCCCGCCCCAGCCCGCCCGCCGCTCTTGCGGTGGACCGCCGGCTTGCCGGCCGCGGGGGCGCTGTCCGTCGCCGTCACGCCGGGGGCGTCCCTCGTCGGTGCGCCGGGAGCCGCCCCGGCCTCGGGACGGCGTGCTCCCCCGGGGCGGCGTCTGACGGGGGCCGTCCCCCCGGGGCGGTCGGGGGCCGCCCGCGGTCCCGCCTTGGCCGGCGCGGGACGCCGACGGTCCCCCGGTGCGGCCCGGTCGGGCGCTTCGACGGCGTGGAGGCTGACCGGGCGTGGCCATGCCGGCAGGGTAACGGACGGCGGTCGATCTCCAACGGGCCCGACGTGAAGAAGGCCCCCGAAGGGGCCTTCTTCCGGAGAGATCCGGCGGCGACCTACTCTCCCAGGGGGTTTCCCCCCAAGTACCATCGGCGCTGGCGGGCTTAACTTCCGTGTTCGGGATGGGAACGGGTGTGACTCCGCCGCTATTGCCACCGGAAACTTGTTGTCAAACTGGGGGTTGGCGCCGCCCCTGAGACCTCTATAGCGAGCACGAGAAACGATGTACCCCAAGCCCTCGGCCGATTAGTACCGGTCGGCTGAACACCTTGCGGTGCGTACACCTCCGGCCTATCAACGTGGTGATCTAACCACGGGCCTTACCAGGTTGGTCCTGTGGGAGATCTCATCTCGGAACGAGCTTCGCGCTTAGATGCTTTCAGCGCTTATCCCTTCCGCAGGTCGCAAACCAGCAGTGCCCCTGGCGGGACAACTGGCACACGAGAGCTGCGTCCGTCCCGGTCCTCTCGTACTAGGGACAGCCTTCCTCAGATCTCCTACGGCTGCGACGGATAGGGACCGAACTGTCTCGCGACGTTCTAAACCCAGCTCGCGTACCGCTTTAATGGGCGAACAGCCCAACCCTTGGGACCTGCTTCAGCCCCAGGATGCGACGAGCCGACATCGAGGTGCCAAACCTTCCCGTCGATATGGACTCTTGGGGAAGATGAGCCTGTTATCCCCGGGGTACCTTTTATCCGTT
>DATAAF010000033.1:0-11610 GCA_036260255.1 Acidimicrobiales bacterium | reverse complement strand
CAGGTCAGAGGCACTTTTCCTCTCGGTGCTTGAGCCCGAGACCGGTCCGTGAGAACCTCGTGAGAACCAACTGGTTCTCACGGAGGCCGATTGCATGCCTGCGAAGCCTGAGGGTGTGTACGCCGATGGTCGTGGTGCTTGGTACTTCAAAGTCACCCCGGGCCGCGATCCGCCGTCCGGTAACCACGCTTCGTGATCTGGACCCGCTTCCCCGTCAGCGGATCGGAGCCGAGCGTGACCTTGAAGTACCAGCCCCCACGGCCGTCCGGGTACACGCCCTGAGGTCTTGCCGGCATGCCTTGGCCTCCCTGAGAACAGCGTTCCGGTTCTCACCGGTTCTCACGATGTTCTCACGGGGCCTTCTCGGGCTCAATCGCTGAGGGAAAAAGTGCCTCTGACCTGCACTTATGTAGCGCGCTGGGAGGGATTCGAACCCCCAACCTTCTGATCCGTAGTCAGATGCTCTATCCGTTGAGCTACCAGCGCTGGGGCTGTCCCAGCCTACCCAACCTCAGATTCCCGGCGCGCCGCTCTTCGGCGGTAGGCCACCTTGCAGACACACGGCACTTTTGGCGCGTTCTCGGCCGCAGGGAGGCCGTCCGGCCGAGGCCACCGTAGCAGCGCAGCGGTTTCCGCAGCTCCCTGAGCGGATCGCTGTCCGGGTGGAAGAGACGGTTCGCCTCGAGATACGAGAGGTACAGCCAGAAGGACCTCGGGCACGTCGCCCGGGAGCATCACCCAGTGCATGGTGCACCGGTTGGGCGCGTCGGCGTACAGGTTCTGATAGACGCCGATCCGCGTCCACCGGTCGAGCGGCTCATGGCGCCACGACATCTTGCCGGCGAGGATCAGCCCCACGACGTCGGCGTCGACCGGCCGGCCTTCCGACAGTGGCCAGCGGCGGACGTCGAGGAGGCGACGCCTCAGGGGCGCGACGTGACGTGTGACGGCATTCGAAAGATTCCCGTACACCGGGCGAGTATGCCCACCCCCTGAGCCAGTGCACGCCGGCCACCGACCATCGACCCGGCTGTCTCAGCCCTTGGATATGTTCGACCTCATGGTTGAGCGGCGACGGGCGTGGCGGGCGATCGACGCCGATCTTTTCCGCTTCACGACCACCGACCTGCGCGACCTGCACGTGGCCCTGATGACCGCGTTCGAGGACGCGGCCGTCCTCGCCCCCGCCATGAACCTGGAGCAGGTCCGGTCGGCGCTGACCACCACTGGTTGGGACGAGCCCGTCACCGAAGACGTCCTGCAGCGGGCCCTCGACGCCCTCGTGACCTGGGGACTGCTCGAGGCGACCCAGGACCACGGCGCCCACTACGCCACGCCGGAGGAGTTCGAGCGCAAGAACCTGCAGTGGTCGCTCACCGACAGGGGCGAGGCGGCCATCGGGGGCCTGCTCCACGCCCTCGATGCGCTGAGGCATGCGGTCGGCCTGCAGCCGGCCGTCCTCGACGCCATCGGCGACGGACTGGCCGACCTCGCCCAGCTCCTCGCATCGAGCGACCCCGGCACCGAGGCCCGCATCCACATTCGCCTAGCCGAGGTCGAGGGGCACATGGCGTCCCTCGTGGCGAGCGTCCGCCAGTTCAACAGCCATCTCCAGCAGCTCGTCCGCGACGACGCCACCGACGACGTCTTCGTCGACGTGAAGCGCCGCACGGTCTCCTATCTCGAGGAGTACGTCGACGGGGTCGAGCGCCCGCAGCGACGGGTCGCCACCGCCGTCCAACGACTCACCGACGGTCCCGGCGTCGCCACTCTCTTCGACCGGGCCCTGGTCGGTGCCAACCTGGCCCCGGTGGCGGGTGACGACCCGGCACCTGCCTGGCTGGCGGAGCGAGCACGGCGATGGGCCGCGCTCCAGGCGTGGTTCGCGCCGACCGATGGGTCCTCGCCGCGTATCGGCGGCCTACTCGACATCGCCCGTACGGCCATCGTGGAGCTCCTCCGTGTCCTGGAGCGGCGATGGGACAGGCGGCGCAGGTCGGCGTCGGTGGCGGAGGACTACCGGCGACTGGCCGCTCTCTTCGAGGCCGCGCCAGGGGAAGCCGAGGCCCACCGTCTCTTCGCCGCCGCCTTCGGGCTCTGGCCGGCTCGCCACGCCCACCTGGCGCCGGCCGACGGCGAGGCCCGGGCACCGAACACGCCGTGGGCCGAGGCAACGGGAGTGGAGGTCGCCCCTGCCCTGCGGACCACAGGCACGCTGGTCAACTCGGGGCGGCTGCGCCCGGTCGCCGACCCGTCCCGGTGGCGAGCCCACCGCCAGCGCGCCCAGGCCGAGGCCCTGGCCACGGAGGACACGCTCCGCGCCTCCCTGGTCACCGGCCGCGCAGTCCGGCTGGCGGCATTCGGTCGCCTCCCTGCGGAGGCGTTCGCCGAGCTGCTAGCCCTCATCGGCGCCGCCCTCGACGCCCCGCTCGGTGCCGACGGCGCTCGGCGAGCCCTGTCGGTCGACGGCCGAGTCGAGGTCGTCCTGACCGACCCGGGCGGTTCCAAGCAGGCGGTGCTGCACACCGCCCACGGCACCCTGAGGGGACCGGACTTCCTGGTCTCGATCGCCCTTGCCGACGAGCCGGCACGTCTGGAGGCCACCGGTGGGTGAGCCGGCCCTCGCCGAGCACCTGGCGGCCGAGCGGTCGCGGGCCATCCGTCACCTGCTGGCCACGCCGCTGGTGGACGTCGACGCCGATCGCGACACGTTCCGGCTCGTCGCCCGCCACCAGCATTCGCTGACCGAGTGGTTCGAGTCGTCCTGCGGATGGGCACTGGTGGTCGACGTCGCCGGCGGCTTCGCCAGGCTCTCGAAGCGGGCGGCCCAGGTCGACGCCAGCCGACCGCTCCGTCGCAACCGCGGCCTGAAGCAGCCGTTCGACCGTCGCCGGTACCAGCTCCTGTGCCTGGTCTGCGCCGAGCTGGTCAAGCACCCGGTGACGACCGTCGGCCTGCTGGCCAGGGCGCTCGGCGGCTTGGACACCAGCCGCCACGGCGAGCGGGCCGCGTTCGTCGACGCGCTTCGCGCCCTCATGGCGTGGGGCGTGCTACGCACGAGGGGCGGCGAGGTCGACGCCTTCCTCGAGAGTGCGCAGGGCAATGCCCTGCTCACGGCGGACACGGCGCGCCTCCATCGCATGATCAGCAGTGCGACCGCCCCGAGCACCCTCGCCGAGGGGCTCGACGTCGAATCGGCCACGGCCGCCCTGGTGGCCGAGCCGCGCTACGGCGAGGCCCGGCACGATCCGACTTCGGGAGACGCCGACCAGCGCATGCGCTGGGCCCGCCACACGCTCGCCCGGCGCCTCCTCGACGACCCTGTCACGTACTTCGACGACCTGAGCCCGACCGAGCGCGACTACCTGGCTACGCCGTCCGGCCGCAAATGGCTCCGCGACAGGGTGGCCGAGGCCGGCTTCGAGCTCGAGGAACGGGCCGAGGGCCTCCTTGCCGTCGATCCCGAGGGCATCGCCACCGACCGCCCCTTTCCCGCGCCCTCGGGCAACGCCCACCAGCTCGCCCTCCTGCTCCTCGACCGTCTGGCCGAGCCCCCGGGCGTACTCGAGCCCTCGGCCGTGCGCCGGGAGGTCGACGCGGTGCTGAACCGGTTCCCGGGGTGGGCCAGGAGCCACCGGGAGGGCGACGGCCCCGACCGCCTGGCCGACGAGGCCGTCGACCTGCTCGTCGGCTTCGGCCTCGCCCTGCGGGAGCCGGGCGGCAGGGTCGTCGCCCGGCCGGCCCTGGCCCGCTACCGCCTCGGGAAGCCCACCGTCTCTGCACCGACGCTGTTCGAAGGAGACGCATGAACGACTCGGTCACCGTCCTGCCCGTCACCGGCACCGACCGCTGGCGGCCGACCCGCGCCGGCCTCGTCAACCTCTGGCGCTACTGGGACGAGACCTTCACCTTTCATCACGGCCGCCTCCTGCTACGAGGCGCCAACGGCTCCGGCAAGTCGATGGCGCTGGAGCTGCTGCTCCCCTTCCTGCTCGACGGCGACGCCTCGCCGAGCAAGCTCACGTCGGCGGCCAAGGCACGGGGAGGGCTGTACGACAGGGTGATGACCGGGGCGGTGGAACCCACACGCGCCGGGTTCGCCTGGGTCGAGCTCCGACGGGGCGACGAGGTGTTCACCGCCGGCGTGCGCATCCGAGCCTCCTCGGCCACCCACAAGGCGGACACCGACTTCTTCACCACCGCCCTCGCCGTCGGCACCGACTTCACCCTCCTCGACGTGAACCGGGCGCCGCTGTCCCGGAAGGCGCTGGTGGAGGCCCTGGGTGACCGAGGCCGGGTCCACTCGTCGGCCGACGAGCACCGGGCCGCGGTCCGGGAGGCGTTGTTCCCGGGCTTCGGTGCCGACCGATACACGTCGGTGATCACTGCGCTCCTCGCCCTGCGCAAGGAGAAGCTGTCGCAGAACCTCGACCTGGCCAAGCTGTCCGAGGTCCTCTCGGAGGCGCTGCCACCGCTCGACGACCACGACCTCGCCGTGGTGGCGGAGGGGTTCGAGCGCCTCGACCGCCGGCGCGACGAGCTGAAGGCCCTGGAGGCGGAGCTGGCCGAGGTTCGCACCCTCGCCGCCCGCCAGCGCGACTACGCGCGGGCGCTGACCGCCGCGGTGGGCGGGCAGGTGCGCCGGGCCGAGACTCGCCGGGACGACGTCACCCGGGCCGAGCGGACGGCGGCCGCCACCCTCGAAGCGGCGCGAGCCGAGGCCGAGGCGGTCGAGATGGAGGCCGTCGCGCTCGCCGCGCGTCTGGCCGACGTCGACACCGAGGTCGAGGCGCTCAAGGCCAGCGACGCCTACCGCGACGGGGCCAAGCTCGACGACCTGCGCTCCGAGTCGGGCCGCCTCCGCGAGCTCGTCGAGCGCGACCGCCGTACCGCCGAAGACCGCCGGTGTGAGAGCGAGCGCCAGGCCGCCGTCCTTCGGGAGCTCGAGGGGGAGCGGCAGACGACGGCGGGCAACTTGGAACTGGCCGCCGCCGACCTGCGGCGGGCAGCCGTGCCGGTGGCGGCCGACAGCGTGGCGACGGAGGCGCAGGCGTCCGGCGCCGACGACGGCGAGCGCCTGTTGCGGGCCTGGGTGCGGTCGCGCCGTCAGCTGATCGAGGAGGTCCGGGCCGCCCTACGCGATCACGAGCGGGCGGTGCAGCAACGGGTCTTCGCCGAGACGAGGGTCGAGAGCGACCAGGCCGCAGTCGACGACCGGTTCGGCGCTCGCCGCACGGCACGGGCGGCCCACGGTGACGCCGTCGCCGCCTACTCGAACGCGGTGGTGTCGTGGGTGGCTTCGTGCGCAGCCGCCGGCGTGGAGCGCGTGCAGGCCGCCATCCCCTCCCCGTCGGCCGACCCGGCCGAGGTGATAGCCGCGGCACGATCGCTCGCCGCCGACCTCCGTGCCGAGCACGCCGTCGCCCGCCACGCCCTCGCCACTGCCCGCAGCGAGATCGAGGCGACGGCAGCGGACCTCGCCGAGGAGCGCGACCGCCTGGCCGAGGGCCGCCTCGTCGATCCCCTCCCGCCTTCGTGGCGCACCGATCGGGCCGGCCGGGCGGGGGCGCCGCTGTGGCGGCTGGTCGACGTGCCCGAATGGGTGCCGGCGGGGGACGTCGACGGACTGGAGGCGGCGCTCGAGGCGGCCGGCCTGCTCGACGCATGGGTGACGCCCGACGGCTCGGTCGACCTGCCGGACGGCAGCGCCGACATTGTCCTCGGCCGCCGACCCGTCGAGGGCCCGACGGTGGCCGACTTCCTGCTGCCGCTCGACGACGCCGTCGCAGGCGTCCTGGCGTCGATCGCCGTCGGGTCGTCGCTGGGAGACGGGCCCGAGGTCATCGTCTGCACGGACGGGACGTTCCGCCTAGGCCCGGCGACCGGCCGGGGCTCGGTGCGCCCGGCCGAGCTGCTGGGCGCCGCGGCCCAGGAACGCCACCGGCTGGCCCGGCTGGCCCAGGTGGAGGCGGCACTGGCCGAGGCCGACGCCGGGCTGGCCGGCATCGGCCGGGACGCCGCGGCCATGGACGCCCGGGTCGAGGCGGCGCTGGCCGATCTTGACGCCTGTCCCGACGGCGACCCAGTCAACGACGCGGCGCGCCGGGTGGAGCTGGCAGAGGCCCGGCTGGCCGAGGCGGAGGACCGCCTGGTCGCCAGCCGGACGGCGCTGGCCGAGGCCGAGGACGCCGTGCGCCGGGCCCTGCGTCTCCTGGCCACGCTCGGCGACCGCTACCAGCTGCCGACCACCGCCGACGGCGTCGAGGAGGTCGTCGCTGCCCTCACCGCGCTCGAAGGGGCGGCCGGGACGTGGGCCCGCCGGGCCAGGGACCTGGCCGCGGTCGAGCGGCACCACCGCCGGGCGGCCGAGGACGCCGACCGGGCGGCGGCCGCGGCTGCGGATGCCGCCGGCAACGTGAAGGCCACCGAACGGGCGGCGGCCGAGGTCGAGGTGAGACTGGCCACGCTCGAGTCGACGATCGGCACGGAGTACAAGGTCGTCCTCGACCGCATCACCAGGCTGGACGTCGGGCGGCGCCGTGGCAGGGACCGCCAGCGGGAGCTGTCGGAGCTGCGTCCGCAGATGCAGCGCCAGATCGGGAAACTGGAGAACGAGCTGGCCCAGGCGGAGACGGCCCGAGCTCAGGCCGACGAGGAGCGGGCGCGGGCCCACCGGAAGTTCGTCGCCCTCGTCTCCGACGGCATCGTGGCCGACACTGGCGTGGTACCGACAGTCGCGACCCTCGACGGGGTGACGGCCGTACTCGACGCCGCCCGGGCGCTGGCTGCCGAGCTCGGGACGGAGGCGGCCGACGACCAGTCCGTCGACCGGGCGTCGGCGCGGGTCGAGGAACGCCTGCACCACGCCCGCGCCGCCCTGGGCAGCCGGGTGGACCTGGCCCGGGAGATGGCCGCCGAGGGATGGTGGGTCCTCCGGGCGACCGCAGGAGGGATCCGCCGGGCTGTACGGGAGCAGGCCCGGGCCCTGGCCGCCGAGCTGGCCGAGGGCCGGGCCGAGCTGGCCGCCGACGAAGAGCGCCTGTTCGAGCAGACCCTGGCCGGCAGCGTGCGGCAGGCCCTCGCCGATCGCATCCGGCTGTCCAACCAGCTGGTGGACGGCATCAACCGCCAGCTCGGCGAGGTGCGGTCGGTGGCCGGTGGCGTCCAGGTGCGCCTGAAGTGGGAGGTCGACGACGACCAGCCCCAAGCGGTGAAGGCGGCGCGGACCCTGCTCCTGCGCGACCCGGCCGGCCTTTCCGACGAGGAACGGGCGTCGCTCCAGGACTTCGTCCGGGCCCGGGTCGACCAGGCGCGCGCCGAGCTGGAGGCCAACGCATCCTGGGAGGCCCGGCTGCGGGAGACCCTCGACTACCGGGCCTGGCACCGCTTCACCCTTCAGCTGGCTCACCGCGACTGGGAGGGCTTCCAGCCGGCGACAGCGAAGCGACTCCAGCGACTTTCGACGGGTGAGCGGTCGGTCGCGCTGCACTTGCCCATGCTTGCGTCGATCGCGGCCCACTACACCGACGTCGACGGCCGGCCGGCGGGCTGCCCCCGCCTGATCCTGCTCGACGAGCTGTTCGCCGGGGTCGACGGGCACAACCGGGCCCAGCTGTTCGGGACGTTCACAGCATGGGACCTCGACGCCGTCTTCACCAGCGACCACGAGTGGTGCCAATACGCGTCGCTCGACGGGATCGCCATCCACCACCTCCACCCGGCCGTGGGTGACGAGCCGGTAACGTCCACCCGGTTCACCTGGGACGGTAGGCGGCGGGAGCTCGACCCGACCGCGGCGTGACCCCGCTCGACCGGCCGGAGCTGGCACCGGTGTGGGCCGAGCTCGCCCGTCGCCTCGGCGAGGGGAGGCCGCCGGTGTTCATCACGCTCCGCGACCTCACGTCGACGCAGCGGCGAGCCGTCGCCGACCTGCTGGGGATGGACCGGCTGCCCAAGGCGACGGCTCGCCTCCGGGTCGACCGCTTGGCCGCGGCCTGCGGCGTCAGCGACCTCAGGCCGGTGGTCGAGGAGCGCCTCGGGCCGATCAGCGACCGGCGGGCGGCCCGCCTGGCAACGCAGCGGTTGCGCGAGGAGCTCTGGACGTGGTTCGCCGATGCTGCGGTTCGCCTGCCGCTGGCGGCCGGCGCCCCCTCGCTCATCGCCCCCTGGGTGCAGTCGGTCCGCGCCGCCGGCATCCCGGCCGGTGACCTCGACGCCCATCGCCGGCGGCTCACCCGGGCCCTCACCGTGCTGGCCGCCCTCCCCGCCGACGGGATCGGCCTCGCCGCCCTCGCCGCCGACCTGCTCGGCGACGCCCATGCCCTCGACCGAGGCCGACCTACCGCAGGGTACGTCCTCGACTCGGTCGCTGCCGTCCGGGGACGGCAGCGGGCAACCGACGCCGAAGGCGCCCGGCTTCTGTGGGAGGAGGTCGGCGTGGTCCCCGACCCGCTCTCCTCGACCGTCCTCATACTCGGCCTCCGGCCCGTCGACGAGGGAGAGCCCGCCGTGCTCACGCTCTCGCAACTACGGCGCCGGCCGTTCCCGCCTCTCGGTAGGGGTGGCGCGGCCTACGTCGTCGAGAACCCCGCGCTGCTGAGCGAGGCCGCGGCCCACGGGTGGGCCGGCCCGCCGCTGGTCTGCAGCTCGGGCCGCCCGTCGATCGCCGTGGTCACGCTGCTCCGCCAGCTCGGGGCGGCCGGCGCCACGCTGGCCCAGCACGCCGACTTCGACTCCGGCGGCCTGAGCATCACCAACTGGCTGGCGGCCCGGGCCCGCACGACGCCGTGGCGGATGACGGCGGAGGACTACCTGGCGGCGGTCGCCGCCCGTCGTGAGCGGGTGCCCGTCACCGGCCGCCTGCCACCCTCGCCCTGGGACCCTGGCTTGCACGAAGCCATCGCCCACCATGGCGTGGCCGTCCACGAGGAGGAGATCCGGGGCGAGCTGCTCTCAGCGATCTGTGGCGACCTCCGTGCGCCCCGAGAGTGACGCCAGGTCGGCGGCGGCCCGGCCGGCGGCCCAGCCGGCGGCGTTGGTGATCCTCATCGACCGGTCGACGGCGCCTGGGAAGGCGTCGTCACAGGCAGAGTCGACGGCGGCGGAGCGGTCGGCGAGGACCGGGAGGAGCGCCTCGCCGTAGTCCTCGGCGGCGCCCGCCCGGGCCGCCGCTTCGGCCCCCCGGAGACGGTCGCCGATGCGGTTGGCGTAGGCCAGGAGGAACGACTGGCGGAACGAGCGGGTGCGCGAGCGGCCGTAGCGGTCGAACTGCGACCCGGCGACGACCATGGCCGACGTGGCCTGGAGGAGCAGCGAGGTGTACAGGACCTCGACGAACTCGAGGTCGGGCTCGAAGCCGAACACGGTGCTCAACCCGAGGTGCTTGGACCACACGGCCCGGCAGCGGTTGGCCGACGCCAGCACGTGGAGCAGCACCGACTTGGCCGCCGCGTACGGGTCGTCGATCGGCACCCGGACTCCCGTCGGCGCGTCGCCGGCACCGTGCCCGACCATGGCCTCGTCGATCGAGTGGCGGGCCATGAGCTCCTGGGCCTTGGCCGACAGCGCCTCGGCCTCCTCGGGGAAGGTGGTGGACTCCGCCTTGGCCAGCAGAGCCCGGACCTTCTCGAGTACGCGAGGGTCACCCGACCGTGCCCGTGGACGGCATGGAGCCCCCAGATACGGCAGCGGGGGGAGGCTCAGCAGGAGAGCGAGCACCTCGATGGCGCAGGCCAGAGCGTCGATGGTGGTCAGCTGGCCCCGGCGGGCGCCCACGTAGGCCGCGCGACGGGCGCCCAGGTGGCGCTCGGCCTGCCGGACGGCCTCTGCCGGCTCCCAGTTCCGGGACCGCGCCGTCTGCATGGCCTCGCCGAGCACGGCCTCCAGCTCGGCGGCGACGTGCGGCATTCCTCGGGCCAGCACCGCCAGCAGCTCGCCGTACAACGCCGGCTCCGACGTCGCCGTCACCGCCGCGTAGATCACCTGGCGCACGGACGGGGCATCCGACCGCCGCTCGCCCCTGTGGGCCGACGCCTTCTCGCGCCGACGATGCTTCTCCGCCCTGCGCTGGCGGTTACGGGTTCCCATGGCCGCTCACCCTATGCACGAGGGGAGACAACGCCGCGGACCTCCGACTAGATCCTTGCCGTTGTCGTCGTCTGCGGTGGGACGGCGGTCGTGGTGGTCGTCGGCCGCGGAGCCACCGTGGTCGTGGTCGTCGGCCGGGGTGCGGTCGTCGGCGGGATGGTCTGGCGGATATCCGGAGGCGGAGGCGACGTCGGCGTGGTCGGGAAGACGTAGTCGCTCGACGGCGGCATGGTCGTGGGCGGAACGACCGTGGGAGGAGGGGGAGGGGGAGGCGAGGTGGACACCGTGCCCTTGAGGTTGAGCTCGTCGACCGAGGCCGTGTACAGGTCCTGGGCGGGCACCCCGGCCAGCGCCGCTCGCATGTAGCGGCTGAAGATGCGGGCGGGGAAGCTGCCGCCCGTGACGTTGATCCCCTTGACGTCGCGCATGGGCGTGTCGCCCTCGGGCCGGCCGACCCACACCGCGGTCGACAGCTGGGGCGTGTAGCCGACGAACCAGGCGTTCCCGTAGTTCTCGCTCGTCCCCGTCTTCCCGGCGACCGGCCGGCCGATGGCGGCGGCGGTGCCCGTCCCGCCCTCGACCACGCTCTTCAGCGCCGCGTTCAGCACCCCTACCTCCTTGTCGCGGAAGGCCTGGGTGGTCTTGGGCTTGCGCTCGTAGACGACGTTGCCCCGGCGGTCCTTGACGCGCACGATGGCGTAGGGGTCGGCGGCGACGCCCTTGGCCGCGAAGGTGGCGAACCCGGCCGCCTGCTCGAGGGGGCTGACGCCCTGGCGGAGGCCGCCCAGGGCCATGGCGCACTCGGGCGGAGTGAGCGCCTCCCGGCTGATCCCCGCCTTCTCGGCCACGTCCCGCACGTCGCCCGGCCCCACCCGGGCCATGAGCTGGGCGAAGACCACGTTGACCGAGCGGGTCATGGCCTCGTCGGCGGTGATCATCCCCCGGCCCTCGCCCTCGAAGTTCCTCACCGTCCACGACGAGCCGGCGCAGTTCAGGGTCTGGGGCGACGAGGAGTCGAACTGGCTGCGGGGGTCGATGCCCTCCCGGAGCATGGCCAGGTAGACGTAGGGCTTGAACGACGAGCCGGGCTGGCGGCGTCCCTGGCTGGCGGGGTCGAACTCGAGGTTGGGGTCCAGCCCCCCGAACAGCACCCGGATGGCCCCGTTCCCGGGCTCGACCGAGGCGATGGCCGTCGTGGGATCCCCTGGCCCGCCCAGGACGGCGCGGGCGGACTCGACCGCGGCCTCGGTGGCCTCGAGGTCGACGGTCGTCTCGATCGTGTACCCGCCGGTGAAGGCCTGCTTGCGGCGGATGTCGGGGGTGGACCCGAGCGCCTCGATCTCCGCCGCCTCGCGTCCCACGTAGGCGACGAAGTCCGGCGCCTTGGTCGCCGACCCCACGCCCCGGCCGGTGTTACGGCGAGGAACGACGTCGAGCGGCGACGCCAGCGCCGACTCCAGCTCGGCGCCCCCCAGCCACCCGTGCTTCGACATGTTCCGCAGCACCTGGTCGCGACGGGCCTGC
>DATAAF010000032.1:0-6527 GCA_036260255.1 Acidimicrobiales bacterium | reverse complement strand
GGTCATTGGTCACCGTCGAGCCGTGGATTCCACCGGCCTCGCCGACTCGGTGCTCACTCAGGACACCGTCAGCCTGATCCGCTCCGCCCTGCGGCGCTGCCTCGAGCGCCTCGAAGCGGTGTATCCGAACCGGGCGGGGCGGTGCGGACAGCTCTCGCCCGCGACGACTACGACGCCGCGGCAAGCCGCTGATCCGTTGGGCGTCGGCCGCTGAGCGGAGCGCACTCGTGGCCGAGCTGTTCGCCGACGCCCTCGCCGTCATCGGCTCCTGCGCCGGGCTGGACGACGCCGGGCTGGTCGCCGCCGCCGCCCTGCTGGGCACCATCGCCGGCCAGGACATCGACGATGTCGGGAACGGGCCGCAGCTCCGCCAGGGCGTTGCCCCCGAGCGAGTCATCTCCACCGTCGATCCCGACGCCCGTCACGGCCACCGCTGTCGGGAGGACTGCTACGACGGCTACAAGCTGCATCTCGCCGACGATGCCGACTCCGACCTGCTCACCGCGGCGATGGCCACCACCGCCACGACCTACGACGCCGAGGTGCTTCCTCAGCTCCTCGCCGCCGACCCCGTGGCGGTGGCCGCGGTCCTCGCCGACACCCACTACGACAGCGCCGACACCGCCGTCGCCTCGTCGACCAGGGGCATCGAGCTCGTGGCCCCGGCCGCTACGACCAGCGCGGCCAAGGGATTGTTTAGCAAGGATGCCTTCCACATCGACCTCGAGGCCCGGACCGTGACCTGCCCGGCCCGTCACGTGGTGGCCATTCCGCCGCCCGCCGCAACGGTCGCTCACAGGTGTGTTCGGCGAGCGCTGCGGGGCTGTCCCCCGCCGCTCATTTCACCAAGTCCCCCCGTCGCCGCTTCCTCGAGAGCCATCCCAAGGAGGAGCTCCTCGCTCCGGCCCGAGCCGCCCGCTGGACTCCGGCTTTCCGCTCCCGCTACCGGGCCCTCCCCTGGGGTTCATCGAGCGGCTCTCTCGACGTGACCGTCGCCGGGAGGTCTTGGGCGACGCTCGTGACCGCCGACCCAGCAGCCGCCTCCTCGACGTCGCGGGTCTGCAGCGCGCTTGGTGGGCGACGAGCGGCCTGTCGCAGGGACTCCGCTTCCGCCAGCAGGGCCGCCGCTTCGGAGTCGTGGCTTCGAGCAAGGGCCAACCGCGCCCGCTGCTCGAGCACGGCTGCCCGAACGCCGGCCTCGCCGACCTCCCCCGCCGCATGCGCGGCCCGGGCGAGCGTGGCAGCCGCCTCCGCCACCTCACCGGCATCCAGCTGCGCCGCCGCTAACCCCGCCATCGCCACGACGGCCTGGGTAACCACTCCCGCCTGCGTCGTCACCTCCAGCGCATCCCCGAACCACTTGCAGGCGCCGGCTGCGTCCCGGCGCAGCCGGGCCACCATCCCGTGGCCCAACCAGGCCAAGGTGAGCATGGTGTCGTTGGCCAGTGAGCGGGCGACCCGCTCACACTCGGCGTAACAGCGCTCGGCCTCGGCCGCGTCACCGACGTCGGCGGCCGCGCCCCCCAGCTCGGCGTACACCCGGGCCACATTGTTCTCCAAACCGGCGGCACGACAGACCTGAAGAGCCCGGTTGAGGACCGCGACCGCGTCTCGGGGTCGCCCGACGAGCCGCAACCCCGCCCCCAAATGCATCGGGACTGCCGACCGTCCCCAGTCGTCGCCGAGCTCTTCGAAGGCCCGAGCCGCCGACTCCCCGAGTGACAACGCCCGCTCGTCGGCGCCGTTGCGCAGCAGGATCTCCATCTCCACGAAGTCGGCCAGCGCCTCGCCCCAGCGGTCACCCTCGTCCCGGAGGGCGGCCCGAGCGGCTTCCACCTCCCCCAGCCAGCGGGCGACGTCACCGCCCGCCACGCCCTCGACGGCGAGCAACAGACGCGAGATCGCCGCGTGGCTGCGGTCTTCCGTGCCCGTGAACAGGGAAAGGCTCTGGCGGGCCGCCTCCGCCGCCTCACTGCTGGGGTGCACGATGCAGCCCGCCGGTCGTAGCGCGAGCGACAGCGCCTGCAGCACGCGGGCCCGACCGATGGCCGAACCCTTCGACACCGCGTCCAGCATCGCCCCGAGCTCGCGGCGACCGTCGATCTGGCGCCCGACGTACCAGTACCAGCCGAGCGCCGCCGCCAGGCGCAGCCCGAGGTCTGGATCCTCCGCGGCCCTCTCCCGGCACCAGCGCAACGCCAGCTGGAAGTTGTCGTCCTCGGCCCGCAGCCTCTCCAGCCAGCGGGACTGCTCCGGCCCCCGCAGCTGCGGCTCGGCCTGCTCGGCCAGCTCCAGGAAGTGGCGGGCGTGGCGCTCCCGCAGCGCCTCCTCCTCCCCGGCCTCGGCCAGCCGCTCCGCGGCGTACTGGCGGATCGTCTCGAGGAGCCGGAAGCGGCCGCCCCGGGCCACGACCAGCGACCGTTCCACCAGGCCCCCAAGAAGGTCCAAGACGTCCCCGGACGCCACCGCACCGCCGGCGCAGACCGCCTCTGCCGCCTGCAGCGTCCAGCCCCGGAAGACCGCCAGACGCCGCAGGAGGATCCGTTGGGGCTCGGTGAGGAGCTCGTAGCTCCAGTCGATGGTGGCCCGCAGGGTGCGGTGCCGCGCCTCGGCCGTGCGCGCTCCCCCCGTCAGGAGCCGGAAGCGGTCGTCCAGCCGCCTGGCGATCTCGGCCACCGGCAGCAGGTTGACCCGGGCGGCCGCCAGCTCGATGGCCAGCGGCATGCCGTCGAGCTGCTGACAGATGTGCCGGACGACAGGTTCGTCGGGGCCGAGGGTGAACCCCGGATGGATGCTCGCAGCCCGGTCGGCGAAGAGGGCGACGGCGTCGTCGTCCCCGAGGGGAGGCACCGGCAGCTGCACCTCGCCGGGCACGCCCAGCGCCTCCCGGCTGGTCGTCATGATGCGGCCGCCCGGCGCCGCCGTCCCCAGCAGGTGCTCGACCAACCCGGCGCAGGCGTCGATCAGATGCTCGCAGTTGTCGAGCACCAGCAGCGCCTCCCGCTGGGAGAACCAGGCGGTGAGGAGCTCTCGGGGGGCGGGGGCGCCGGGGTCGGCGATGCCCAGGGTCTCGGCCATCGCGGAGGCCACCCGGGCGGGGTCGGTGACCCCGGCGAGGGGGACGAACCAGACGCCGTCGCGGTAGGAGTCGGCCGCCTCGCGGGACGCCTCGATGGCGAGCGAGGTCTTCCCCGCACCACCCGGTCCGGTCAACGTCACCAGACGGCTGCTCGCCAACGTCTCGGCCACCCGCGCCAGGTCCGCCTCCCGCCCGATGAAGGAGCTGAGGCGCGCCGGGAGGTTGGTCGGCGGCCGCGCCGGCCGCTCCGGGCCCTGCAGCGTCGCCTCCTGGCGGAGGATGGCGCCCTCGAGCTGGCGGAGGTCGTCGGAGGGGTCGAGACCCAGCTCGTCGCGAAGCAGGCGCCGGCCCTCCTGGTAGCAGGCGAGCGCGTCGGCGCTGCGGCCGCTGCGATGGAGCGCGAGCATGAGCTGGCCCCGCAGCCGCTCCCGGAGGGGGTGGGCCGCCACCAGGCCCTCCAGGTCGGCCACGAGCGCCACGTCGCCGCCTCGCCTTAGGCGCTCCTCGACGTCCGCCTCCACCGCCGCCAGGTACAGCTCCTCCAGCCGGGCGGCCTCGGCGCGCGCCCATTCCTGGCTGCCGAACTCGGCGAGGGGCGGGCCGCGGTAGAGGGCGAGCGCCTCCTGGAACCGCCCAGTCGAGACCAGCTGGGTGAAGCGGTGCAGGTCCACGCCGGCGGGGTCGACGTCGAGGACGTAGCCGGCTGACGTGGTGCTGATGAACCCACCGAGTTGCCGACGGAGCTTCGACACCCGCACTTGGAGCGCGTTCGCCGGGTTCGCCGGCAGGTCCTCGCCCCACAGGTCATCGATGAGCCGGTCGACGGGCACCACACGCCCGGCGGAGCAGGCCAGGGCCGCAAGCAACGAGCGCTCCCCTTGACCCGCGATCGGCTGGACCCGCCCGTCGACGACGACCTCCAGCGGGCCGAACAGCCGAATCTCCACAGCGGCCACGCCGACCCAGCCAACCACACCGTGGGGGAATATCCAACCGGCACCCTTCCGAGACCCGGGACCAGGACCGCCGGCGCGCCTTGCCGAAAGGTCTCCGAGCTCAGAAGGAGATCGCCCCACCGCACACCGGGGGCCAGGAACTTGAGCCCTTCCCGATGCTGCAAACCGGCTTCCCCCGGGCCTCTCCGAAAACAGCGACGGCACTGGTTCCTTTCGCCAGCCCGCAACCAGGCAGGCCGGCGCAGCTTCGGCCAGCGGCCGACGGGCCGCCGGCGAACACTCGAGCCGGTCTTGGCCGTCCCACTGCTGCCCGCGTTCCCCAACAAGCGTCAACCGGTGTGTGCTCATGGGGCCTGGCTCGCTCTTTCGGCTTTGCCGCTGACAGTGCTTCCCCCCCCCCGGTTCATCCGCCTCCGCAACCGGGGGCCTCAGGGTGCCGGTCGTCTTCCGCTCCTCTGGACCGAGCGACTGCGCCATCGGCAAAAGAGGGGGTCTGCCTACGTACCGCCTCCTTCCGGCACCGATGGCCATCTGAGCTAAGCGCAATTCCGGTCCCGCACGGGGCCATGACAGGTCGGGCCCGCGGTGACGTGCGTTTCGGCCTCCGCGCTACGGCAATGGCCCGCCGCCCAGGCGTACGCGGCGGGGAACGATGCGGCCACTGTGGCAGCCAGGACGTCCCGGGTTGTCTCCGCCAGGCCGTGCACCGCCTGCCGGGGCAGAAGCCCCTTCGGCGCTGCCCAGACCGAAGCTCTTGAGGTTTCCCCACAGCAGGACCCCGACCACCACCGCAACGACAGCGCCACCTCGTCGTGCACAAGGACCGACAGACCCGCCGATCGCTCGCCGAGCCCACGCGCCACGACGAGGCCTCCGGTGGCCGCGAGGTCCCTGGCCTCGAAAGGCTCTCGACGCCTGGCGGCGATCACGACAACAGCAAGGGTGACCATTGCCGTCTGAGCCATGGCACAGGGCTACGCCAAGCGGCGGCGGAGGGATGTCCGCCGCACCACCTTGCGCCTCGAAGCTCACGGTCTCGAGAGCGCGCTGAGGACGTCGAGCTGGGCACCGCGCCGGGCGGGCCCGGCGGCGGCCAGCATCGCCGCGCCTGCGGCGATAGCGGTGACCACCGCCACCTGGACGACGGGCACACGGAAGGCCACCTGGTCGGGGAGGCCCTGCAGGGTCGCCCAGCCGAAGAAGAGGCCGACGAACAGGCCGAGCCCGGAGCCGAAGAGGGCGATCAGCAGCGACTCCCATCGCACCATCGCCCGCACCTGCTCGCGGGTCATGCCGACAGCCCGCAGGAGGCCGATCTCCCGCGTCCGCTCCACCACCGACAGCGCCAGCGTCGTCCCGATGCCGATCAAGGCGATCACCATCGCCAGCGCCAGCAGGACGTAGACGGCGTTGGCAAACTGGTCGATGCTGGCCAACTGCTGGGACGACTTGCCGCGTTCGTCGAGGAGCGTCGCCGCCGGATACTCCTTCACGACGGCCCGGACGGCGGCCTCGGCCGCCTCGGGTGACACCCCCTCCGCCTTCTTCACGAGGACCTTGGTGTCGAGCTGGTCGGCGACGGCGGCCTCGTAGGCGCGGAGGTTGAGAAGGAACGGCGGCCCCGACGACCTGGTCGCGACGATGCGGTACTGGCGTTCGCCGGTATCGGCGAACCGCAGCGTGATGGGGCCGCCCATCGACCAGCCCTTCATGCGGGCGAGCGAGTCGAGCACCGAGATCTCGTTGTCGGCGAGATGGGCAGAGCTCCCTTGGACCGTTCCGTCGTCGATCATGGCGTTCCATCGGGATGGGTCCACGCCGTGGACGTGGAGTCCGGGGTCGGCGCCGACCTGGGCGAGCGTGGCACGGGCCGTCGCCACCATGTCGACCTCGGGGAGCCCCTCCAGCCGTCGGGCCAGCTCGGGGCTGAAGCCGGGCGAGTCCATGACCGCTGGCTCGATGACGAAGTCGGGCGTGGCGACGGATCGGCCGCTCCAGGGTCGCGACACGGTGGCCTTGGCCGAGGCAGCGAACAGACTGATCAGCGTCACGAGCCCGATGCCGATCATGAGCGACGCCGCCGCCCCCGACGTGCGACGGGCGTTGCGGGCCGCGCTCTCCCGAGCCAGCTCGAGGGGCACACCGGCGAAGCCTCGGACGGGGTGGGCGAGGAGCCGGATCACCGGCGGGGCCAGGACCGGGCCGAGGGCCGCCAGGCCCAGGAAGACGACGGCCGCGCCCAGCCCGATGAGCACAGGTCCCTCGGCCCCGGCGAGGATCGGAGCAAAGACGAGCACGCTTCCCAGGGCGACGAGGACGCTGCCCGTCACGACCCGACGACGGGAGGTGGCGGAGCTGTCGACGGCTGCGTCTCGGAGGGCGGCGATCGGAGGGACCGAAGACGCGCGGCGAGCCGGGAGGACGGCGGAGGCGACCGTGACGGCTACGCCGACCACGATGGGCACGAGCAGTGAGGATCCGCGGACAACGAG
>DATAAF010000031.1:0-21412 GCA_036260255.1 Acidimicrobiales bacterium | reverse complement strand
CGGGACGGTCACCGACCTCACCGAGCACCTGACCGCCCTGGCCGAGGCCGGCGCGTCGTGGGCGGTGTGCGCTCCGCTCGACGTGGGCACCGACCCGTCCGCGGTGGAATTGCTCGCCGAAGCCGCAGCCCCCCTCCGGTAGCCTCACTCTCGCATGGAGTTCCGCCGGATCAACGCGCTGCCGCCGTACGTCTTCACGGTCATCGACGGCCTGAAGATGGCGGCCCGGCGGGCCGGCGAGGACGTGATCGACCTGGGGTTCGGCAACCCCGACATCCCCTCGCCCGACGTCGCCGTCGAGAAGCTGGCCGAGGCGGCCCGCAACCCCCGCAACCACCGCTACTCGTCGAGCCGGGGGATCCCCAAGCTGCGGTCGGCCCTCGCCGCCCTCTACCTGCGCCGCTTCGGCGTGATCGTCGACCCCGACACCGAGGTCACCGCCACCATCGGGGCCAAGGAGGGCTTGTCCCACCTCATGTGGGTGCTGCTCGGCTCGGGCGACACCGCCCTGGTGCCCACTCCCTCGTACCCCATCCACATCTACGCCCCCCTGTTCGCCGGCGCGGACGTGCGCCAGGTGCCCCTGGGGCGGGGCGAGGACTTCTTCGCCAACCTCATGGACGCGTGGGAGAACGCCTGGCCCCACCCCCGGGTGATCGTGCTGTCGTTCCCCCACAACCCCACGACCGCGTGCGTCGACCTTCCGTGGCTCGAGCGGATCGTCGCCTTCGCCCGCGAGCACGACATCATCCTCGTGCACGACTTCGCCTACTCCGACACCGCGTTCGACGGCTACCAGCCTCCTTCGATCCTCCAGGTCCCCGGGGCCAAGGACGTCGCCGTCGAGCTCTACACCCTGACCAAGTCGTTCTCCATGGCCGGGTGGCGCGTGGGGTTCTGTGTCGGCAACGCCGAGATCGTGCAGGCGCTGGCCAAGCTCAAGTCGTACCTGGACTACGGCACGTTCCAGCCCATCCAGATCGCCGCCATCGTGGCCATGAACGAGGCGTCGGAGTACCCCAAGGCGGTGAACGAGGTGTATTGGAGCCGGCGGGACGCCCTGTGCGACGGCCTCGACCGCATCGGGTGGCACGTCGAGCGCCCCCGGGCGACGATGTTCGTCTGGGCGCCCATCCCCGAGCCCTACCGGGAGATGGGGTCGGTCGAGTTCTCCTCGTTCCTCGTGCGGGAGGCCAAGGTTGCGACGTCGCCGGGCGTGGGCTTCGGCCCCTCGGGGGACGGGTACGTCCGCTTCGCCCTCATCGAGAACGAGAAGCGCATCGGCCAGGCCGTTCGCAACCTCCGCCGCGCCCTGACCAAGCTCTGAGGCGAAAAAAATGTTCGGCCCGATGCCCGCGGCGGGAAGAAGTCGGCCACGATTCGGTGTCGATGGGTGTATCCACTCGGGCCCGCCAGGGGTCTGAGAGGTGCAAGCGGCGTCCCGCCGGGGCGCCGGGGGGTCTTCAAGCGGAGGAAGCATGTTCGCTCGGGGAGTCGAGCGCCGGCGCCAGCCGTCGCCCGACGTCGTCGGAACCGTGTACCGGTGTGCCAAGTGCGCCACCGCCCTCGAGCTCGAGCGGGTGGTGAGCGTCGAGGTCGAGCGGGGCGACAACGGGGTCACCGGGTACGTGGTGTTCGTCCACCACTGCCCGTGCACGCCGGTGGGCCTGCGCGCGACCCGGGCGTGGGCGACCCACCCCGCCTTCGTCGCCCTGTTCGGACGCCAGCCGTGGCTGCCGTACCGGGCGCCCTTCCGCTACGGCACCGTCACCGACGACGACCCCGTCGTGGCCCGGTGGCGCTGGGAGCTCGAGCAGGTGGCCGACTCGGCCGACTTCCTGCTCTTCCTCGACGAGGCGTCGGGCCGGGGCCAGGTCGCCTGACCCCGTTTCTCCTCACGGGGTAACCGCATCGTCGTCGCTCCGAAACCGGCCGTTCACAGGCCGGCCCTAGCCTCCGGTCCGTGGAGAGGTTCGTGGTGCGGGTATGGCTGCCGGACCGTCCCGGTGCGTTGGGGGCGGTGGCCAGCCGGATCGGGGCGGTGCGCGGCGACGTGGTGGGCATCGACATCCTCGAGCGAGGGGCCGGGCGGGCCATCGACGAGCTCGTGGTGGAGCTGCCCGACGCCACCCTCGTGGGCCTGCTCGTGTCGGAGATCGACCAGGTCGACGGGGTCGACGTGGAGAACGTCCGGCCGGCACGGGACCGCCTGCACGACCCCCGCCTGGACGCCCTGGAGACGGCCGCCGCCATGGTCGCCGCCACCAGCCCGTCCACGCTCCTTCCCGTGCTCGTCGCCCGGGCCCGGCTGGACTTCGAGACCGAGTGGTCGGCGATCGTCGACGTCGACGACCGCCTGCTGCTGGCGTCCGACGGGGCGCCGCCGCCACCGGCCTGGCTCATCGCCTTCGTCGGCGGGAGCCGCTCGTCGGCGGCGGTGACGGCGGGCGAGTGCGGGCCCGACGACATCGCCTGGGCGGGGTTGGCGGGCGGGCGCCTGGCACTGGTGCTGGGCCGCTGCGGCCGCCCGTTCCGCGCCCGGGAGCGCCGCCAGCTGGCGGCCGTCGCCCGCATCGCCGACCACCGGCACACCGCCCTCACCGGAGCCTCCCGGCCCGCCCTGGCCGAGCCCACACCGGCCTGAAGGGCCCTCCCGTCCGGCGACGGGGTCCCGACCTCCCCTCGGGTGCCCGTCGCCGGCTCGGGGGAGACGCCTCGCGACGAGGACAGCTATTGACCGGCTCGGCGGTCGGCCCGGTAGCGTGGCGGCGTGCGTGTGGGGATCCTCACTGGCGGGGGCGACTGCCCCGGGCTGAACGCGGTGATCCGGGCGGTCGTCCGGCGGGCCGAGCGACACTACGGCGACGAGCTGGTGGGGTTCCGTGACGGTTGGCGGGGCGTGCTCGAGGGCGACACCGTGCCGCTGGACGTCGAGCGCTGCCGGGGCATCCTGCCCCGGGGCGGCACGATCCTCGGCACCTCCCGCACGAACCCCTACAAGAGCGACGACGGCGCGGCCAAGGCGGTGGAGACGCTCCGGTCGCAGGGGGTCGACGCGCTGATCGTCATCGGCGGCGACGACACCCTCGGGGTGGCCAAGCGGCTCAACGAGGAGGAGGACGTCAGCGTGGTCGGCGTCCCCAAGACGATCGACAACGACCTTTCCGCCACCGAGGTCACCTTCGGCTTCCACACCGCCGTGCAGATCGCCACCGACGCCATCGACCGCCTCCACACGACCGCCGAGTCCCACGACCGGGTGATGGTCGTCGAGCTCATGGGGCGCTCGGCGGGCTGGATCGCCACCTATGCGGGAATCGCCGGCGGGGCGGCCGAGATCCTGGTGCCCGAGGAGGAGTTCGAGATCGACAAGGTGTGCGAGCGGCTGAAGCGCCGCCACGAGCGAGGGCGCTACGCCTCGATCGTGGTCGTCGCCGAGGGGGCCAAGCCCCGCGAGGGCACCATGGTCCTGCAGTCCCGTGACGTGGACGAGTTCGGGCACGAGCGCCTCGGCGGCATCGCCAACCAGGTCGCCGAGGAGATCGAGAAGGGCACCGGGTTCGAGACGAGGGTGACGATCCTGGGCCACGTCCAGCGGGGCGGGACACCCACCGCCTACGACCGGGTCCTCGCCACCCGCTTCGGGATCGCCGCCATCGAGGCCGTGCACGACGGTGCCTTCGGCCAGATGGTGGCCCTGCGGGCGGGGGAGATCGTGCGGGCGCCGCTCGAGGAGGCGGTGGAGGCCAAGACGGTGGATCCTCACCTGTTCCACGAGGTCGCCGAGGTCTTCTTCGGGTGACCGGCGAGCGGCGGGCCTCGGAGCCCGCCGCCGCGGCGAGATGGGCCGATGAGCTGGCGGCGTGGGCGATCCCCGACGAGATCCTCGCCGCCGCCCCCGAGTCGCCGTGGGGGTTCCCGCCCGCGCTGTTCCAGCCGGCCGATCCCGAGGCGGTGCCCGACACGCCCTCGCGCCGGCGGGCCGTGGAGGCTTTGGGCGAGGGAGGGTCGGTGCTGGACGTGGGCTCGGGAGCCGGCGCCGCCAGCCTCGCCCTGGTGCCGCCGGCCAACGCGATCGTGGCGGTGGACGAGAGCCCGGACATGCTCGCCGCCCTCGCCGCCGCCGCCGCCCAGCGCGGCGTCCCCCACGAGGGGCATGCCGGGCGGTGGCCGGACGTGGCGTCGTCGGTGCCCCGGGCCGACGTAGTCGTCTGCCACCACGTCTTCTACAACGTGCCCGACCTCGCCGACTTCGCCCTGGCGCTCGACGACCACGCCCGCCGCCGGGTGGTGGTCGAGCTCACCGCCGCCCACCCCCTCACGCCGCACGCCCCGCTGTGGCGCCACTTCCACGGCATCGAGCGCCCGGACGGCCCGACCGCCGAGCTGGCGGTCGCGGTGTTGCAGGAGGCGGGGCTGGCGGTGACGGCCGAGCCGTTCGCCTCGCCGCCCCGCCCGCACCGGGACCGCGCTGAGTGGGTGGCCTTCGTCCGCCGCCGCTTGTGCCTCCCGCCCGAACGAGACGCCGAGCTCGACGTCCTGCTGCCCTCCGACCCTGCCCGGATGCGCCCTCGCCAGGTCGTCACCGTCTGGTGGAACACCTGAACTCTGCCCGTTCTGGCCCGCTCAGCGGTTGATTTTCAGCCGTTTTCGTCACCCAATTCGCTTGGGGAGGAGGCGCGCGCCTCGTCCAGGAGGGCGCGGAGGGGGTCCACGAGGGCGGGGGTGGCGGCGACGACCGAGCCGGACTGGGGCACGGGGCCCTCGAGCCCTTCCACGCGGGCACCGGCGGCGGCGGCGATGACGGCGCCGGCGGCCAGGTCCCACGGCTGGAGGCCCGACTCGTAGTAGGCGTCGACCCGGCCACACGCCACCCAGCAGAGATCGAGCGTGGCCGCGCCCATGCGGCGGATGTCGCGCACCGCCGGTAGCACGGTCGCCAGCATCCGCGCCTGCCGGGCCCGGCGCTCGGGGCGGTAGGAGAACCCCGTGGCGACCAGTGACTGAGACAGGTCGGTGGCGTCCGACGGCCTGACCGTCTGGTCGTTGCACCTCGCCCCCCGGCCGGCCACACCGCTGAACAGCTCGTCGCGGGTCGGGTCGTAGACCACGCCGACGACGCCCTCGCCGTCGACCTCGGCGGCAATGGACACACCCCACGCCGGGTAGCCGTACAGGTAGTTGATGGTCCCGTCCAACGGATCGATCACCCACCGCACGCCGCTGGAGCCCTCCCGGCTGGCGCCCTCCTCGGCGAGGATGGCGTCGTCGGGACGAGCCTGGGCCAGCCCCTCCACGAGCAGCTTCTCCGACGCCCGGTCCATGTCACTGACCAGGTCGGTGGGGCTGGTCTTGGTGGCCACGTTGTCGTCGTCGACGCGAGCCGAGGCCCGCCCCTCGAGAAGGAGGGCGCCGGCGTCGCGGGCCAGGCGGGAAGCGAGGTCGAGAAGGGAGTCGAGGTCGTCCACGGCCCTCACCGTAGGGCCAGTACCGTCGGCGCGATGGGACCGGGGCTGGTCGACCTGCGATCGGACACGGTCACCCGCCCGACCCCCGACATGCGCCGGGCCATGGCCGAGGCCGAGGTGGGCGACGACGTCTACGGCGAGGACCCCACCGTCAACGCCCTCGAGGAGGTGTTCGCCCAGAGAGTCGGCAAGGAGGCCGCCCTCTTCGTGCCCTCGGGCACCATGGGCAACCAGCTCGCACTCCGGCTGCTGGCGCCGCCCGCCACGACCGTCGTCGTCGGCCGCCGCCAGCACCTGGTGATCTACGAGGACGCGGCGGGCGGGCGCAATGCCGGCGTCCAGTTCCACACGGTGGACGACAGTGACGGCACCGTCCGGTCGGAGGACGTGGCGTGGGCCGTGGAGGCGGCCGCCCACCACCAGCCCCGGCCGTCGCTGGTGTGCGTGGAGAACACCCACATGCCCGCCGACGGGGCGCCCTGGCCACGGGAGCGCATGGAGGCCCTGGGCGCGACGGCGGCCGCCGCCGGCCTCGCCGTCCACCTCGACGGCGCCCGCCTGTTCAACGCCGAGGTGGCCAGCGGGACGCCCGCGGCCGACTTCACCCGCCCCGCCACCACGGTGATGTGCTGTCTCTCGAAGGGCCTGTGCGCGCCGGTAGGGTCGTTGCTGGCCGGGCCCGCCGACGTCATCGCCGAGGCGCGGGTCGAGCGCCACCGCATGGGCGGGGGCATGCGCCAAGCCGGGGTCATCGCCGCCGCCGGGCTGGTCGCCCTCCGCACCATGGTCGACCGTCTGGCCGACGACCACCGCCGGGCCCGGCGCCTCGCCGAGGCGGTGGCCGAGCGCTGGCCGGGTGCGGTCGCGCCGCCCGAGACCATCCGCACCAACGTGGTGACCTTCGCCCACGCGAGCCCGGCGGCGCTGCTCGATCACCTGCGCTCCGAGGGGGTGCTGGCCGGCACCATCGCCCCCGGCGTCGTCCGCCTGGTGACCCACAACGACGTCGACGACGCCGGCGTGGAACGGGTTGCCAAAGCCCTGGCCGCCAGCCCGTAGCGTAGGGCCGAGCATGGCGCGCGACGGGCAGCAGCCGACGGTCTCCCTGGGCCCGGGCGTGGAGCTCCCGCTGGTCGGGCTGGGGACATGGGAGATGTTCGGCTCGCGGTGCTACCGGGCCGTCCGCCACGCCCTCCACGTCGGCTACCGCCTCATCGACACGGCGACCATCTACCGCAACGAGGGCGACGTCGGGCGGGCCGTACGCGACAGCGAGCTCCGGCGTGAGGACGTGTTCCTGACGACCAAGCTGCCGCCCCGTAACGCCGGCAAGGAACGCAAGACCCTCGAGGGCAGCCTGCGGGCGCTGGGCACCGACTACGTCGATCTGTGGCTCGTCCACTGGCCACCCGGACGCGGCGCTTCGTCGCAGGTCTGGAAGCAGCTCCTGGCCCTGCGCGACGAGGGGAAGGCCCGCGCCGTCGGCGTCAGCAACTACTCGACGTCCCAGCTGGACGAGCTCGCCCAGGCGACCGGTGAGGCCCCGAAGGTCAACCAGATCCCCTGGGCGCCGGCGCTGCACGATCCCGGCACGCTCGAGGGCCACCGCCGGCGCGGCGTGGTCCTCGAGGGCTACAGCCCGTTCAAGAACACCGACCTCCGCCACCACGTGCTGGTGGAGGTGGCGCGACGGCACGGGGTCACGCCCGCCCAGGTGGTCGTGCGATGGCACGTCGACCACGAGGTGGTCGTGATCCCCAAGTCGGCGACGCCCGAGCGGATCACCGCCAACTTCGACGTGTTCGGGTTCCGCCTGGACGACGACGAGCGCCGCCGGATCGACGGGCTCTCGCGAGCCGCCCGCCCCTCGTAGCCAGGCGCCGGCCGGGGGTATGCTCCCCCGGAGGCGAGACGGCGGGCGGGCGTGGACGACTTCGTTGGTCGCGAGCTCGAGCTCCGGGAGCTCGAGGCTCAACTGCACTCGGTGCGGAAGGGCGAGCCACGAGTCGTCGTCCTCGAGGGCGGCGAGGGCATCGGCAAGTCGGCGCTCCTGAGAGAGGTGCTGGCCCACACCCAGGGCTTCTCGGTGGTGCACGCCAGCGGCGACCAGGCCGAGGCGGAGCTGCCGTGCGGGGTGGCGGGCCAGTTGCTCGCCTCTGCCGGAACCCGGCCGTCCACCGAGGAGGTCTTCGGCCAGGACCCCCTGCTGGTCGGTGGCCGGCTCCTTCGCCTCGTCGAGGAGCTGGAGACCCGTGGCCCGGTGATCGTCGTGGTGGACGACGCCCAGTGGGCCGACCGCGCGTCGCTCCAGGCCCTGAGCTTCGCTCTGCGCCGTCTCAACGCCGACCCTGTCCTGGGGGTGGTGGCGGCGAGGAACGCGGCGACTGCCCTTCCCGACGGGCTACGTCGTCTCGCTCAGGAGAGAGGGACGGTGCTCCGTCTCGACGGCCTCTCGGTTGACGAGCTGGGACAGCTGGGCATCTGCCTGGGCGCCGGCCCGCTTCCCCGACGGGCGCTCCAGCGCCTCCGGGACCACAGCGGGGGCAACCCCCTCCACGCCCGCGCCCTCTTGGAGGAGCTCCCACCGGAGGCTCTCAGCCGGGTCGAGGTGCCGCTCCCCGCGCCGCGGTCCTTCGCCCTGCTCGTGCTGTCGCGCCTGGCGGCGTGCTCACGTGACGCCCGAACGCTCGTCGAAGCCGCCTCGGTGCTCGGGCTCCAGGCCGACCTCGGGCTGGTGTGCCGGGTCGCCGGCATCGTCGAGCCGGCCGGTGCGCTCGACGAAGCGGTTGCCGGGAACCTGCTCGACGTCCGCGAGACCCCCACCTCCCTCGTCGTCGCCTTCCCCCACTCGATGGTCCGGGCGGCCGTCTACGACGGCCTGAGCCGGGCGGCGCGCTCGGCCTATCACACCCGCGCCGGAGAGCTCGTCCGGGGACCTCTGTCGCTGCGCCATCGGGCTGCCGCCGCGCTCTTGCCCGACCCTGCACTTGCCGCCGAGCTGGTCGGTGCCGCCCGTCGAGAACGTACGCAGGGGCGTCCGGCGGCGGCGGGCCGCTGGCTTCTCGCCGCCGCCCGCCTGGAGGCGCACCGTCGCTCGGGCGACGAGCACCTCCTCGAGGGCGTGGAGCTCCTGCTGACCGCCGGCGAGGTGGCCGAGGCGAGCGCTCTGGGCGACGCCCTGCGGGATACCGCGGACACCGCTCGGCGGGGGTACGTGCTGGGCCACCTCGCCCTCCTGAGCGGGCGCCAGCACGAAGCCGAGCGGCTCCTGCAGGGCGCGTGGAGCGACGGCGATCCGGTGCGCGAGGCGGAGCTGCGTTCGCTTGCCGCCGAGCAGCTGGCCGAGCTGTGCGCCTTGCAGGTCCGACCCGAGGACGCCATCGCCTGGGCCCGGCGGGCGGTCGACGCCGCTCCCGACTCGTCCACGGGTTCATCGGCGTTGACGACGCTCGTCGTCTCCCTCGCGCTGACGGGGAAGCCGGGTGAGGCGCTACCGCTGGTCGAGTCGCTGCCCGAGGACCCCTCCAGCCCCACCCCTTGTGACCAGGCGGGGATGCTGGCCCGGGGGATCGTGCGCTCGTGGATCGCCGAGCTCGACCAGTCGCACGCCGATCTCTCGGCGGTGCTCGAGGCCAGTCAGCGGGCTCTGGGGTCGCGCACCGGGCTGATGGCGCTGGGCCACCTCGCCCAGGTGGAGTACGTGCGGGGGAAGTGGGCGGACAGCGTCCGCCATGCCGAGCTGGCGGTGGCGCTGGCGGCGGACAGCGGGCAGGCGTGGCTGCTGCCGATGCTCCACGCCACCGCCTCGTGGCCGCTGTCGGCCCGGGGCGCGTGGGAGGCGGCGGAGGAGCATGTGCGCGCCGCCAAGGTCGCCGCCGCCGACGTCGGCGACACGATCAGCATCGCCCATGCCGACGATGCCGAGGTCCGCCTGGCGTTCTGCCGCCAGGACCACGAGCGGGCCCTCGCCGCCACCGAGCGGCTGCTGTCGATGCCGGGCCGGGAAGTGGTCGACGAGCCTGCGGTGTTCGCATGGCGCGAGCTCCATCCCGAGGCGCTCGTCGCGGTGTCGCGGCTGGACGAGGCGACGAGGGCGTTGGCGGCTCTCGAAGACAAGCTGGCGGCGCGACCTCGCAGGCGGCTGGCACGGGCCAACGCGGCGCGCGTGCGAGCCAACCTGGAGGCGGCCCGCTCGAACGACGCCCGCGCCCGGAAGGCGTTCGCGGCCGGGTTCGCCCTCCTCGAGAGCATCCCCGCGCCGTTCGAGCGTGCCCTTCTGGAGGATGCACACGGACGCTTTCTCCGCCGCCTCGGCGAGCGCCGCTCCGCCGCCGGCCGCCTCGACGCCGCCCGGGAGGCCTACGCCGAGCTGGGTGCCCGGCCGTTCCTCGAGCGCGCCGAGCGCGAACTGGCTGCCTGCGGGCTCCGACCGCGCCCCCGCAACTCGTCGGCGGCCGTCCGTCTCACGCCGCAGGAGCTCGCCGTCGCCCAGCTGGTGGCCGAAGGGCGGACGAACCGGGAGGTCTCGGAGGCGCTGATGGTGAGCCAGAAGACGGTCGAGTACCACCTGTCCCACGTCTTCGCCAAGCTCGGCGTCAGCCGTCGCCGTGAGGTACGCGAGCGGCTGGTGGCCGGGGGCTCCTAGGGGGGCCGGTCGCACCCTGGGACCGAGAAACCAGGGATCTCCCCTGAGGCGACGACGACCTCTCGCCCGTACGGTCCGCGCGTGCTTGGAGACGATGGCAGCCAGCGCTCCATCCGTTACACGGTCCAGATCGCTCATTCCTTCGACGGGGTGAGCGGCTGGGTGGAGAGGGAAGGGCGAGGGCGGCAGACGTTCTCCAGCTGGCTCGAGCTGCTGAGCCTTCTCGAGCACCCGGACGCGGCATGACCGCGTCGACCGCGACCTGAGCGACTCCCAGGGAGGGATCATGCGACGATCAGTGCTGCTCGCCCTCGGCGGTGCGTGCACGCTCTTGCTGGCGAATTGCCGCGCCGAGTGGTGCCATCACCGGCGGCCAGCCCGACGAAGGCCGCCACCCCTACGTCGGCGGGACGGTCCTCTTCTTCACGCCGCGAAACGAGACGATCGTCAACTGCAGCGGGAGCCTCGTCTCCCCGACCGTCTTCGTGACCGCGGCGCACTGCGGCAGGCACGGAACCAGGCGCAGCGTCAGCTTCGACGAGGTCTTCAACGCGGAGACGTCTCCGCAGCATCCGGGGTGGTTCTACGCGCACCCGGACTACGACCCGGCGCACGAGTTCAAGAACGACGTCGCCGTGATCGTCCTCGACACCCCCGTTCCCGGGGTCGACGACTCGACACCGCTCCCCGAGCTGCCGTCGCTGGGCCTCCTCGACCGGATGAAGGCGGACGGGTCGCTCGACCAGTCCACCCAGTTCACGTCCGTCGGCTACGGCTTCTTGGGGTTCACCACCGGGCCGGGGGGTCAGACGCCGATCCGGGGACAGGTTCGGCACTACGCCGTCGGGTCCTTCAACGCGCTGGCGCCCGATCAGCTCCACCTCTCACAGAACCCGGCGCTCGATGACGGCGGCACCTGCAACGGCGACTCCGGCGGGCCCAACTTCCTCGGCGCCGGCCCAGGAGAGACCAGGATCATCGCCGGCCTCACGTCGACCGGCGAGACCTACTGCAAAGCCACCAACGTGACCTATCGCCTCGACACCGAGACGGCCCGACAGTTCCTCGCCCGCTACGTGACGCTTCCGTGAAGGAGATGACGATGATGAACGTTCTCAGGCCCAGGGACGGGCGGCCCCACTCTCGGGGGACGAGGAGCGTGGGCATGCTGGTGATCGCCGCCGCCCTTGTCGGGCCCGGCGTGGCAACCGCCGAGCCGGCGCCGGACGCGCCAACGTCGCCCCAAGCGGTCATCGAATGGAGCACCGAGGCGCAACGAGCCATCGTCGGGGGCGCCGGGAAGTCGCCGCCCGAGGCCGCCGTGCTCATGGGCATCGTGCACGCGGCGGTGTACGACACGGTCGTCGCCATCGAGGGCGGGGCCCGGCCGTACGCCATACGGCCGACGGTCCCGACGGGAGCGTCGGCCGAGGCGGCCACTGCCGCCGCCGCCCACCGGGTGCTCGTCGGCCTCTTGCCCGCCCAGCGGTCGACGCTCGACGCCAACTACGCGGCGTACCTCAGCCGGCTCCCTGACGACGACGCCAGGACCGGTGGCGTCGCGGTGGGAGAAGAGGTCGCCGCCGGCATCCTCGCCCTTCGGGCCGACGACGGTCGGGACGACGTCGTCCCGTACATCCAGGCGCCACCCGGGCCCGGCGTCTACGAGCCCACTGCTCCGTTCCCGCCAGTCGGGACCAACATCGGCGGCATCACGCCGCTCACGTTGCCGCGCGCGGATCTCTTCAGGCCACCAGGACCACCGGAGCTGACCAGCGACCGCTATGCACGCGACGTCAACGAGGTGGCGGCTCGGGGCGGCACCCCGCCGACGCACACGCCTATGGAGCGAGCGACTGTCCGTGTGTGGGCGGATCACGGCATCCCGCTGTGGAACCGCACGCTGTTCCGGGTGATCGACGACCGCGACCTGAGTCGCCTGGAGGCGGCCCGGCTCCTCGTCATGGCCCATGCCTCCGGTGCCGACGCCATGATCGGTTGCTTCCACGCCAAGTACCACCACCTGTTCTGGCGACCGGTCCACGCCATCCGTCGGGCCGACACCGACGGCAACGACGCGACCCAAGCGAACCCGTCGTGGACGCCGGTGCTCGGGACGCCCAACCATCCCGAGTACCCGGCCGCCCACAACTGCCACAGCACGGCGGTGGCAACCGCCATCGCCCAGTTCTTCGGCACCGAAGAGGTGGCCATCACGGTCGACAGCGTGATCACGGGCGAGGTCCGCACCTTCGACCGGCTGTCAGAGGCGGTGACAGACGTCGTCGAGGCTCGCATCCTGGGCGGTGTCCACTTCCGGTCGTCGGCCCAGGACGGCGCCGCCCTGGGCACCGACATCGCTCGGTTCGCGACGACGACGCAATTCACCAGGACCTCGCCCTAGCAGGGAGCCCCGGCGGCAATCCTTCGAACTCGAGGTATTGACAAGGGGTCTAGCCCAGCGTACCTTGAGGTCTAGACAGTGAGCCAAGCGCTGTCGAGACTGGCAGGAGCGAGGGATGGCACGGAAGAGTCCTCGGTGGGTGCTGTGTCTGGCGGTCATGACGGCGACGACCGGCGGTGCCGCCGGCCTGGCGGGGCCCGCCTCGGCGGGCCAGCCCGGCGGGGACGACTTCCCGGCGTTCACCAGCTCGCCTCGCTCGGGCCCGCCGGGGACCGCCGTGACGGCGTCCGGCGGCGGCTGCACGGGCGCCGAGGGCGGCCATGTCTCGCTCACCCGGGCGGGGAGCCAGACCTCGCTCGCCACCGCCGCCATACGGGTCCGCAGCACCGGCGAGTGGGCCTCCACGCTGCCCGTCCCCGCCGACGCACCCGCCGGCGAGTACCTGATCGGTGCCATCTGCACCTTCGAGCGGGGGACCCCGAACCTCTACCGGGACAACCGCTTCACGATCGTCGCCGCGCCGCCCGCCGACGTGCGGCGCCTCACCGTCACGCCGGCGTCCGTGGTTCTCGGGGGTAGTGCGACCGTCCACGGTCGGGGCTGCACGCCGCCCGGGACCGCCATCGCCGCGGTCACCCAGAACGGGTCCGAGCTGGAGGGCGCCCAGGTCGGGAGCCCGAACGCGGCCGGGGAGTGGAGCGTGCGCTTCGTCTTCAAGGCGGGGTACGTGCAACCGGACGCGACCATCGCGGTGACGGCGCGGTGCTTCGCGGGCGACGACCGGGTGCGGTTCGCCTACGACGACCGGCTGGTCGACGTGCTCCCGGCCTCCTCGCCGACCGCCGCCAGGCGGACGCCCGGGCCGGCGGGCGATCGGCCCCCGGCCGCGCCTCTCGACGCCGCCGCCGAGGTAGGACTGGCGGCGGCGGAGCGGGCCGGCGACGAGCGACCGAGGACGGGTCTCGGGCCGGTGCTGGCGGTGCTCACGCTGGCCGGTGCGCTCCCGCTGATCGCCCTCGCCGTCCGTCGTCGCCGCCGGGACCGCTGACGGCGGCGCCATGGGGCCCGGCGGCGACAGGAATACGACGGGTTACGTCGCAGCCACCGGCTGGAGGTCGGGCTGCGCCGCCAGCATGGCCGCGACCATGTGGCCGAACTGCTCGTGGTCGGGGGCCACGGCCGGCTCGGCATCGGGCACCGACTCGAGCACCTGGAGGAACCGGTCGAGCGACGTCCCGTTGGCGGCCGGCAGGTGGGAGGAGAAGATGCGGCTCGGCTGTAGGCGCCGCACCCCCTCGAGCACCCGCCCGTACTGCTGGCGGTCCGTCAGGTGCGCCCACGGCGAGTCGAAGGTGGCCCACGCCAGCATCCCGCCTGCCAGCGCGTCATGGGGCACCTCGGCGGCGTCCTCGACCGCCTGGGGCAGCAGGGCGCCGAACGAGTCCACCGAGAAGAACGAGCCGGTCGCCTCGTCGAACAGCCCGGTCGACATCGGGTTGTCGTACAGGGGCGGAGGCACGGCCCTCAGCGTCCTGTCGCCGACCGACAGCCGGTCGCCGGCCCGGATGGCGTGCACCCGGTCGAGCGGCACCGGGCACCACGACGACATGCGCAGGGCGGCGAAGGCGTGCGTGACGAGGCGGGCGCGGGGCGCCAGCCCGAGCACGCGCTGGATGCTCCCCGTGTGGTCGGCGTCGTCGTGGGTCAGCCAGACCCATCGCAGCTCGCGGGGGTCGATGACCGAGGCGAGGGCGTCGACGAACTGATCGGTGTCGGCGCCGATGCCGCCGTCGACCAGCACCGGCTCCTCGGAGTGCAGGACGTAGGCGTTGACTGGGAGGACGCCCACCCCCGGCAGGGGCAGGCTGGTCGGCAGCACGTGCACGTCGGGTGCGGCCTGGTACGGAGCGTCCATCGGGATACCTCCTGGTCGTGGATCGGTTCCACTTCCAGGGCGTTCGCTTCCGGGCGCCCTCGTTCAGTCGGGACTGAACGACCAACGAACGTCGTCGGCGTCGTGGGGCTCGTAGGCGCAGTAGAGGCCGGTGCGCAGCCGGCGATCCAGCACCGCCCCCGCCTCTGGCAGCGCCTCGCTCACCTTCGCGGTCGCCGCCCGTAGGGCCCTCGTGACGTTGAGCCGGGCCCGCTCGGCGGCCGAGGACGCCCGCCGGGCCCGCCCGCCCAACCCGAACGCCTGGGCCAGCTGGGCCACCAGCTGGTCGAGCTCGGCGTGGAGCGCCTCGGCGTGGTGATCGAAGCCCTTCTCGAGAGCCTCGTCGATCTCCGCCCGGAGCGCCTCGATCCGGCGGCGGTAGACGTGCCGTGCCCGGGCGTCGACCAGCTCGCCGGCGTCGCCGAGCCGACGCCGATCGGGGCCCCGCTCGGCGGGCCCGACACCTTCGACCCGGTCGACGAGATCGAGCGCGTGCCGCTCGACGCCCGGGTTCTTCACGAGCTCGGCGAGGTAGCGGATTCCCTTGGTGTCGTTGAGCCGGGCCCGCGTGTCCCCGCAGGACACGATCCAGCAGCGGTCCTCCCATCTCAGGGTCGCCCTCTGCGGGACGGCGCCGTCGGCGGTCGTCGACCGGCCTGCCCCGAGCCGCTCGAGGAGCGCGACGTAGCCGTCGGGGAACACCACGTCGAGCCCGGCGAGCAGGGCTTCGGCTCTGCGCGCCTCGACCTGGGCCGCCGTCCCGTTGCCCGCCCGGTCGTGGAGCCGGGCGAGATCGACGAGAAGAGTGACCCGGAGCAGCGGCACACCGGCAGGCGGAAGTCGATCGAGCGCCGACTCGATCGTCTCGATGGCGGCGGGGACGTCGTCGGTGGCGGCCAGCACCCGACCGCGGACGGCGGCGATCCTCGCCTGGAGCGCGGGTACGTCGAGGCCCTCGGACCGGGCAACGAGGTCGTCGCAGGCGGCGACCGCCGCCTTCAGGTCGCCGACGGCGAGCTCGACGTCGACCAGCACGGTGAGGAGCTCGGCGGCCCGCAGGCGGTCGTCGCCGATGGCCCGCAGGCCGCGGACCGCCGTGGCCCGAGCGAGGTCGTAGTCGCCCCGAGCCAGGTGGAGGCGGGCGGCCGGGAGCAGCGCCTGTACGTGGCCGTCCTTGCCCAAGAGGAGCACCTCCGCCTCCGCCAGGCGGCCCTGGCGGAGGCGTAGCTCGGCCAAGCCGATGGCCGGGTGCCAGCTGGGCATCTGCATGCCGTCCTCGAACTCATCGATGGCGCGGGTCAGCATCGCCTCCGCCTCGCTCCACCGGCCGAGCTCGCACAATGCCGTCGCCTGCACGCTGTCGCAGTGCGTGCCGACGTACACGGGGACGCCGGGATCGCTGCCGATGAGCCCCTGACGGCGGAGAGCGTCGACCCACGAGCCGGCCCGGTCGAAGTCGGCGGTGTAGTAGCACGCGGTGAGGAAGGAGCAGACCGACTTCCCCGCCGTCTCGACGTCGTCGGCGGGACCGCAGGCCAGGGCCATGGCCTCGTCGAGGAGCGCCATGCCCTCGGGGATTCGCCCGTTCTGGACGTGGGCGAGGCCGGCGTCGGCCAGGGCCTTGGTCTCGAGGTTGAGATCCCCGAACCGCCTCGCCCGGTCCAACGCGAGCTCCGCCCGGGCGAGGAGCTCGGCCGGGTCGTCGACGTCGCACCCGAGCGCAGCCACCGCCACCCAGCCCTGCTCGATGCACGGTGGCTCGTCCTCGATCAGGCGGGTGGCCCGCAGGAACCAGGCGCGAGCCGCCGTCTGGTTGCCCATGGCGTTGGCGAAGAGGTCGCCCAGCCGGGCGCAGGCCAGCGCCGCTCGGCGCCGGTCGCCGGCGGCGGTGAACTCCCGGATGGCGGCGGACAGGTGGGCCGCCACCGCGTCGGCGGTGGCCGCGGTGAACACGTCGGCCGCCAGCACGTGCCGGAGCGGGTCGTCGACGGGCATGACCCCCGATAATGCCTCGTATGCCGCTTACGCCGCGGCCAGCGGCGGTGCGGGCGGCCCAGTCAACCCTCCCGGCAGTCGCCGAAGCCGTAGGCCTTCGACTGGTCGTCTCCTCGCTTGGCGAGGGCGGTCGCCTCGTCGAGGGCGGCGTCGAAGGCGCCCTGGTCACCCCGGCCGGCGGCGTCGGCGGCCCGGCCGGCGGCCTCCAGCGCCCGGTCGAAGTCGTCGAGCATCGCCGAGACGGTGGCCTCGTCGCCGGGCGGCGGCGTCAACGCTCGCACCCGCGCCAGGACGTCGTCGAAGATCGGGATCGCCGACATCAGGAAGGTCCGCCACGTTGCGAGGTCGGGGATCCCCCGGGAGAAGGCCTGGTCCTCCAGCGGCTTCAGACGCTGGTTCCCTTCCCGGCAGATCGCGTCCGCCCGGTCGAGGTACGCCCGCTTCTCCTGGCGCAGGGCCTGGCGGTCCGCCTCGGAAAGGACGGGCACGCCCCGGGTCGTCTTGGCCTCGGCGCAGACGGTGAACCCGTAGGACCGCAGGACGTCGTCACTGCGGGCGAACGACCGGAAGGCCGCGTCGAAGGCGCCGTTGGAACGGTCACGGTCCCCTGCCTGGGCGGCGCGCACGCCCTCGTCGAGCTGGTCGAGCCCCCGGTTGTAGTCGGTGAGGCTCGCCTCGATCCGCGCCTTGTCGTCTTCGGGCGGCTGCAGGGCGGCGAAGCGCCGGGCGAACTCCCGGCCGACCGGCACGACCTGGCTGTAGGCCTCCGCCCGTTGCGGCAGCGTCGGCGCGAAGTCCAAGAAGACGGCGTCCAGGCGGGCCTTGAACTCGGAGCAGAGTAGCTCACCGTCGGCGATGAACGACGCCTTCTGCGCCGCCTCGCCGGAGTCGTCGTCGCCTCCACAGGCGCTCACGGCCAACACGAGCAATCCCAGGACGGCTGCCACGGCGCGGTTCACGGTTGTGTGCACGATCCCCTCCCTGTCCGAGAATGCCACGATGACGAGGCCCCCGCCCGCCCGTGCCGCCTGGCTCGGGCTGTCGATCCTCCTCCTGGTGAGCACGGCCGCCGGGTGCCGGTCGAACACCGGCGGCGACCGGCCGCTCCTGCGCTACGTCTCCCTCGGCGACTCCTTCCCCGCCGGCGACGGGCTCCCGGGCGCCACCGGTCCGTGTCGACGCAGCCCGGGCGCTTATCCGAACCTCGTCGCCGAGAGGGAGAACCTCCTGCCCCTTGTGCGGGCCTGCAGCGGGGCGACGACCGGCGACGTCCTCGACCGTGGCCGCAACCCCGACGAAGGTCGCCAGCTCGACTGGCTGGCGCCGGACACCGACGTGGTGACGGTCACCGTCGGCGGGAACGACGTGGGCTTCGGCCGGGTCGTGGGCGCGTGCCTCACCGGCAGCACGCCGTGCTCGCGTCTCGACGGCGAGGTCGACCGAAGCATCGCGGCGCTCGAGGAGCGGTTGGAGGCGGTCAACGGCGAGATCAGGCGGCGAGCGCCGAGCGCACGCCTCCTCGTCGTCGGGTACCCGCATCTCGTTGCCGACCCGAGGGACGTCGACCTCGCGGCCTGCCGAGAGGCCGGCATGTCCGCATCCCCGACCGCCCGCATCACCGGCGACGAGGCGCAGTGGCTGCGAGAGAAGGCGGAGGCGCTGAACGAGGTCATGCGGAGGTCGGCGGAGGTGGTCGGCGCCCGTTACGTCGAGGTCGCCCGCGCCTTCACCGGGCACGAGGCGTGCGCCCCGACTCCCTGGATGACCGGCGTGGTGGAGGAGGACATCGGCTCGTCGTTCCACCCGAACGCCGCCGGTCACTCGGCGCTGGCCCGCCTGGTGGCGGCAGGGCTGGCGGCCCGGTGAGGGCCGGGCGGGAGGGCGGCGTCAGCTCTTCGCCCGGGGGCCGGCCGATGTCGCCTCGGCCACGGCGCGGATGTGGCCGGTCACCTCCTCGTGGCCCTCGACGGGCGCCGTGTGTCCCAGCCCGGGCAGCTCGAACAGGGCGGCGCCGGGCACCTCGTCGGCGATGGCACGGGACTGCGGCGGCGGGATGAGGCGGTCCTCGCTTCCCACCAGCACGACCGTCGGCACGACCAGCGAGCGCAGGCAGTGGACGAGGTCGAGCCGTCCCAACGTCACGCCGAAGGCGGTACGCACCCGGGGCGGGCACTCGCTGATCATCTGGGCGCAGAAGGCGACGTGGGCCGGCCGGGCGTGCCGAGACGACGCGATGGATCGGATTCCCAGGTACCCGACCGGATCGGGCGGAGTGGGGACCGGGACGGGGACGCGCAGGGCCAGCCGGCCGGCCGCCGTGCGAACGGCGGACAGGCCCGAGATCGTCGGCAAGAGCCGCGACTCGGCGATCAGGCGCCCAGTTCCGGTGTCGACCAGCACGACACCGGCGAGGCGGTGCCCCACCTCGCCGGGGTGAGCGCCCACCCACGCCACCACGCTCATGCCCCCCATCGAATGGCCGACCACGACCGTCCGTTCCTCGGGCGGTACGCACGCCCGCAAGACGGCGTCGAGGTCGGCGGCGAGGGCGTCGGTCGAGTAGTCCCGGTTGGCGGGACGGTCGCTGCGTCCGTGCCCACGGAGGTCGTAGGCGACGATGCGGTAGTCACCGGCCAGATCGCGCAGCTGGTAGTGCCAGAAGCGGACGGCGCAGCACCACCCGTGGACGAGCACGATGGTCGGGGCTCGCTCCGGCCCGACCACTTCGGCGTGCAGGCGGGTGCCGTCCCCGGACGTCACCGACACCGCCGTCGACGGCACCGGGGTCTGAAGCTCCGGCCACTGGTCGTCCTCGGTGACCGCTCGCTCGATCCTGCGGCGCTGGGCTCGGTAGCCGAACGTCACACCGGCCAAGGCGGCGATCTTCAGGAGCCACCGGCCCGCCACGCGAAGGATCGTACGGACGCCGGAGGGCGCTCGCCCGGCGCCAACCTCCGACCTTCCGTGCGTTAGGGTGCCGGCGCGATGGGTTCCGTCCGGGTCCCCCCTCGCCTGCTGCCGGTGGCGGCGCTGCTCGTCACCGTCGGCTGCGCATCGGCGGCAGGCAACGAGGCGGTGGCGTCCGCCCCGCTCGCCCGCCCGGCGGCAGCGGCGGCGACGGCGGCCTCCGAGCGGGCGGTGGCGACGACGGCGGCGCGGGTGGTCGTCGACCAGTCCTGGACGGCCTTCGCCACGGTGGGCGGTGTCCGGCTCGTCCACCCGTCGTCGCGAGTCGAGCGGGTGGGGTTCCACGAGGCGAACCACGACGGGGCCCGCCAGCTCGAGCCCCTCCCGACCGCGGTGGCGCCCACGACGCTGGAGTCCCGCGGCCGCCTGACCGGGTCGCGGACCGCCGCCGACGTGGTCGTCGACCCGGGGGTCGAGATACGCGCCCCTGTCACGGGCTGGGTGAAGCGGGCGGGCACCTACGTCCTCTACTGCGACCACCGGGACGACTACCTGGCGATCGAGCCCGACGACCACCGGGGCTGGGAGGTGAAGGTCCTCCACGTCGACGGGGTCGTGGTTCGAGCCGGCGACCGGGTCGTCGCCGGGCGCACCGTCCTCGCCCCTCGCCCCACCCAGCTGCCCTTCGAGTCCCAGGTCGACGAGGTCAGTCCCACCCGCCCGGCCTGGCCTCACGTCCACATCGAGGTGGTCGACCCGAGCATCCCCGACCGGCCCTCACCGGGCGGCGGCTGTCCCTAGGGGACCCATGCTGTACCGGGCCCTCGCCGACGCCGTCGTCGTCGTGCACTTCGCCTTCATCGTGTTCGTCGCCGGCGGCGCGTTGCTGGCATGGCGGTGGCCGTGGCTCGTCTGGGCTCACCTCCCGGCGCTGGCTTGGGGCGCGGGAACGGTGACGATCGGCTTCCCGTGCCCGCTGACCGGGCTGGAGAAGCGGCTGCGGCGCCTCGCCGGGGACGAGGGCTATCCCGGTGGGTTCGTCGACCGCTACATCGAGGACGTCATCTACCCGGACGAGTACAGCCTCGCCCTGCGCTCGCTGGTGGTCGTCGCCGTCGTCGCCGGGTACCTGGGCGTTCGCCACCGGGCCCGCACGGCGGTCTGACGGCGGCGCCGATGCCGGAGCTGGTCGAGGACGTCCCCGCCCGTGCCCTGGCCGTCTACGCCCACCCCGACGACCCCGAGATCTCGTGCGGGGGGACGCTGGCGGCGTGGGCCGGCGCCGGCTGCGACGTCTACGTCCTCACCTGCACCCGCGGCGAGAAGGGGTCGTCCGACCCCTCCGTGGACACCCAGGCCCTGGCCCGGCGGCGGGCCGGTGAGATCCGGGCGGCGGCGGCGGTGCTGGGCCTGGCCGGCCACGAGGAGCTGCCGGTGGACGACGGGGAGCTGGAGAACTCCTCGGAGGTGCGCGGGCTCATCGTGGCCGCCGTGCGCCGGGTGCGGCCGGAGGTGGTGATCTGTCCCGACCCCACCGCAGTGATCTTCGGCGACACCTACTTCAACCACCACGACCACCGGGTCGTGGGATGGGCCACCCTCGACGCGGTGGCGCCGGCCGCCGCCAATCCCCATTACTTCAGGGAGGCGGGCCCCGCCCACCAGGTGGGGTCGGTCCTCCTGTCGGGCACGCTCGAGCCCAACGTGTGGGTCGACGTGGCCGCCACGTTGGACACCAAGGTGGCGGCGGTCGGCTGCCACCGCAGCCAGCTGGGGGACGGCGACGACGAATGGCTGCGCGAGGTGGTCGTCGGTCGGGCCGAAGGCGACGGCCGGGCGGCCGGCGTCCGCTACGCCGAGGGGTTCCGCCGGCTCCGACTGGCCTGAGCGGTCAAGGCCGCCCTCGGGACAGCCGATCTTCGCGGTGATGAACCCGTCGCCGCCCGGTCAGCGCCGGCCCGCCCCCGCCTGCCACTCGCCCATGGCCCGCAGCACGAGGACGGCGACGACAGCCACGCCGGCGGCGGCGATCACCGCTCCGGTGATCGCCCCGATGCCCT
>DATAAF010000030.1:0-2302 GCA_036260255.1 Acidimicrobiales bacterium | reverse complement strand
GCGGGCACCGAGGGCGGCGAAGGTCAACCCGTAGGCGGCGAAGAGCAACCCGCCGGTCCAGGTCGCCAGCGTTTCGGGGCGGGAGCCGCCGGCCAGAGCGGCGGCCGCGCCCGCTGGCAGCCACTTTCCGATGTCGTCGCCGAGGCCGGGCTCGAGGGTCTGGAGCACGGACAGGAGCAGGCCCTCGACCCCCATGATCCAGAGGACCGCAGCGGCGACCGCAGCCGTCTGGTTGCGGACGAGGGCGGCCACGCCGGTCCCCACCACGCCGTAGAGCGCGGTCGAGATCAGGATGCCGGCCACCGTCCCGGCGAGCTCGGCGTCGAGGATCGACACGTTCACGCTCTCGGCGAGCAGCCACGGCACGACGACCATCACGGTCACGGCCACGGCCAGCCCGCCCAGGGCGGCGCCGACCACCGCCGAGGTTGTCAGTTTGGCCACGATTACCGCGCTCCGGCGCGGCGTCACGAGGAACGTCTGGGTGATCGTCCGGTGGTGGAACTCGCCGGCCAACCCCAGGATGGCGAGCACCAGCACGATGGCCGAGACCAGGGAGACCGGGACACCGGAGACGGCGTCGCCGAGGGTGTCGGGGCCGAGGGGCGGATTGGAGCCCGTGCCGGCGTTGCTCAGGCCGAGGACGGCGGACAGTCCAGATGTCACCGCCACGAGCCCGACGCCGAACTGGAGGGCCCGGATGGTGGACAGCTTGCGCACTTCGGCCCGCACCAAACGCTTCATCGTCGGTTTCCTTCCTGCAGCAGGGCGAAAAAGGCGTCTTCGAGGGAACGGTCAGTCGTCAGCTCGTGGACAGCGATCCCTCCCTCAGCGAGGATCGCGCCCACCGTCTCGGCGTCCGTTGCCGCGGCCACGGAGTCCGCGGCGGCCAGCTCGGCCACGATCCCGCGTGCGGCCAACCGGTCCCGGAGGAGCGTCGCCTGGGGAGTTCGGATTCGCACCCGGGGCCGGCCGCCGCCGATGAGGTCGGCGACGGGGCACTGTATGACGAGCCGGCCTCCGGAGATGACCACGACCTCGTCGACCGTCTGGGCGGCTTCGGCCAGGAGGTGGCTCGACAGCAGGACCGTTCGCCCTTCGGCGGCGAGGGACCGCAGCAGGGTCCGCAGCCAGCGGACGCCTTCGGGATCGAGACCGTTGGCCGGCTCGTCGAGCACGAGCACCGCCGGATCGCCGAGCAGGGCCGTCGCCAGTCCCAGCCGCTGGCGCATACCCAGTGAGAACCCCCCGACCGGGCGCCCGGCGGCGTCGGCTAGCCCGACCTGATGCAGGACCTCCTCGGCCCGGGCGAGGGGCAGGCCCGCCGCGGTGGCCACCACCCGCAGCTGCTCGACTGCGGGCCGGGCGGGGTGAAAGCTCGACGCCTCGAGCAGCGCACCGACGTGTCCGACGGGATCGCGAAGGTCGCGGTAGCGGAGTCCGCCGATCATGGCCGTGCCGGACGTGGGCGCGACCAGACCTAGCAGCATGCGCAGCGTCGTGGTCTTGCCTGCGCCGTTGGGGCCGAGGAACCCGGTGACCATCCCCGACCCCACCTCGAAGCTGAGGTCGTCCACCGCCTTCACCGGGCCGAAGCGCTTGGTCAGGTGCTCGACCTGAATCGTCGACATGTGCTCACCTCGTCTTCGTCTCGAGGAGGGACAGAGACAGCTTCAGCAGACGGTCCTCGTACTCTGCGGCCAGCGCTTCGAGCTGACCGGCCCCGTCGCCGGAGAACGAGGCCCCGTGCATCACGGCCAGCGTGCGAGGCGACAGGGCGGCGAGGGCCCGGATGGTGGGCGCCGTCGCCGGGGTGAGGGCGGTCGCCGACATGGCGTCCTCCGCGGCCATCGCCGGTTCGACCAGGTCGACCGACGTCAGCGCCGGGCTGGCGCCCACCGTGGTGAACAGGTCGCCACAGAACAGCGTCCGTGTCGTCTCCTCGTACAACAGCCCGGCGTCCCACCCGTGGGGCACATGCGGCGTGTCGATCCACCGCACTCGCTTGCCGCCGAGGTCGAGCACCTGGCCATCGGCCAACTGGCGGGGCGGACGGTCTGCGGCGTCGGTCACCGAGACCATCACGCCGACCGCCCCGTGGGCGACCTGGGCGCGGGGGGCGACCGCCAGCCAGGCGTTCATCGAGCCGCACTCGTCGGCCTCGTAGTGGCCGAAGGTGATCCACCGCAGACGGTCGAGGGAAACGACCCGGGCGGCGGCCTCCGAGACGAGAGGAAACAGGCTCCGCAGCCCGCAATGGAAGAGCAGCGGCTCGTCGGCGTCGACCAGGAACTGGTTGAAC
>DATAAF010000029.1:0-6536 GCA_036260255.1 Acidimicrobiales bacterium | reverse complement strand
GTTGAGGGCGCTCACGGTGGCGTGCACGCCGCCGCACACCCCACAGGCCCGCGAGGAGATGTCGATGGCGTCGCGGGGGTCGCGGCCCTCCAAGATGACCTCGTAGCCCCGGAACAGCATGGCCCGGGAGTGGGCGTCGACGGCCTTGCGGTTCTCCAGGTCCAACACCGTGTGCACGGCCAGGGCGCCGGCCACCCGGGTCATGGGGTCGATGTTCCAGTCCCGCAGCCGGGGCGGGGCGGCCAGCTGGGCCCCCGGGCCCTCCCGGCGGCGCACGTAGCGCTTGGGCTGGGCGGTGCTCACCGCGTAGGGGTCCTTGACCCCCTCGCGCAGGTGGGCCTTGCCGCTCTCGTCGAACTCAATGGGCAGGTTCTTGAAACACATCCCTGATTCCCCCCTAGGGCTGGGTCAGCGCTCCCGTTGTCTCCGTCGCCGAAGGGCACGGCGGATGACCCCCCGCCGGTCCCGCGTAGATGCGCACGGCATCTATCTGCACAGACACAGAATACTGCCGCCGAGCGGCGAAATCAGGTGGGAGAATGGATTTCGAACGCTTTCGTGCAGCAGGTTGCGACAGCTTCCAGCCGCTTGGAGAAGGAGGCATCGCCGTGAGCGTCACCGCCGCGGCCCAGGAGGCCGAAACCACGATAGGCGACGTCGCCGAGGACCTGGCCAGGGCGTCCCTGGCCCTGGCCCGGCGCTTCCATGCGGGGGGCACCATGTGGTGCGCGTCGACCGCCTGGCCGTTCCACGCCCATCACGTGGCGGTCGAGTTCGTCCATCCGGTGATCGTGGGCAAGCGTGCCCTCGCCGCCGTCACCGTCCCGCCCGGCGCCGACGTGGTCGCCACCCTGCGGGCGTCCGTGCGCCCCGGCGACATGGTCGTCGCCCTGGCCCGGGCCGACGACGCCGAGATCGCCGACGCCATGCGCCGGGGCCGGGCCTGGGGTGTCGAGACGGTCTGGTTCGGCTACGGCCCCCGCCCCGCCACCGGCGCCGCCGACCACGTCGTGTGGTTGGAGGGGGACGACGAGCTGGAGGCGTCGGAGCGGTTCGTGCGCCTCTACCACATGTTGTGGGAGCTCACCCACGTGTGCTTCGAGCACCCGGGCCTGCTGAAGGCGGAGCCGGAGTGCACCGACGAGGTGTGCATCACCTGCTCCGACGAGGGCCGGCTGGCCGAGGTGATCTCCGTCGACGGCGACGAGGCGGTGGTGCGCACGGCCGAGGGCACCGAGCGCATCGACACCATGCTCATCGACCCGCCCGGCCCGAACGACCTGGTGCTGGTCCACGCCGGGTCGGCCATCGCCAACGTGACCGAGTCCGAGGACGCGGGGGCGGAGGGATCGTCATGAGCCCCGAGTCGACCGACTTCCTCTATCCGTTCATCGAGGGCGACGAGACCGACGCCGCGTCCCTGCTGGCCGACCTCACCCGCTCGGCCGAGGGCAAGTGGGCGCAGAGCAGCGGCCTGCGCACGCAGACCCTCGAGCGCTGCGAGGAGCAGCTGCGCACGGCGGCGGCGGCCATGGCCGAGCGCTTCGCCGCCGGGGGGCGCCTCTTCGCCTTCGGCAACGGGGGGAGCGCCACCGACGCCGAGGGGGTGGCCCAGCTCTACACCCGCCCGCCCTCTGACACTGCGTTCGGGCCACGCAGGCCGACCCCGCTGCCGGCCCGCTCGTTGGCCGAGGACCAGGCGGTCCTGACCGCCCTGTCCAACGACATCGGGTTCGACGTCGTCTTCTCCCGCCAGCTCATCGCCCACGGCCACCCGTCCGACATCGCCATGGGGTTCTCCACCAGCGGCAACTCCGACAACCTGCTCGTGGCCTTCGCCGAGGCGACCAAGCAGGGGATGCTCACCGTGGGCCTGGCCGGCTACGACGGCGGCCGCATGGCCGCCGACCCCAACCTCGAGCACTGCCTGGTCGTCCGCTCGGACAGCGTCCACCGCATCCAGGAGTCCCAGGCCTCCCTCACCCACGTGCTGTGGGCCTACGTGCAGGAGGCCCTACAGGCGGCGGCCGCCCCCGTCTGACGCCGATCGAGCCGGTCGGCGCCCTCGAGTACCACCGCCTCACGGTCCACCACCCGGACCGGGAGTGGCCGGCCGACCGCCGCCTCGTGCGGGGGTTCCGGCCCATGCAGTGGGAGACCAAGCCGCCGCCGCACAAGACGTACCCGGGCGGGGCGGCGACCCTCCTGCCCGACGAGCTCGCCCCCGGCGGCCCCCGCCCGGTCGACGTCGGGCTGGTCGGGCGGCTGCTGTTCCTCTCCGCCGGGGTCGTGCGCATGCTCCCCGTGCCCGGCGGGCCGATGTGGTTCAGGGCGGCGGGGTCGGCCGGCAACCTCGCCCCCGTCGAGGTGTACCTGCTCACCGGGGACCTCGACGGGCTGGAGGCGGGGCTCTACCACTACGAGCCGGTCGACCACGCGCTCGTCCGCTTGCGTGACGTCCCGGCGGGCACGCCACCGGCGCTCGTGCTCACCGGCGTCCCCTGGCGGACGGGCTGGAAGTACCGCGAGCGGGGGTTCCGCCACCTGTGGTGGGACGCCGGGACGATGCTGGCCCACGTCCTGGCGGTGGCGTCCGACGCCGGGCTCGACGCCCGGGTCGAGTTGGGCTTCGTCGACGCCGAGGTGGCCGCCTTCGTCGGCGCCGACCGGGTCCACGAGCTCCCCCTCGCGCTGGTCGGCCTCCAGGGGCGGTCGGCCCTGCCCCCGCCCGAGCCGGTGCCGCCCGGGCACCTGGCCGACGACCCCTTCGAGTTCCCGCTCGTGACGGCCGCCTACCGGGCGGGCGAGCTGGCCGACGCCGCGGAGCTGGCCGCCTGGCGGCAGGCGGCGGCGGGGCTGGGGCCGGCGGCGGCGCACGCTCCCGTCGAACCTCCGTGGGACGGCCCGGTGGACTACGTCGTGCTCCGCCGGGGTTCGACTCGTCGCTTCGACGCCGGGGCGGTGGCGCCCGCCGCCCTCGTCAAGGGGCTCCGGTGGTCGATCGCGCCGGCGCCCCTCGACGCCCTCCCCTCGGGAGCGAGCCTGCTCGAGCACCTCCTGCTCGTCCACGCGGTCGAAGGGGTCGCACCCGGCGCCTACCGTCTCGCCGGGGGGGAGCTGGTCGAGCTGGGCCAGGGCGGCCTCCGCGACGTGGGGCGGTACCTGTGCCTGGGCCAGCGCCTCGGCGGGGACGGGGCCCTGACCGCCTTCCACGCCGCCGACCTGGACCGGGTGACGGCCGTCCTCGCCGACCGGGGCTACCGGGCCGCCCTCCTCGAGGCGGGGATCGTCGAGGGCCGGCTCCACCTCGCCGCCTTCGGGCTGGGGCTGGGCGCCACCGGGCTCACGTTCTTCGACGACGAGGTCAGCCGCTTCTTCGCCACCTCCGCCGCGCCCATGCTCGTCACCGCCGTCGGCGTGCCCGCCTACCGCTCACGCCCGGGCGGCCGCCCCCGCCGGCCGGTGCGGATGCGAGCCCGCTGACGTTCTCGCCGCCGTCCGCCGAAGGCCCCCGTACGGGGCAGTCTCGCGAGTAGGGGTCAGCAGCAGCTGGGCGACTCGCCGCCGGACACCGGCCGGCGGCGGCCGATGGTGAGGGGGGCGTTGCACGTGCAGAGGCTCTCCTCGCAGCGGTGCTGGCCCTCGTTGGCGGCGAGGCGCTCGATGACCTCGTGCAGCGTGTCCCGCAGGGTGGCCAGCTCGCGGAGGCGCCGCTCGGTCTCGTCCAGCTTGCGCTCCACCAGGGCGGCCAGCTCGGGGTGGTTGTCGCCGCAGCACCCCTCGGCCACGTGGAGGAACTCCTTGGCCTCGGCCAGGCTGAGCCCCAACATCTTGGCCCGGTTGACCAGCTCGATGCGCCGCAGCGCCTCGTCGTCGTAGAGCCGGTAGCCCGACTCGGTCCGAACCGCCGGCTCCACCAGCCCCAGGGCCTCGTAGTGGCGCAGGGCCTTGCGGGTCAGGCCCGTGCGCCGGCCGACGTCGGAGACCTTGAGCAGCCCGGATGGTTCCCGTTCTTCCAGCGCTTCGACCGACATGTGCACATGCTACAACCCGGCCCGAGGGGCCGGGTTGTAGCACGGTGCGACGTCCGGATCCGGCTGTCCGTCAGGCGGCGCTGCCGTAGGGCTGCCCGGCGAGGTCGTAGCAGTCGGCGTGGTAGTGCTCCACCCGGTTCCAGACGCCGTCGACATACACGTTGGCGATCACCTGCCAGAGGCGTGCCTTGGCGGTGAACTTGACGGGCATCCCGCAGCCGGCGCACTTGACCGAGCTGCCGGCCTCGACCGGACGGATGACCGCCCGGCTCTGGAAGGTCCTCTGCGGCGTCATGGGAGTGTCATCGGCAGCGTTGCGGCCCGACCTGAGCGTCTCCGTCCAGGCGTCAGGAAGGCGACAGATTCAACGTCCGTCGACTTGACGCGGGTTGGCCCTTCTGCGAAGGTTCGCCCCGCCGGGGCGTGGGGTGCGTCCGCCGTGCACCCCAGCCCCGGTCTCCTTTCTTCTGCGCCCTGCGAGGCGCGCGCCCTCCGCTAGGGCGGCGGCCGGAACCCCGACTTGAACGACTCGAAGACCGGCCGGAGCCTGGACCACTCGGTCTCCCGGGTCTGGAAGTTGATGGCGAACCCGTAGTCTTCGGTGACGAACCCCAGGTCGAGGACGTGCAGCTCGACGCCGCTGTCGACGTAGGTGAACTCCCAGACCGCGGCGGGGAGGTCCTGGAAGGTGGTGGGCTCGAGCTGGAGCCGCCTGTAGTCGCGATAGCGGGACGAGATGGACCGCTCCTGGGACCGCCAGGCGTCGACCGGTGACGAGGCGGGCGGCCGCACATGATCGACCCGCAGGTAGGTGCCCGGCCGCTCGGGGTCGACGAAGTCGGTGACCGACCCGCTGCGCCGGACGCCCCACTCGCGAGGGTGACGGATCGAGAAGCCGGTGGCGCCGTCGGTGTAGGTCACCCACTCGGACGGCGGGCTCGGGCCCCTCGCCTCCCCCAGCGACGGCCGCGACGGCCGCAGGATCCTGCCGTCGGTCGTCACCAGGGCAATGAGGACGAGGCCGACCGCCCCGGCCAGGAGGGCGAGCCAGAACCCCTTGGGGAACCGCCGCCTCGAGTCGTCCGGCCACGGACGGCGCTCCGCCGGCGGGGGCGGCTCGGGCAAGGGCGGCGGCGGGACCGTCTCCACCGGGATGTCGAAGAACCACGGCTCGCGCCGGTGCGCGGCGCCGACGAGCGTCGCCACCGTCGCACGGTCGGACGGCACCGGCTCGAGCTCTCCGGGTGACCCGGGCCCCGGTGGGCCCGCCCCGGTCGTGCCGCCGGGCGGCCCTGGCGGGGCGGGGCGGTCGCCGTCCGCCGGTGCGCCCGGCCCGGCGGCGGCGAGAAGCAGGGGGCGGACGGCCGCCTCGTCGCCTCGCGCTGACGGGTCCTTGACGAGGAGGGCGTCGAACACGGCTTGCAGCGACCCCGCCCGCCGGGCGGGGCGGGGCTCGCCCCCGACGATGGCGGCTAGGACGGCGGCGGAGTCCTCGGCCTCGAACGGGGCGACGCCTTCGACGGCGAAGTAGAGGGTGGCGCCGAGGGACCACAGATCGGACGCCGCGCTGGCGCCCGCCGTCCCCGTCTGCTCGGGGGCGAGATAGACCGGGGCGGGGTCGCCGCCGGTGGTGGTGACCTTGGGGTCGTCGAGCACCGATCCCACGCCGAAGTCGGCCAGGCGGGCGCCCCCCGACGACGGCAGGATGACGTGGGACGGCCCCACGCTGCGGTGCACCAGGCCTCCGGCGTGGGCGGCGGCGAGGGCGTCGAGCAGGGCCAGCCCCACTCGGGCCACCCGCTCCGGAGGCAGCGGCCCGTCGCTGGCGACAACATCCTCGAGCGTCGGCGCCTCCACCAGCTCGGAGACGACGTAGGGGCGGCCGTCGTCGGCCACCGCGTCGAGCACCTCGACGGCGCCGGGATGGCGGAGGTGGGCGGCGGCGCGCGCCTCGCGGAGCACCTTGGCCGCCAGCGCCGCCTGCTCGGCGTCGTCGAGGGCGTCGGGCAACGTCACCTCGCGCACGGCCACCTCGCGGTCGAGGTTGCGGTCGAAGGCCCGCCACACCACGCCCAGCGGCCCGCGGGCCAGCTCGTCGAGCAGCTCGTAGCGCTCGACGACGACGCGTCCGCCCGTGGCTTCGGCAGGCACGGACTGACACGCTACCCAAGCCTCGCGCCGGGGAGACATCTCCGCCCGGCGCGGTCGGAGCGCCCTGACAGCGCCGGGCCTGCGGCCGGGAAACGGAGAGGTGCCCGGTACACTCGTAGGGAGATGGCTGACGAAGCGGCTGCGGCCGCAGCGTTCGGGCCCAATGCCTGGCTCGTCGACGACATGTACGAGCGGTACACGCAGGACCCGTCGTCGGTGCCGGAGAGCTGGCGGGACTTCTTCGAGGGGTACGAGGCCCGCCGGCCGGCGGCCGGCGACGGCGCCAATTCCCCGGCGGCCGAACCAGAGCGGGCTCCCACCGTCGACGCCGTCCCCGCCCGGACGGCGACG
>DATAAF010000028.1:0-28195 GCA_036260255.1 Acidimicrobiales bacterium | reverse complement strand
CCGGCGCACGCTCGGTCAGCGCCCGTCCCGCCGTCGCCCGCAGCGGTACGCGGTCGACGTCGACGTCGCGGTCGGCGACGGCTCTCCGCCCTCGCCCTCGCCCCCGCCGCCCTGCCGCCCGCCGGGCCCCCTCCGCCGATCCCCGAAAGCGGTTGACCGCCCTCCTGGTCGTCCTCGCCCTCGCCCTCACCGCGGTGGCGGTGCGCCTCTGGACGGTCCAGGGCCCGGGCGGCCGCCGGTACGCGGACCTCGGGCGCGAGCAGCGCCTGCGCTCGGCGGTCCTCCCCGCCGAGCGGGGGGCGATCGTCGACCGCAACGGCGTCGAGCTGGCGATGTCGACCCGCCGGCGCACGGTCTGGGCCGACCCGAGGTCCGTGCGCGACCCGGCCGCCGCCGCCCGTGCCCTCGCCCCCCTGCTCCGCCAGAGCGAGACGTCGCTGCGCGAGCGCCTCACCGCCAGCGCCGGCTTCGTCTACCTGGCCCGCAAGGTGGAGGACCCGGTGGCCGACGCGGTGTCCGCCCTCGTCATCCCCGGTGTCGGCCTGCTCGACGAGCCCAAGCGGGTCGACCCCGCCGGCGCCCTCGCCGCCCCCGTCCTCGGCCAGGTCGGCCTCGACGACGAGGGGCTGTCGGGCCTCGAGCTCCAGTACGAGAAGGAGCTGGCGGGACGGGACGGCACGCTGCTGGTGGAGAAGGACCCGTCGGGCAACGACATCGCCTCGGGCGTGCACGAGCTGCGCTCCGCGTCCCGGGGCGACCAGCTCGCCCTCACCATCGACCGGGCCATGCAGTTCGAGACCGAGCGCGTCCTGGCCGAGCAGATCGTCGCCTCCAGGGCCAAGGGCGGGATCGCCGTCGTCATGGACCCCCGCACCGGCGAGGTCCTCGCCATGGCCAACCTGGTGGCGGGCCCGCCCGGCAAGCCTCCCGTCCCTTCCCCTGACAACATGGCTGTCACCCGCGTCTACGAGCCGGGCTCGGTGAACAAGATGATCACCGTGGCCGCCGCCCTGGAGGAGAAGATCGTCGGGCCGACCGACACCTTCGTCGTCCCCGACCGCATGGGCGTCGCCGACGCCCTCTTCCACGACTCGAGCCCCCACCCCACCGAGGTGATGACTGTCGAGCGCATCCTCGCCGAGTCCTCCAACGTCGGGACGATCATGATCGGCCAGCGCCTCGGCCGCACCCACATCGACTCGTACCTGCGGGCCTTCGGCCTGGCCGACCGGACGAGCCTCGCCTTCCCGGGCGAGGCCAAGGGGATCCTGCCCCGGCCCGACGAGTGGTCGGGGACGTCCATCGCCACCCTGCCCATCGGCCAGGGCGTGGCGGTGACCGCCCTGCAGATGCTGACCGCCTACAACACCATCGCCAACGGCGGCATCTACGTCGCCCCCTCGCTGGTCACCCGAGTGGTGGGCCCCGACGGCGAGGTCCGCCCCGTCCACCGCCCCGAGCCCCGCCGGGTCGTCTCCGAGGAGACGGCTCGGGCGGTCAGCGCGATGCTCGAGCAGGTCGTCACCGACGGCACCGGCACGGCGGCGGCCGTCCCCGGCTACCGGGTGGCGGGCAAGACGGGCACCGCTTCCAAGCCCCGTGAGGGGGCGGTCGGCTACGAGGCGGGCGCCTACGTCGCCAGCTTCGCCGGCTTCCTCCCCGCCGGCGCGCCCCGGCTCTCCGCCATCGTGATCCTCGACGAGCCCACCCCCTACTACGGCGGGCTGGTGTCGGCCCCGGTGTTCTCCCAGCTGGCGGGATACGGCGTGCGCCTCCTCGCCGTCCCGCCCGAAACCCGGCCGGCGAGCCCGCCTCCGCCGGCCTCGGCGGCGCCGACGGCCACTACGCTCGGGCGCACCCCCACGAGGCCCTGAGGTCCCCTTCGTGCAGCTGGACCGGTTGCTCGGCGGGGTCGAGGTGCTGGACCTCCGGGGCGACCCGGCCAGCACCGAGGTCGCCGCCATCACCCACGATTCCCGGGCGGTCATCTCGGGCGCGCTTTTCTGCTGCGTCCCGGGCGCGGTGGCCGACGGCCACGACTACGCCGCCGACGCGGTGGCGGCCGGCGCGTCCGCCCTCCTGTGCGAGCGGGTCCTGCCCCTCGAGATCACCCAGGTGGTCGTCCCCTCCGTCCGGGTGGCGATGGCCCGGGCGGCGGCCGCCTTCTTCGGCCACCCGTCCCGGCGGTTGTCGGTCGTGGGCGTCACCGGCACCAACGGCAAGACGACGACCACGTACCTGCTGGCCGCCGCCCTCCGCGCCGACGGCCGGCCCACCGAGGTGGTCGGCACCCTCTCGGGCCCCCGGACCACCCCCGAGGCCCCCGAGCTGCAGGCCCGCCTGGCCGCCCTCGCCGACGCGGGGACGGCGGCGGTCAGCATGGAGGTGTCGTCCCACGCCCTCGCCCAGCACCGGGTCGACGCCACCTGGTTCCCGGTGGGCGTGTTCACCAACCTGAGCGAGGAGCACCTCGACTTCCACGGGACGCTGGAGGAGTACTTCGCCGCCAAGGCGTCGCTCTTCTCGCCCGACCGGGTGGGCGTGGCCGTGGTCAACGCCGACGACCCCTGGGGCCGCCGCCTCCTCAGCGCCGTCTCCGTCCCGACCCGGCCCTTCACCCTGGCCGACGCCGCCGACCTCCACGTGGGGCCGGTCTCGAGCACCTTCCGCTGGGAGGGCGAGCTGGTGGAGCTCCACCTGGGCGGGACGTTCAACGTCGCCAACGCCCTCGCCGCCGCCACCGCCGCCCGGGAGCTGGGGGCCGCCCCGACCGCCATCGCCGCCGGCCTGTCGTCGCTGACCTCGGTGCCGGGCCGGTTCGAGACCGTCGACGCCGGCCAACCTTTCACGGTCGTCGTGGACTACGCCCACACGCCCGCCAGCCTCGAGCAGGTGCTGCTGGCGGGGCGCCACGCGGCGGCCACCGAGGGGGGGCGCGTGCTGCTGGTCTTCGGGTGCGGCGGCGACCGCGACACGGCCAAGCGCCCGGCCATGGGCGACGTCGCCACCCGGCTCGCCGACCTCGCCGTCCTGACCTCCGACAACCCGCGGAGCGAGGACCCGGGCGCCATCATCGAGGCGGTCAGGAAGGGGGCGCGCCGGCCCGAGGTGCTGGTCGTCGAGCCCGACCGCCGGGCGGCCATCGCCCTCGCCCTCGACAACGCCCGTCCCGGCGACGTGGTGGTGGTGGCAGGCAAGGGCCACGAGACGACCCAGGTCACCGGTGCCTCCGTCGAGCCCTTCGACGACCGGGCCGTGGTCCGGGCCGAGCTCGAGCGGGCGGGCCGCCGATGAGGTGGCGGGCACAGGCGGTCGCCGACGCCGTCGGCGGGGCCAGGCGGGGGCCCGACGTCGACGTCACCGGGGTGACGGTCGACTCCCGGCGGGTGGGCGGCGGCGAGCTCTTCGTCCCCGTGCGGGCCGCCCGCGACGGACACGACTTCATCGGGGCGGCGGTGGACGCCGGCGCCGCCGCCTACCTCACCGAGCGGGAGCCCCCCGCTGCCCGGGGCACGGCCATCGTGGTGAGGGACACGCTGGCCGCCCTCGCCGACCTGGGGCGGGCCGCCCGCCGGCGCCTCCCCGACCGGGTCGTGGGCGTCACCGGCTCGGCCGGCAAGACGTCGACCAAGGACCTCCTGGCCGCCGCCCTCGGCCCGGCCTTCCGCACCACCGCCAGCGAACGGTCCTTCAACAACGAGCTCGGGGTCCCCCTGACCCTCGCCAACGCGCCCGACGGGACCGAGGTGGCGGTGGTCGAGCTGGGGGCCCGTGGACCCGGCCACATCCGCCAGCTCTGCGAGCTGGCCCGGCCGACGATCGGCGTCGTCACCAACGTCGGCCTGGCCCACACCGAGATGCTCGGCTCCCTGGAGGGCGTCGCCGCGGCCAAGAGCGAGCTGGTCGCCGCCCTGCCCCCGTCGGGATGGGCGGTGCTCAACGCCGACGACGAGCGGGTGGCGGCGATGGCGGCGGCGACCGCCGCCCAAGTGCTCACCTTCGGCGTCACCAAGGGCGAGGTCCGGGCCACCGGGCTCGTCCTCGACGACGAGCTGCGGCCCACCTTCCGGCTCGTGTCACCGTGGGGGGAGGCCGAGGTGCGGCTGGAGGCCCGGGGCGCCCATCACGCCGCCAACGCCGCCGCTGCCGCCGCCGCCGCCCTGGCCGCGGGGGCCCCGCTCGAGAAGGTGGTCGACGGGCTGGCCCGGGCCGGCCTGTCGCCGTGGCGGATGGAGCTCCGGCGCGCCGCCGGCGGCGGCGTCGTGCTGAACGACGCCTACAACGCCAATCCCTCGTCGACGGCGGCGGCGCTGCGCGCCCTTGCCGCCCTCCCCGCCTCCCGGCGGGTGGCCGTCCTCGGCCCGATGCTCGAGCTCGGGGAGCACAGCAGGCCCGAGCACCGCCGGATGGGCGACCTGGCCCGGGACCTGGGCGTCGACCGCCTGATCACCGTCGGTGCCCCCGACTACGGGGGCGAGGACGTCTCCGACCTCGACGAGGCCGCCGCCCTGGTCGGCACCGTGGGCCCGGGTGACGCCGTGCTCGTCAAGGGCAGCCGGGCCGCCGGCCTGGAGCGCCTGGCCGCCGGCCTGGTGGGCGACGACGACCGGCGTCCTGGCACCCGGACGGCGGCGAGGGAGGCGGCGGCGTGGTAGCGCTCCTCGTCGCCCTGGGCGTGGGGCTGCTGGCTTCGATCATGGGGACGCCGCTGCTCATCCGGGCCCTCCAGCTGCGCGGGATCGGCCAGCAGATCCGGGAGGACGGCCCCCAGGGTCACGTGACCAAGGCGGGCACGCCGACGATGGGCGGCCTCATCATGGTCGGAGCGGCGGTCATCGGCTACCTGGCCAGCCACGTCAACAGCGGGGCGGTGTTCACCAGCGCCGGGCTCCTCGTCCTGCTGGTGACGGTGGGGGCCGCCGCCGTCGGCTTCCTCGACGACTGGATCGCGGTGTCGCGCCAGCGCAGCCTGGGGCTGACCAAGACGACCAAGACGGTGGGCCTGATCGCCGTGGCCCTGGTGTTCGCGATCCTCGCGGTGTACCGGGCCAAGGTGCGGACCGACCTCTCCTTCACCAGGTCGATCGGCGTCGGGCTGAGCGACCCCGTCTACCTCGTCTGGGCGGTCCTGATCCTCTACGGGGCGTCGAACGCGGTGAACCTCAGCGACGGCCTCGACGGCCTGGCCGCCGGTTGCTCGATCTTCTCGTTCGCCGCCTTCGTGTTCATCGGCTTCTGGCAGTTCCGCCATCCCGACTGCTACCTCGTCGGCCCGGCTCTCGACCTCTCGCTGGTTGCGGCCTCCCTCACCGGCGCCTGCGCCGGCTTCCTCTGGTGGAACGCCGCCCCCGCCCGCATCTTCATGGGCGACACCGGGTCGCTGGCCATCGGCGCCGCCCTCGGCGCGCTCTCCCTCACCACCAACACGCACCTGCTGCTCCCGGTGGTCGGCGGCCTGTTCGTGATGGTCACCCTCTCGGTGGTCGTGCAGGTCGCCACGTTCAAGCTGTTCGGCCGGCGGGTCTTCCGCATGGCGCCGATCCACCACCACTTCGAGCTCCTCGGCTGGCCGGAGACGACGGTGATCGTTCGCTTCTGGGTGCTCGCCGGGCTGTGCGCGGCGCTGGCCGTGGGCCTCTTCTACGCCGACTTCCTGTCCAACGGCTGCCAGGTGGACGTCGGTGCCTGAGCTCGCCCTCGTCGTGGGCCTCGGGCGCAGCGGGGCCGCCGTCGCCCGCCATCTCCGCGACCGCGGCGGGAAGGTGGTGGCGGTCGACGACGCGCCGGGCGAGGAGGCCCGAGGCGAGGCCGACCGCCTCGGCATCGAGCTGCGGGCGGCTCCCGACGAGGAGACCCTCGCCCGCCTGGTGGCCGACGCCGACGTCGTCGTCCCCAGCCCGGGAGTCCCCGAGCACCACCCGGTGTTCCAACTGGCCTCGGCCGCCGGCGTCCCCGTCCGCAGCGAGGTGGAGCTGGCCTTCCGGTGGAGCCGCCGCCCGATCGTCGCCGTCACCGGCACCAACGGCAAGACCACGGTGACCGCGCTCGTCACCGACATGCTGGTGGCGTCGGGGGTCAAGGCGGCCGCCGGCGGCAACATCGGCGTGCCCCTCTCGGACGCCGTGCGCCGTGACGTGGACGTGGTGGTGGCCGAGGTCTCGTCCTTCCAGCTGCGCTGGACCGACACCTTCCGCCCCTCGGTGGCGGTGTGGCTCAACCTGGCCGAGGACCATCTCGACTGGCACGCCGACCTGGCCTCCTACGTCGCCGCCAAGGCCCGGATCTGGGCCAACCAGGGCAAGGGCGACGTGGCCATCGCCAACGCCGACGACCCGGTCGTGATGAAGGAGGCGGCCAGGGTCCGGTCGCGCCTGGAGACGTTCGGGCTGGAGCGGCCGGCCGACTGGCGTGTCCTGGGTGGCGTCCTCCAGGGCCCGGTCGGGCGGATGCTGCCGGTGGCCGAGCTGCCCCGGGCCCGCCCCCACGACCTCGCCAACGCCCTCGCCGCCAGCGCCGCCGCCGTCGCCGTAGGGGCCCGGCGCGACGGTGTGCGCGCCGCCCTGCGCGCCTTCGAGGGGCTGCCCCACCGGCTCACCCTCGTGGCCGAGGCGGGCGGCGTGCGCTGGTACGACGACTCCAAGGCCACCAACCCCCACGCCGCGCTGGCCGCCGTCTCCGGCTTCGACTCGGTCGTGCTCGTGGCCGGCGGGCGCAACAAGGGCCTGGACCTGGGCGTGCTGGCCCGCCGGGCCGACCGGCTGCGCGCGGTGGTGGCGGTGGGCGAGGCCGCTCCCGAGGTCGAGGAGGCGTTCGCCGACATCCGCCCGGTCGCCCGGGCCGCCGACATGGACGAGGCGGTGCGGGCGGCGGCGGCGGCGGCCCGGCCCGGCGACGTGGTCCTCCTCGCGCCTGGTTGCGCCTCCTTCGACCGCTACGGCTCCTACGCCGAGCGGGGCGCCGACTTCGCCCGGGCGGTGGGGCAGGTCCTCGGTCTGGCGGCGAACGGGAACGACCGTGACGCCCGTGGCTGAGCTGCTCGCGCCGCCTCACCACCGCCGCCGCCCGCCCCCCGCCGAGCGGGGCGACCGGGTCTGGATCGCCATGCCCGTTGTCGTGGCCGTCCTCTGCGGGATCGGGCTGATGATGGTGCTGTCGGCGTCGTCGGTCCAGGCCTTGCGCACCACCGGCGGCCCGTGGGTGTTCTTCCTCCGCCAGGCCGCCTGGGTGGCGGCGGGGTCGGTGGCCCTGTGGGTCGCGGCCAGGATCGACTACCGCCGGTGGCGGTCGGTCGCCGGGGTCCTCCTCGCCGCCTGCGTCGTGCTGCTCGTGTGCGTGCTCGTCCCCGCCTTCGGCATCACGGCCGGCGGCTCCTCGCGCTGGCTGGGCTTCGGCCAGCTCCGCTTCCAGCCGTCGGAGCTCGCCAAGCTCGGCCTGCTCCTGTTCACCGCCGACCTGCTGGCCCGCCGCACCGAGCGCAGCGAGCGTCGGGGGCAGTACCCGGTGGTCGTGCGCCCGGTCCTCCTGGCCACCGTGCTGGTGAGCGTCCTCGTCCTGCTCCAGCCCGACATGGGCACGACGATGATCATCCTCGTCGTCGTGCTGGCGGTGCTCTTCGTCGGCGGCGTGCGGCTGGCGCACATGGCGGCGCTCCTGGCGGCGTCGGCGGCCAGCGCGGTCGTGCTCGGGCTGGTGGAGGGCTACCGCCGGGCGCGCCTCTTCGCTTTCGTCGACCCCTGGAAGGACCCGTCGAACACCGGCTACCAGATCGCCCAGTCGCTCGTCGCCCTGGGCACCGGCCACCTGTCGGGCGTGGGGCTGGGGGCGAGCCGGGCCAAGTGGGGGTTCCTCCCCAACGCCCACACCGACTTCATCTTCGCCATCATCGGCGAGGAGCTGGGCCTCCTCGGGACGATGCTCGTCGTCGCCCTGTTCGGAGCCTTCGCCGCCGCCGGCATCCGGGCCGCCGTCCGGGCGCCCGACTGCTTCGGCCGGCTGGTGGCCGCCGGCGTCACCGTGTGGGTGGTGGGCCAGGCGTTCATCAACCTCGGCGCGGTGATCGGCATCCTGCCCGTCACCGGTGTCCCCCTGCCGTTCGTGTCCTTCGGCGGCTCGTCGCTCGTCATCACCATGGCCGCGGTTGGGATCCTGGTGAACGTGGCCCGCCAGGGTGAACGGAGCCGGTGAGCGGCCGAGCCGCCGTCCAACCGGGGTCGGGGACGTGGGCGGTGGTGGCCGGCGGGGGCACGGCCGGCCACGTGCTGCCCGGTCTGGCGGTGGCCCGGGCGCTGGTCGACGCCGGCCACCCGCCCGACACCATCCATTGGGTCGGCAGCGAGACCGGCATCGAGGGCCGGCTGGTCCCCGAGGCCGGCTTCGGCATCACCCTCCTCCCGGGAAGGGGCATCGAGCGCCGGCTGTCGGCCGCCAGCGTGGCGGCCACGTTCAACCTGGCCCGGGCCGTCGCCCGGGCGGTGGGCATCGTGTCCCGCCTGCGCCCGTCGGTGGTCGTGGCGCTCGGCGGCTACGCCAGCGTGCCCTGCGCCCTGGCCGCCGTGCGACAGGGCGTGCCCGTGGTCGTGTGCGAGCAGAACGCCGTGCCCGGCGCCGCCAACCGCCTGGTGGGGCGCTTCGCCAAGGCGGCGGCCGTCTCCTTCCCGGGCACCGCCCTGCGCCGGGCGGTGGTGACCGGCAACCCCGTCCGCCCCGAGGTGCTGGCCGTCGACCGCCGCCGCGACCGCGACTCCGCCCGCCGGGCCCTGGGCCTGCCCCACGACCGCCAGGCCCTGGCCGTCTTCGGCGGTTCGCTGGGCGCCCGCCGCATCAACTTCGCCCTGCTGTCCGCCCTGGAGCGCTGGGCCGGCCGAGGCGACCTGGCCGTCCGCCACGTCGTCGGGCGGCGGGACTGGAAGATGGTGCAGGACGCCGTCCCCCAGCTGCCCGCGGGAGGGGTGGCCTACGAGCCGGTCGAGTACGAAGACCGCATGGACCTGGTGCTGGCGGCCGCCGACCTGGCCGTGTGCCGGGCGGGGGCGACGACGGTCGCGGAGCTGGCGGTGGTCGGCCTGCCGGCGGTGCTCGTGCCGCTGCCCGGCGCGCCGGGCGACCACCAGACGGCGAACGCCCGCCACCTCGCCGAGGCGGGTGCGGCGGTCCTGGTCCCCGACGCCGAGCTGGACGGCGCCCGCCTGGCCGCCGAGGTCGACGCCCTGCTGGGCGCCCCCGACCGGCTCCAGGCCATGTCGGAGGCGGCGGCGGTGGTGGCCCGGCGCGACGCCGCCCAGCAGGTGGCCGCCCTGGTCGAACGGCACGCCCGCCGTGGCTGAGCACGAGGCGCCGGCGTCGCGGGCGGCGACGCCGGCGCCCGCGCCTCCGCCAGCGTTCGACCTGACCCGCCCCCGCCGGGTCCACGTCGTCGGGATCGGCGGCGCGGGGATGAGCGCCCTGGCCGAGGTGCTGGTCGCCATGGGCCACCGGGTGTCGGGGAGCGACCTGGCTGCCACCCCGGTGCTCGAACGCCTCCGCCGGCTGGGCGTGCGGGCGGCGGTGGGCCACGGCGCCGAGCACGTCGGCGACGCCGAGGCGGTCGCCATGTCCACGGCCGTCCCGCCGGACAACCCCGAGGTGGTGGCGGCGCGGGCCGCCGGGCTCCCCGTGCTGTCGCGCGCCGACCTCTTGTCGGCAGTGGCGGCCGGGCGGCGGACGATCGCGGTGTCCGGCACGCACGGCAAGACGACGACGTCGGCGATGCTCGCGACCGCCCTCGACGGCGCCGGCCTGGCCCCGTCGTTCCTCGTCGGGGGGCTCATCGGCGGGCTGGGGACCGGCGCCCGTTGGAGCGACGGCGAGTGGCTGGTGGTGGAGGCGGACGAGAGCGACGGCACCTTCCTCCGCCTGTCACCCGAGATCGCGGTCGTGACGAGCGTCGCCCCCGACCACCTCGAGCACTGGGGCGGCTTCGACGCCCTCACCGAAGCCTTCGGGCGCTTCCTCGACAGGGCCTCCGGCCCCGCCCTGGCCTGCGCCGACGACCAGGTGGCCGCCCGGCTGGGCGCCGCCGCCGGCGCCCTGACCTACGGCACGGAGGAGGGCGCCCAATTCCGGGCGGTGGACGTGAAGCTGGGACCGGCGGCGGTGACCTTCGCCGTCGAGCACGGGGGCTCGCGGCTGGGGCCGGTCCGCCTGCCCCTGCCCGGCCTGCACAACGCCCTCAATGCCACCGCCGCGGTCGCCGCCGCGCTGCTCGCCGGGGCCCCGTTCGAGGCGGTGGCCGCCTCCCTCGCCCGCTACCCGGGGGTGGCCCGGCGCTTCCAGCACCGGGGCGAGGCGGGGGGTGTCACCTTCGTCGACGACTACGCCCACCTGCCCGCCAAGGTGGCGGCGGCGGTGACGGCGGCGAGGGGCGGGGGGTGGCGCCGGGTCGTCTGCGTCTTCCAGCCCCACCGCTACAGCCGCACGGAGGCGCTCTGGCGGGACTTCGCCACCGCTTTCTGTGGGGCCGACCTCCTCGTCGTCACCGACGTGTACGGCGCCGGCGAGGCGCCCCGCCCGGGGGTGACCGGCAAGCTGATCGTCGACGCCGTGCTCGAGGCCCGCCCGACCCAACAGGTGGCCTGGCTGCCCGGGCGGGGGGACGTGGTCGCCTACCTGCGGGCCCGGCTGCGCCCCGGCGACCTGTGCCTCACCCTGGGGGCGGGCGACGTCACCACCTTGCCCGACGAGCTGCTGGGGACGGTCGGCGGGTGAGCGGCCGGAGCGCTCCGGCGGCTCTCGAGGCGGCCGCCGCCCTGCTCGGCTCCCGGGCCCGGCGGGACGTGCCCCTGGGCCCCCTGACCACCTATCGGGTGGGGGGGCCGGCCGCCCTGTACCTGGAGGCGCGCGACGAGGAGGACCTCGCCGTGGCCCGCCGGGCGGTCACCGAGACGGGCGTCCCCGTCCTCGTCGTGGGCCGGGGCTCGAACCTGTTGGTGGCCGATCGCGGGTTCCCGGGCCTGGCCGTCGTGCTGGGGGAGCGGTTCGCCGGCATCGAGATCGACGGCACCGAGGTCACCGCGGGGGCGGCGGTGAGCCTCCCGGTGCTGGCCCGGCGGACCGCCGCCGCCGCCCTGACCGGCCTCGAGTGGGCGGTCGGCGTACCCGGCTCGGTCGGCGGGGCGGTCCGCATGAACGCCGGTGGCCACGGCTCGGACGTCAGCCGCAGCCTGGTGTGGGCGCGGGTGGTGGCGCTGGAGGGGAACGACCTCCACGGCCAGGTCGCGGCCGACCGCCTCGCCCTCGGCTACCGCAGCTCCGCCCTGACGCCGGCCCACGTGGTCACCGCCGCCCGCTTCTCCCTCGCCGCGGGCGACCGGGCCGCCTCGGAGGCGGAGATCGCCGAGATCGTGCGCTGGCGGCGCGAGCACCAGCCGGGCGGGAGCAACGCCGGGTCGGTGTTCACCAACCCGCCCGGCGACTCGGCCGGCCGGCTCATCGAGGCCGCTGGCCTGAAGGGCTATCGCCGGGGATCCGCGTACGTGTCACCGAAGCATGCCAACTTCGTGCAGGTGGACGCCGACGGCTCGGCCGACGACGTGGCCGCCCTGATCGCCGAGGTGCGCCGGCTCGTGGCCGAGCGCACCGGTGTCGACCTGCGTCTCGAGCTCCACCAGGTCGGCTTCCCGACCCTCGAGGAGAGATGAACGTGCTGGTCGCGGTAACCCTCGACCAAAGGTTGAGGCCATGACACAGGCGCCGACGTTGCCGCCGGGGCCCGGTCGAGCGCCGATCGACCCCCGCTTCAGGGAGCGGCGCATCGCCGTCACCCGCTCGGCGGGGCGGCGCCGCCTCCGGGCCCTGGTCGCCGGGGTGGCGCTCGGCGCCGCCGCCGCCGGCGGATGGGGGGCGACCCGGTCGCCGCTGCTCGACGTCGACCGGGTCGTCGTGGAAGGGGCCGCTCAGACCGGCGCTCCGGCGGTGCAGGCGGCCGCCGGCGTGGGCCGGGGCGAGGCCATGCTCGACGTCGACGAGGGGGGGGCGGCCCGCCGGGTGCGCGGTCTCCCCTGGGTGCTGCGGGCCACCGTCCGCCGCCAGTGGCCGGCCACCGTACGGATCCGGGTCGTCGAGCGGGCGCCGGTGGCCGTGACCAGGGACGACGCGGGCGGCTGGGCGCTGTTGGACCTGTCCGGACGGGTGTTGGAACGGGTGCCCGAGCCGCCGCCGGGCCTGGCCACCCTCGACGGCGTCCCCGCCGCGGGGGTGCCGGGGAGTTCGCTCGGCCCGCGGGCCGCCCCGGCGCTGGTGGTCGCAGGGGCGCTGGGGCCCCATCTGGGCCCGCGGGTGGCGGCGGTGGCGATCGCCCCGGAGGGGGTGGAGCTGCGCCTGCGGCCCAGCGGCGTGGTGGGCCTGGGGCCGCCCGACGCCCTCGAGGACAAGCTGCGGTCGGTGCGCACGGTGCTGCGGACGGTGGACCCCCGGACGGTCGCCACCCTGGACGTCCGAGATCCCGCCACCCCTGTCTTGACTCGGCGGTGACACGCCACTAAAGTTTCGACCCCAAGAACAGGTTGACATAACTCTAAACCTGTAGTGGAGGTAGAGGCTGGTGAGGTCGGGCACGTACCGCAGCCGGTCGGCCTCTCAGGATGCCCGCAGCCGGTCACGTTCGATGGCCGCTCGGCACGACCATGGAGGGCAGACGATGATCGGCGCACCGCAGAACTACCTTGCGGTCATCAAGGTCGTCGGCATCGGGGGCGGTGGCGTCAACGCCGTCAACCGGATGATCGACGCCGGGCTGAAGGGCGTGGAGTTCATCGCCGTCAACACCGACGCACAGGCGCTCCTCATGAGCGACGCCGACGTCAAGCTCGACATCGGCCGCGAGCTCACCCGGGGCCTCGGGGCGGGGAGCGACCCGGAGGTGGGCCGCCAGGCGGCCGAGGCCCACCGCGACGAGATCGAGGAGGTCCTCAAGGGCTCGGACATGGTGTTCATCACCGCCGGTAAGGGGGGCGGCACGGGCACCGGCGGGGCGCCCGTGGTCGCCGAGATCGCCAAGTCGCTGGGTGCCCTCACCGTCGGCGTGGTCACCCGGCCGTTCTCCTTCGAGGGGCGCAAGCGGGCGGTGCAGGCGGAGGCGGGCATCGTCACCCTCAGGGAGAAGGTCGACACCCTCATCGTCATCCCCAACGACCGCCTGCTTTCGGTGTCCAACGAGAAGACGTCGGCCCTCAACGCCTTCAAGATGGCCGACGAGGTGCTCCTCCAGGGCGTCCAGGGCATCACCGACCTCATCAACACCCCCGGCCTCATCAACACCGATTTCGCCGACGTGAAGATGGTCATGCACAACGCCGGGTCGGCCCTCATGGGCATCGGCTACGCCTCGGGCGAGGGCCGGGCTCTCAACGCCGCCCGGGCCGCCATCTCCAGCCCGCTGCTCGAGTCGTCCATCGAGGGCGCCAGGGGCATCCTGCTCAACATCTCGGGCGGGAGCGACCTGGGGCTGTTCGAGGTGAACGAGGCGGCCGAGATCATCCACGACGTCGCCCACCCCGACGCCAACATCATCGCCGGCATGGTGATCGACGACGCCCTCGGCGACGAGGTGCGGGTCACGGTCATCGCCGCCGGGTTCGACCGCTGGGAGGAGCCCACGGACGCGCGGGCGGAGGCGGCGGCCACCTCGTCCCTCGGGCTGAACGAGGACGACGACCTGTTCGCAAAGAGCGGCGGCCCCCTCGACATCGACGACGAGGACGAGTTCGACGTCCCCTCGTTCCTGAGGTAGCGCCTGGCCGCCGTCGGCGTCCCCGACCCGCCGCTGACCGTCGCCTTGCCCGGCGGCGGATGGGCCCGCTTCACCGGGCGGGGGGAGGGCGACATGGGCCACGGCGGGGCCTACGTCCACGAGGTCTCGCCCGAGGTGGCGGCCCGGCGCCGGGCCGTGCTCGACCTTCCCTGGACGTGGCTGCGCCAGGTGCACGGCGACACGGTGGTCACCGTGCGCCAGCCCGGGGAGGGCGCGGGCACCCGGGCCGACGCGGCGGTGACGGCGGCGAGCGGCTGCGCCCTGGCCGTGCTCACCGCCGACTGCGCACCGGTGGCCCTGGCCAGCCCCGAGGGCGTGCTCGGCGCCGCCCACGCCGGCTGGGGCGGCCTGCTTGCGGGGGTGCTCGAGCGCACGGTCGAGGCCATGGCCGCGCTGGGGGCCGGTGCGGTCAGCGCGGTGATCGGCCCGTGCATCGAGGCCCGCTGCTACGAGTTCGGCGCCGAGGACCTGGAAAGGGTCGCCGCCTCGGTCGGTCCCGAGGTGCGGGCCCGCACGACCGACGGGCGCCCCGCCCTCGACCTCGTCGCCGGGGCCCGGGCCGCCCTGGCCGGGGCCGGCGTCGGGCGGGTCGAGGTGGTGGGCCGGTGCACCGCCTGCTCGCCGGGCTACTGGTCGTGGCGGGCCCGGCGCGACAACCAGCGCCAGGCCATGGTCGTGTGGCGGTGACCGGGCACGGCGAGCGGCGCGGTTGGGACCCCTCCTCGTGACGGAGCGGCCGGTGCTCGACGGGGCGGCGGTGGCCGAACGACTGGCGCGCGTCCGCGAGCGCGTCGCCGCCGCCGGCGCCGACCCCGACGCGGTCACCCTGGTCGCCGTCACCAAGGGGCACGGGCCGGAGGCGGTGGCGGCGGCGCTGGCCGCCGGGGTCGTCGACCTGGGCGAGAACTACGCCGGCGAGCTGCTGGCCAAGCACGAGGCGGCGGCAGGTCGGGCACCGGCCCCTCGGTGGCACTTCCTGGGCCACGTCCAGCGCAGGAAGGTGCGGTCGATCGCCGGCGTCGTGCACCTGTGGCAGGGGGTCGACCGCCAGGCGGCGGGCGTCGAGATCGCCCGTCGGGCGCCGGGGGCGTCGGTGCTGGTGCAGGTCAACGTGAGCGGCGAGGCGGCCAAGAACGGGTGCCGCCCGGACGAGACCGGGGCGCTGGTCGACGACCTTGGCGCGCTGGGCCTGGGCGTCGCGGGTCTCATGGCGATGGGGCCCGCCGGCCCGCCGGAGGCGGCCCGGGCCGGCTTCCGCCAGCTCGCCGCCCTGGCCGACGAGCTCGGGCTGGCCGAGCGGTCGATGGGGATGAGCGACGACCTGGAGGTGGCCGTGCAGGAGGGGGCGACGATGGTGCGCGTGGGTCGGGCGCTGTTCGGTCCTCGCAGTCCCGCCCCCGACCTGCGACGATAGGCTGGGCAGGCCAAGGAGGCACCGGAGGCACCGATGGCATCGGTCTGGCGACGAACGATGGTCTACCTCGGCCTCGTCGACGACGAGGAGTACGAGGACTACGAGCCCTACGAGGAGCCTGCCCCGGCAACGGCCAAGCCGGCTCCCCGTCGCGCCGCCGTGTCCGAGCCCGCCTACGAGCCCGAGCCGGCATCCGCCGGCGTGCGCACCCTCCCCCGCGAGCCTCGGGAGCCGCAGCACGACACCGGGATCACCATCCAGCGCCCGGCGGTGGTGCGGGCGGTGAGCACCGCCCAGCAGCCCAAGGTCCACCTGGTCGCGCCCGGCGGGTTCAACGACGCCCAGGAGATCGGTGACAAGTTCAAGGCCAACCAGCCGGTGATCGTCAACCTCCAGGGCGTGAACCGCGAGCTGTCCCGGCGGCTGATCGACTTCGCCAGCGGGCTCACCTACGGCCTCGGCGGGCAGATGGAGCGGGTGGCCGAGCAGGTGTTCCTGCTGACGCCGTCCAACGTGGAGGTGCCCCCCGAGGAGAAGAGGCGCCTGCAGGAGCGCGGCCTCTACCGCTCGTAACGCCTCCGCTCCGGAGCCATGATCGCCCTTCTCCTCTGCCGCCTGCTGCAGGCGTACTTCCTGATCCTCATCGGCCGGGTGGTGCTGTCGTGGTTCCCGATCTCGCCGGGGTCCGGCATGGCCTCGGTGTTCAGCGTCGTCTACGCCATCACCGAGCCGGTGCTGGCGCCGCTGCGCAAGGTCATCCCGCCGATCGGCATGGGGGGCATGGGCCTCGACCTCTCGCCGATCATCGTGTTCATGTTGGTGATCATCCTCCAGAACGCGGTCTGCGCCCGGGCCTGACCGGCCCGCCGCCGTACCCGGCCGGTTAGCATCTCCGGTGGGACATCTCGGTCACCTCGGGTGTTCCTCCTTCGACAGACGGAACGGATGGTGACTTCGTGGTTCTGGTGAGCTTCGTCCTCGTCGTGGTGGCGGCCATCGCCCTGGTGATCGGGTTGCTCCAGTCGGGGCTCGGCATCATCTACGTCTCGATCGCGTGCAGCGTGCTGGCCGGCATCGTCCTGGTGATCGCCGTCCTGCGCGGGCGCCCCGAGGCCCGCCCCGCCGCCGGCCCTGCGGCCCGCCCCGCCGCTCAGGGCGCGCCCCCGCCGCCGGCTCCGGCGCCCTCGGCGGCCGAGACGACCCAAGTGTCGGCCCCGCCCGCTCCACCATCCCCGCCATCCCCGCCCCCGGAGCGGGAGCCGGTCCTCGCCGGGGGGGGCCGCGCCGGCGGGCGGGCCGCCGCCGGCACGGCGGTGTCCGACCGCACCGAGCAGCTCGACCAAGTGGAGGTCGAGGAGGCCGTCGGCGTGGACGACGGGTTCCCGATCCACGACTACGACCGGCTCCGGGCCACCGAGATCCTGCCCATCCTCGCCGAGCTCGACGAGCACCAGCTGGACGCCGTCCGCCGGCGGGAGCAGGCGGGCAAGAACCGGTTCATGATCCTGAGCCGGATCGACGACGAGCTGCAGTCCCGACAGGCCGAGGGCTGGGGCGCCGAAGACGAGGGCTGGACGGCCGAGGAGGAGGAGGAGGAGCCGGAGGTGGCGGCCGCGGCCGTCCCCGAGCCCGAGGCCGAGCCCTTGCCCGAGCCGGAGCCGGCGCCCGCCGTCCCGCTGCGCCGGGCCGCCCGGGCGGGCGAGTTCCCGATCCCCGACTACGACGACCTGCGGGCGCTGGACATCCTCGGGCGGCTCAACGACCTCAGCGCCGACGAGCTCGAGGCGGTGCGCGAGCGAGAGCAGGCGGGCGCCCGGCGGGCGATGATCCTGCACCGCATCGACCGCCTGCTCGAGGACGCCGGCCCGGAGGAGGGCGAGCCCGGCGAGATCGAGCCCGAGCCGATCGTCGTGCCGTCCGGCCGGGGCGCCCGGGCGCGCGCCGGTGCCCGTGCCGGCGGTCGGACGGCCAAGGCGCCCACCACCAAGCGGGCGGCCGGGGCGAAGAAGACGGCCAAGGCGCCCGCCGCCCGCACCCGGGCGGCGGCCAAGACCGCGGCACCGGTGAAGAAGGCGGCCGCCGCCAAGAAGGGCGTGGGCAAGAAGGCCGCCGTCGCCAAGGCGCCCGCCGCCCGCGGCCGGGCGGCAAAGGCGCCCGCGGTCAAGAAGGCCCGCACCACCAAGAAGACCGCCAAGCGGATCTGACGCCCAGCGAATTGGGTGACGAAAACGGCTGGAAATCAACCGCTGAGCGCGCCAGAAGGGATCTCAGCCGCCCCGGCTGACCACCGACAGCTCGACCGCCGCCACCTCGCCGTCCACCTCGACCTCGTGGGCCGACCCGTCGGCGACCGGGGCGCCGTCGTCCGCCAGCACCAGCTCGGTGGCCAGCACCTCGTCGGCGATCCAGCTGCGGTGGGCGTCGACCGCCGACCGTAGGCGGGGTCCCCCAGCCCAGACCCGCAGGGCGACGCGGTCGGTGAGGGCCAGGTCGAGGCGCTTGCGCAGCTCGTTGAGGGCCCGCACCAGCTCCCGGGCCGTCCCCTCGTCCTCCAGGTCGCGGTCGAGCTCGAGGTCGAGGGCCACCGCCCACCCGCCGTCCTGGGCGAGGGCGAGCTCCTCGTGGCGGTCGGCCCGGATCTCCACGTCCCCGGGCCCGAGGCGCTCGCCCGCCACCTCGACCCAGCCCTGGGCCTCGAGGGCCTTGCGCACCTCGGCGCCGTCGGCTTCGGCCAGCGCGGCCTTGACCGCGTTGACCTTCGGTCCCAGGCGAGGGCCCAGCACCCGGAAGTTGGGGACCACCCGCCAGGTCATGAGCTCGGCCAGGCTGGACACGTCCTCCAGCGCCTTGACGTTGAGCTCGGAGGCGATCTCGGCCCGCACCTCCTCCGACAGGGCGGCACCCGGGTGCAGCAGCAGCGCCCGCCGCAGGGGCTGGCGCACCCGCATCTTGGCCTCCGCCCGGGCCGTGCGCCCGAGGCCGACCAGGCGGATGGCGGCGTCCATCTCTGCGGAGATCGCCTCGTCGCCGGCCGCCGCCGGCGGGGCCTCGGGCCAGTCGGAGAGGTGCACCGACTCCTCGCCGGTGAGGGTGACGTAGATCTCGTCGGCGAGGAAAGGGCAGAACGGCGCCAGCAGCTGGGCGGTCACCACCAGGCAGCGGTGCAGGGTGGCGTGGGCGGCGGCGTCCGACGACTTCCAGAACCGGGGCCGCGACCGCCGCACGTACCAGTTCGAGAGCTCGTCGACGAAGTGGTGGAGGGCGGTGGCGGCGCCCAGGGCGTCGAAGCCGTCGAGGCCGGTGGTGACCGCCTCGACGGTGGCGCCCAGGCGGGCCAGCACCCAGCGGTCGAGCACGTGGGTGGGCGCAGCCGGCTCCTCGACGGGCTCGGCCGGCGGCCTCCACCCGTCGATGTCGGCGTAGGTCGCGAAGAAGTAGTAGACGTTCCAGAGGGTGACGAGCGTCGTGCGGGCGGCCTCCCGGATGCCCTCCTCGTAGACCCGGCGGCTGGTCCAGGGCGACCCGGCCGAGAAGAAGTACCAGCGCAGGGCGTCGGCGCCGAACGCCGACGTGACGTCCCAGGGGTCGATGACGTTGCCCCTGCTCTTGGACATCTTCTGGCCGTCCTGGTCGACGATGTGGGCCAGGCACACCACGTTGCGGTAGGGGGTGCTCCCGAAGACCAGCGTGTTGACCGCCAGCAGGGAGTAGAACCACCCCCGCGTCTGGTCGATGGCCTCGCAGATGAAGTCGGCGGGGAACTGGCGCTCGAACGTCCCGTCCGCCGCGAAGGGGTGGTGGTGCTGGGCCGAGGGCATGGCGCCGGAGTCGAACCAGGCGTCGAGGACTGGCCCGACCCGCCGGGCCGGGCGCCCGCACCCGGGCTCGGGACAGGCCAGCTCGACCTCGTCGACGAAGGGCCGGTGCAGGTCGAGGTCGCTCAGGTCCCGCCCCGCCAGCTCCGACAGCTCGGCCAACGAGGCGACGCACGTGTCGTGGCCGGCGGGGCAGCGCCAGATGGGCAGCGGGGTGCCCCAATAGCGGTCGCGGGACAGGGCCCAGTCGACGTTGTTCTCCAGCCAGTCGCCGAAGCGCCCCCACTTGATGTGCTCGGGGTACCAGTTGACGCGCTCGTTCTCCCGCAGGAGGTCGGCCCGCCGCTCCGACGTCCGCACGAACCACGAGTTCTTGGCCCAGTAGATGAGGGGCGTGCCGCAGCGCCAGCAGTGCGGGTAGGCGTGGAGGTACGGCTGCTCGCGGACGAGCAGGCCCCGGGCCCGCAGGTCGGCCACGATGTCGGGGTCGGTCTCCTTCACCGCCCGCCCCGCCCAGGGCGTCACCCGGGCGTCGAACGTGCCCGAGGCGTCCACCGGGTTGACGACGGGCAGGCCCCACTCCCGCCCCGCCTCCATGTCGTCGGCGCCGAAGGCCGGAGCGAGGTGGACGATGCCCGTGCCCTCGTCGGTGGCCACGAAGCCGGCGGTGACCACCCGGCCCCCCCGCTCGTCCATCTCGAGGAACTCGAACGGCCGCCGGTAGCGGCGCCCGGCCAGCTCCTCACCGGTGAACCGGGCCCGCACCTCGGCGGTGGCCGCGTCGCCCACCACGTCGGCCACCCGGGCGGCCGCCAGCACGAGGTCGCGCCCGCCCGCCGGGTCGGCGACCTGCACGTACTCCAGGTCGGGGCCGACGGCGGCGGCGGTGTTGGAGATGAGCGTCCATGGTGTCGTCGTCCACACGACGAGGTCGGCGTCGGCGTCGACCAGCGGGAAGCGCACGTAGGCGGAGAGGTCGGTGATCTCCTGGTAGGCGCCCGGCTGGCCCAGCTCGTGGGACGAGAGCGCCGTGCCGCAGCGTGGGCAGTAGGGGCTGACCCGGTGGCCCTCGTAGAGCAGGCCGGCCTCGAACAGCTGCTTGACCAGCCACCACACCGACTCGACGTAGTCGTTGGACATCGTCCAGTAGGCGTCGTCGGTGTCGATCCAGACGCCCAACCGCTCGGTGAGGGCGGCCCAGTCGGCGACGTACCGGCGGACCGACTCCCGGCACCGCTGGTTGAAGCGGTCGATCCCGTATTCCTCGATCTGGCCCTTGCGGTTGAACCCCAGCTCCTTCTCCACCTCGAGCTCCACCGGCAGCCCGTGGCAGTCCCACCCGCCCTTGCGGGGGACGTCGTAGCCCCGCATGGTGCGGAACCGGGGGAAGAGGTCCTTGAACGCCCGGGCCCACACGTGGTGGAGGCCGGGACGCCCATTGGCGGTGGGCGGGCCCTCGTAGAAGATCCACGGCGTCGCCCCAGCCCGCCGCCGCGCCACCTGGGCGGGGAGGACGGCGACCCGCCACCGTTCGAGCACCCGCTGCTCCAGGGCGGGCAGGTCGACGGACGGGCTGACGGGGCCGAAGGCCATGCCCACCTACGATACGGGCCACTTCGGCTCGACCGGCAGGGGTTTACTCGTGGCAGAAGACGTGCAGGCCGGCGGGGTCGGGGCCCCCGCCGGGGGCGGGCGTGGTCCGGAGGTCCCGCGTGCCCGCCGCCGAGGCATCGACGAGCTCTACCGAACGGCGGGGGACGAGGCGGTGGTGCTCAACGTGCACGTGCAGCCGGGCGCCGGGCGGACGGCGGCCGTCGGCCGCCACGGCACGGCGCTCAAGGTTCGGGTGGCGGCGCCGCCCGAGCGGGGAAGGGCCAACGACGCCTGCGCCGCCCTGCTCCGGGAGACGTTCGGGCCGACCCAGGTGGAGCTGGTCGCCGGGGCCGGCAGCCGCTCGAAGCAGTACCGGCTGGTCGGCGTCGACCTCGACGAGTTCCGGCGCCGGCTCGAACGGGCGGTGGCCGAGGGGGCGCCCGGACAGGGCCCGGAGAACCGCCAAATCGGCCACCGTTGAGAAGCGGTTGCCTGGTAAAATTCGCTCCCTTCCAGCCCCCCACCCGAGAGTCCCACCGCCATGCCCAAGTCGTCGAAGGCCGCCGTCGCACCTGCTTCCGAGGCCGCGCCCGCGCGGGGCAAGGCCGCGCCCAAGGGCTCGGCCGCGTCCCGGTCGGGGGGCCGCGCCACCCCCTCCGGCCGGTCGAGCGCCACGTCGGCCAAGGCCAGACCCAAGGCGGCTCCGGGCAAATCCTCGGCCAAGGGCGCCAAGGGCGGCCCCCCCTCTCCCGACCGCTTCTTCGAGGAGCAACGCGCCCTGCTCGTCGCCGAGCGGGAGGCGTCCCTCCGGCAGGCCGAGGCGCTGCGGGCGGAGGCCGCCCAGCTGGCCGAGGAGATGGAGCCGGGCGACACCCAGTTCGACGAGGAGTCGGGCGAGGGCGGCACGCTGAACGTCGAGCGCGAGCGCGACCTGGCGCTGTCGGCCCAGGCCCTGTCCGCGGTCGAGGAGATCGACCGGGCCCTGGCCAAGCTCGACGCCGGGACCTACGGCACGTGCGAGGGGTGCGGCCAGCCGATCCCCAAGGCCCGCCTGAAGGCGCTGCCCTACGCCACGCTGTGCGTCGGCTGCAAGAGCGGGGGGCTGTCGCGTCGCTGACGCCCCCGAGCAGGACCACCCCGACGCCGGTCGGGGCCTGAGCCCCACCGACTCGGTCGACGCTGTCCCTCGCCGGCGCACCGGGCTGGTCGTCGCGGTGGCCGCCGCGGTGGTGGCGGCCGACCAGCTCACCAAGGCGTGGGCCCTGGCCGCCCTGGAGGACGGCCCCATCCGACTCGTGGGCGCGGTGCGGCTGGCCCTCACCTACAACTCGGCCGCCGCCTTCGGCCTGGGCGGCGCCTTCGTGCCCTTCCTGGCCGTCGGCGCCCTCGTGCTGGTCATCGTGCTGGTGGCCAGGGGGGACGTCACCCGCAGCCCCTTCCTCGCCACCGCCGCCGGGCTGGTGGTCGGCGGCGCCTTCGGGAACCTGGCCGACCGCCTGTTCCGCTCGCCCGGCCTGCTCCGAGGGGCGGTCGTCGACTTCGTCGACCTGCGCTGGTGGCCGGTGTTCAACCTGGCCGACGCCGCCATCACCTGCGGGTGCGTGGCCCTGCTCTGGTCGGGATGGCGGAGCCGTTGACCGGCGAGCGGCGGGCGGAGGTCCCCCCGGCGCTCGACGGCGAGCGCCTCGACCGGGTGGTGTCTCTCCTGTGGGGGGTCCCCCGGGCGGATGCCGCCGGCGTGGTCGCCGCCGGGGGCGTGCGGGTGGACGGGGCGCCGGTGCTGGTGCGGTCGCGCCGGCTGGTCGCGGGCGAGGTGGTGGAGGTCGACCTTCCCGAGGCCGAGGACGCCGGCTCTCTCGTCCCCGACCCAGGCGTGCTCGTCCCCGTGGTGGCGGTCGACGACCACGTGATCGTGGTGGACAAGCCCGCCGGCCTGGTCGTGCACCCGGGCGCCGGTCACGTCACCGGCACCCTGGTCCACGGCCTGCTGGGCCGGTGGCCGGAGATCGCCGGCGTGGGCGACCCCACCCGCCCCGGCATCGTCCAGCGCCTCGACGCCGGAACGTCCGGCCTGCTGGTGGTGGCCCGCAGCGCCCTCGCCTACTCGTCGCTCGTCGCCCAACTGACCGCCCGCACGGTCGAGCGCCGGTACCTGGCGCTGGTGTGGGGATGGCTCGAGGCACCGGCCGGCGTCGTCGACGCGCCGGTGGGGCGGGCGGCGCGTGACCGCACCCAGATGGCCGTCTCCGCCGGTGGGCGGGAGGCGCGCACGCACTACCGGGTCGCCGGCCGCTACGACAGCCCGGCACCCGTCACGCTTCTCGAGTGCTGGCTGGAGACGGGGCGCACCCACCAGATCCGCGTCCACCTGGCGGCCATCGGACACCCCGTGGTGGGCGACAGCCGGTATGGTGGGGCTCGCCCGTCGCTACGGGTGGATCGGCCGTTCTTGCACGCCTTCGAGCTCGGCTTCGACCATCCGGCAACGGGTGCACGCCAGCGGTACTCGTCGCCGCTCCCCCCGGACCTGGAGGACGTGCGTGAGCATCTCAACTGACCCCGTCCGGCCCGTCCCGCCGCCCGGCCGGGACGACGAGGACCGCAAGGTCCGCCGCTCGCTGCTCCTGTTCGCCATCAGCCTCGTCGTCGTCGGGCTGGGCGGGCTGGTGGCCGTGACCTTCGGTCGCAGCGACGACCCGACCAACCGGCGGGACGTCGCCGGCGCCGAGTCGACCGAGGAGGCGGGCCCCACGGCCGACGGCATCGGCCCGTTTCCCGGCGAGGAGATCGCCGCCTACTCCGCCGCCCGGGCCCAGGCCCTCGCCACCGCCAAGGGCGACCGGGTCGCGGTCGTCTCTCTGGGGCGGTACATGACCGAGCCCGAGGCGCGGGCGGCGATCGGTCGCCTGCACGTCGTCAACCTGCTGGCCGCCGCTCCCGGCGGCTCCCCGTCGGTGGTCACCGGCCCGATGGCCGACTGGGTGAACGGGCAGGTCGGGGCCAACCGCAGCGAGCGTGAGGAGATCCAGCGGCTGCTGCCCACCGTCGACGACCCCCAGTTCAAGGCGTTCTACGAGGAGGAGGTCGCCCGCCTCACCAAGCTCATCGACAGCGTGAAGCCCGACGGGGCCCACGTCTTCGGGCTGACGGTGCGGGGGCCGGCCACCGAGCTGCAGGCCCTGGCCCGGGCGCCCGACGTGCGCCTCGTCGACGTGGGACCGTCGGCCAAGTTCCCCCCCGACACGCCCGTGCGCGGCCTGCGCCCGGAGGAGAAGGAGAGGGCGAACGACCCCCCGACCCGGCCTGAGTAGGGCGCGCGCCCGGCGTCCGGGGTCCTGTCGCTCAGGGTCCCTCCCCATGGGGCCCCCTCCCCCATGGGGGCCCCTCCCTTCGCGCCACCCCGGACGCCTCCGGCGGGCGCTGCCTAACTAGGCCGGGCCTACGGTCGTTTAGGCGCGGGAAGGAGTAGAGGCGGCCGGCTCAGTCTTGGGGGCGGGGCCTCGTGCTCTTGCCAGCATGTCGGCCAGGGTGAAGGAGTCGAGGTGCTGGCGCATGTGCTCGCCCACGTCGGCCCAGACGCTCAGCAGCACGCACTGGCCCTCGTGGTCGCACGCCCCGTTCTGGTGGGGCTCGCCGAAGTCGCCGGCGACGATGGGGCCGTCGACCGCGCTCACGATCTGGCCGAGCGTGATGTCGGCGGGGGAGCGGGCCAGCACGTACCCGCCGCCCACCCCCCGCTTCGAGCGCACCAGGCCCGCCCCCTTGAGGGCGAGGAGGATCTGCTCGAGGTAGGGCTGGGGGAGCCCGGTGCGCTCGGCGATGTCACGCACCGACGTCGGGCCACCTTCGTCGGCGTGGAGGGCCAGCGAGAGCAAGGCTCGGCTGGCGTAGTCGCCTCTCGTCGACACCCTCACCTCCCCCATGCTACGGCGTGAGGCACGGCTCGGGGGCGGACTGGCCGACCCGCGGGGGTGCGGGTCTATGGTGGCCCGATGGGGGATGACCCGGGCTTGGTGCTGCCCGACTACGGAGGGGCGTGCGTCGACGCCGTCGTCCCCGCCATCCTCTCCCGGCGCCGGGGGGCCCTGCCGTGGCTCCCAGCGGCGGCGGCCCAGGCCGAGCAGGTGGTGCTGCTCACGCTCGACGGGCTGGGCTGGGAGCAGCTGCAGGAGCGAGCCGACCTGGCCCCGACCATGACGGCGATGGCCGGTGGCCCGATCACCACCGTCGCCCCGTCGACCACCGCCACCGCCCTGACCTCGCTCACCACCGGGACGGCGCCCGCCGGCCACGGGGTGGTCGGCTACCGCGTGCGCGTCGGCGGCACCGAGGTCCTCAACGTGCTCCGCTGGCGGACGGTGGCTCGCGACGAGGACGCCCGCGAGACCGTCCCCCCCGAGCAGTTCCAGGCGGTCGAGCCCTTCGCCGGGACCAAGCCGCCCGTCGTCACCCGGGCCGAGTTCGCCGAGAGCGGCTTCACCCGCGCCCACCTGGCCGGCGCCCGGTTCTGCGGGTGGCGGGTGACCTCGACCCTCGTGGCGACCGTCGGCGCCCTGCTGGCCGAGCGCGCCCCCTTCGTCTACGCCTACTACGACGGCGTCGACAAGGTCGCCCACGAGTACGGGCTGGGGTCGATGTACGACGCCGAGCTGGTGGCGACCGACCGCCTCGTCGCCGACGTGATCGACGTGCTGCCGCCCGGCGCGGCCGTCGTCGTGGTCGCCGACCACGGGCAGGTGGACGTGGGGGACAGTGTCGTGCCCCTGCGGCGCGAGGTGGCCGAGCTCACCGCCCTGCTGTCGGGCGAGGGACGGTTCCGCTGGCTCCACGCCCGGCCCGGCTGCCGCGATCGCCTCGAGGCGGCGGCCCGCCGTTGCCACGGAGACCAGGCGTGGGTGCGGACGCGGGAGGAGGCGGCGGCCGAGGGCTGGTTCGGCGGCCCGCTGCCCGGCGAGTTCGAGGGACGGCTGGGTGACGTGGTGCTGGCTGCCAACGAGCCGGTCGCCTTCCTCGACGCCGCCGACACCGGGAACATCACCCTTCGTAGCCGGCACGGCTCGCTGACACCGGCCGAGATGCTGATCCCCCTCCTGGCCGCGGCGGCGTGAAGGCGCGCCGGCCGGGGAAGGATCGAACGGCATGACCGACCAGTTCCCTCCCGGGCCGGTGCGCCCGGGCGGCGCCCCTCCGGCGCCGCCCGGACCGCCTCCGCCGCCCGGACGGGCGCCCGACGACGAGGTGGTGGTCCCGACCGAGCAGGGCCGCCCGGCCGACGCCCGCCCGCCGAGCGAGATGATCGAGTCGCCGGCCAAGGTCCTGCGCATCGGCGCGATGACCAAGGAGCTGCTCGAGGAGGTGCGGCGGGCGCCGCTCGACGAGGCCGGCCGCGAGCGGCTGCGGGAGATCTACGAGACGTCGGTGCGGGAGCTGTCGGCGTGCCTGGCCGACGACCTGGGCGAGGAGCTGGCCCGCCTCAGCTCCCCCTTCGAGAGCCCGGCCCCGAGTGAGGCCGAGCTGCGCGTCGCCCAGGCCCAGCTGGTGGGCTGGCTCGAGGGCCTGTTCCACGGCATCCAGGCCACGCTCTTCTCCCAGCAGATGGCCGCCCGGGCCCAGCTCGAGGAGATGCGGGCCCGCAGCCTGCCGCCCGGTCCGGTGCCCGAGGCTCCTCGGCCGGGCACCTACCTGTGATCTCCGGCAGGCCTCCACCTGCAGATACGTAAGGGGTGCGCGATGCTTGACGAAGACGGCGGCGCTGCACTTCGATGACACCAAGGGGGACGAGATGTACGAGCACAGCTGCCGGAAGGCCGGCGCCGAGGGCTGCGGCTACACGATCAGGGCCGGGAGCGAGGAGGAGCTCAAGGCGAAGGTCGTCGAGCACGCCCGCAAGGTCCACGGCGTCAAGAACATGACCGACACGATCTACAACTACCTCCGCAAGCAGGCCCAGAGGTAGGACGGGTCATCCGGCGCGCCGCCCACGGGCCGGCCGGGCCGCAACTATTGACCCCCGCGGGCCGGCGCTCCTAGCCTGGCGAATTACACCGCTGTCGTTTTCCCCAGGCTGTCAACACGAGGGGCGTCCGGATGGGTGAGCGGAGCTTCGTCCACCTGCACACGCACACCGAGTTCTCCATGCTCGACGGCGCGTCGCGGGTCGACGAGGTCATCGCCGCCGCCGCCGCCGACGGCCAGCCGGCCATCGGCATCACCGACCACGGCAACATGTACGGGGTCCTCGACTTCTACAAGGCGGCGCGGGGGCGGGGGGTGGTGCCGATCATCGGCATCGAGGCCTACATGGCCGGGGGCAGCCGCTTCGACCGCCCGCTCCGCCGGGGGCGCCTCGACGACACCGGCGGGGAGGGCGGTGCGGGGGAGAAGCTCTACTACCACCTGACCCTGCTGGCCGAGAGCGACACCGGCTACAAGAACCTCCTCAAGCTGGCGTCCGACGCCTACCTGTCGGGCTACTGGTACAAGCCCCGGGTCGACTGGGAGCTGCTCGAGCGCCACCGCCGCGGCGTGATGGCCACCACCGGGTGCCTGGGCGGGGTGGTGTGCCAGGCCCTGCTCCGGGGTGACGAGGCCGAGGCCCTCCGGCTGGCCGGGCGCCTGCAGGACGTGTTCGGGCCCGAGAACCTCTTCGTCGAGGTCCAGGACCACGGCATCGAGAGCCAGCGCCGCACCAACCCGCTGCTCGTCGACATCGCCCGGCGCATCGGCGCCCCCCTGCTGGCCACCAACGACAGCCACTACACCCACCGGTCCGATGCCGTCGCCCACGACGCCCTGCTGTGCGTGCAGACGGGCGCGTCGATCGACGACCCCAAGCGTTTCCGCTTCGAGGGGGACGAGCACTACCTGAAGACGGCGGCGGAGATGCGCCACCTGTTCGGCGAGCTCCCGGAGGCGTGCGACAACACCCTGCTGGTGGCCGAGCGGGCCCGGGTCGAGATCGAGTTCGGCAAGCCCGAGCTCCCCCGCTTCGAGATCCCCGAGGGGTTCGCGTCGGAGGACGACTATCTGCGCCACCTCACGCTGGCGGGCGCGGCCGAGCGCTACGGCGACCACGTCCCCGCCGAGGTGGCCGAGCGGCTCGAGCAGGAGCTGGGCGTGATCGCCGGCATGGGCCTGTCCGCGTACTTCCTCGTCGTCTGGGACCTCATCCGCCACGCCCGCGAGGTCGGCATCCGGGTGGGGCCCGGCCGGGGGTCGGCGGCCGGGTGCTGCGTGGCCTACTGCCTGCGCATCGTCGACCTGGACCCCATCCGCTACGGGCTTCTCTTCGAGCGCTTCCTCAACGCCGGGCGCAGGGAGATGCCCGACATCGACATGGACTTCGACGAGCGCTACCGCGGCGAGATGATCCGCTACGCGGCCGAGCGCTACGGCGCCGACCACGTCGCCCAGATCGTCACGTTCTCGACGATCAAGGCACGGGCGGCGGTCCGGGACGCCGCCCGGGTGCTCGACTACCCCTACGCGGTCGGCGACCGCATCGCCAAGGCCATGCCGCCGCTGGTCATGGGGCGAGACACGCCGCTGGCGGCCTGCCTCGAGAGCCGTCCCGGCCACGACGACGGC